>CAUZJR010000178.1:0-10282 GCA_963580005.1 Planctomycetota bacterium
AGGCGGACCGTCGGTGCCCCTCATGGTACACAAAACCCCTCTCCAGATCGTACGATGGCCCCTCCCTGAACATCCTCCACAGGCCCAGCTCGATGACCGAACCGATTGCCTACCTCAAGGGCGAATTCGTACCCGCCTCAGAATGCAAGCTGCCGATCTATGACCTGGGCATCGTGCTCGGAGCGGCCGTCACCGACTTCTTCCGCACGTTTCACCAGGTCCCCTACCGGCTCGAAGATCACCTGCAGAGGTTTTACCGCAGCTGCCGCTACGCGAGGATCGAGCCGCCGGTGAGCATCGACGAGAGCCGCGAGATTTCCGAGAAACTGATCGCCGAGAACGGCCAACTGGCACCCGGCGATGAGCTGGGCCTGGTCTTCTACATGACCGCCGGTGAAAACGCCGTGTATGCCGGAGCCGCCGGCATGCCCGAGACTCTCTCGCCCACCTATGTCCAGCACACCTTCCCGGTCCGCTTCTCGCTGTTTCGCAACGTGTTCCTGAAAGGTGTCCACTGCGTCACCCCCGCACCCCGCCACTGGCCCCCGCAGTGCCTCTCGTCGAAGATCAAGAACCGCAACCGCCTGCACATGTGGATCGGTGAGCAGGAGGTCAAGCAACTGGACCCCACCGCTACCCCCCTCTATCTCGACATCAACGGCAACATCACCGAGACGGGTGGTTCGAACTTCGTGATCTACCGCGACGGGCAGGTCGTCTCGCCCCGCCGCGACAACATCCTCTGGGGCATCAGCCTGACGGTGCTCGGCGAGATTCTTGAAGAGATGGGCATCCCGCTCGTCGAAGAGAACCTGCAGACCTACGACGTGGTCAATGCCGAGGAGGCGTGGATGCCGACCACTCCCTATTGCCTGGGCCCGGTCACCCGCTTCAACGGGGTGCCGATCGGTGACGGTCAGCCCGGACCACTCTGGCGGAAGATCATCGATCGCTGGAGTGAGGTGGTCGACAAGGACATCTACCAGGAAGTCGCCTCCGCCTGAGACCTCTTGAGTTTCACAGGACCGGGCGGTCGATAAAGCAATGGGGCAAGCTGCTGAAGGCCGATGGCCCCGGGGAGACCAGGGAACGGCGGGCTTGGCTGAAATCCGAACATGGCCTGGGCATGACCACCGGCTACATGATCGTCGATTGGGCCGAAGACAACGGCAAGGTGGACCTGGACCCCAAGTCCTACCTGGCAGCCGCTCCCGGACGGGTCGACGAGTTGTACTCGGGGCCCGCAAGCGGCATCGAGAACCGCGAATCAGCCCCTGCACGACCATCGTACCGCTCTACCGACAGCACGTGATCGCACAGCTCCGACCGGCGACGCAGACACGAGTCGACCTCGGGCTGGCGCTCAAGGGAGCCACCGGCCGGCTGACCAAGCGGTTGATCGACACCGGCGGCCTGGCCAAGGGCGATCGCATCACCCACCGCATTCCGCTCGAGCACCCCGACCAGGTCGACGACCTGCTCTGGAAGTAGTTCGAAGTCGCCTGGGACCTTGACGCCTAGCCCACCAGCGACGCCAGGGCCGCATTGAACGTCTCGCTGGGACGCATCGCGGCGTCAGCCAACTCGTCCGAGGGCTGGTAGTAGCCGCCAATGTCCATGGCCTGGTCCTGGACCGAGTTCATCTCGTCAACGATCTGCTCCTCGTTCTCGGCCAACCGGTTGGCCAGGTCCGTGAACTCAGCCTGCAACTCGGTGTCCTCGGTCTGAGTCGCCAGGGCCTGGGCCCAGAACAGGGCCAGGTAGAAATGGCTGCCGCGATTGTCCAGTTCATTGACCTTCCGCGACGGCGACTTGCGTTCGGCCAGTAACCGGCCAATCGCCTCGTTCAGTGCACCCGCCACAATCCCGACTCTCGCGCTGCCGGACTTCTCGGCCACATCCTCCAGCGACACGCCCACGGCCAGGAATTCGCCCAGAGAATCCCATCTCAGGTGATTCTCGGCCTCGAATTGCTGAACATGCTTCGGAGCCGACCCTCCCGCACCGGTCTCGTACAGGCCTCCGCCGGCCAGCAACGGGACGATCGAGAGCATCTTGGCGCTGGTGCCCAGTTCGAGAATCGGGAACAGGTCGGTCAGGTAGTCACGCAGCACGTTGCCGGTCACCGAGATCGTGTCGAGCCCGTCACGGGCCCGCTGGCAACTGACCCGGGTCGCCTCAATGGGAGCCAGGACCTGGATCTCAAGACCCTCGGTGTCGTGCTCGGGCAGGTACTGCTCGATCTTGGCGATCAGGGCCGCATCATGAGCCCGCTGTGCGTTCAACCAGAAGATCGCCGGAGCACCGGTCGCCCGCGCCCGGCTCACGGCCAGTCGGACCCAGTCCCTGATCGCGATGTCCCGGGTCTGGCACATCCTCCAGACGTCACCCCGCTCGACAGTGTGTTCGGTCAACACCGCCCCCGACCCGTCGATCACCCGCACCGTTCCCGCCTCGGGAATCTCGAACGTCTTGTCATGCGACCCGTACTCTTCGGCCTTCTGAGCCATCAGCCCGACATTGCTGACATTGCCCATCGTGGCCACGTCAAAGGCCCCGTGCTCGCGGCAGGAATCGAGCACCACCTGGTAGACCCCGGCGTAGCACCGATCGGGGATCACGCATTTCACATCGTGCTGACCGCCATCGGGACCCCACATCGTGCCGCTGTCACGCACGACCACCGGCATCGAAGCGTCGATGATGATGTCGCTGGGAACATGCAGGTTGGTGATTCCCCGGTCGGAGTTGACCATCGCCAGCCGCGGCCGTGACTGGTAAACCGCCTCAACGTCAGAACGAATCTGATCAGCCAGTTCCGCTCGCTCCTCGCCCAGGCTCTCGATCTTCGTGTACAGGTCGCCGATGCCGTTGTTGGGATCGACACCGAGTTCCCCGAGCACTTCGCCGTGTTTTTCGAACACGTCACGGTAATACACGCTGACGGCGTGGCCGAAGATGATCGGGTCCGAGACCTTCATCATCGTGGCCTTCATGTGAAGCGAGAACAGCAGGTTACCTTCAACCGCATCGTCCATCTCGCGGGCCAGGAAGTCCCGCAGAGCCTGGCGACTCATCACCGACGAGTCGATCACCTCACCTTCCTGCAACGCCAGGCCATCCCGCAACACCGTGGGCTGGCCCTCTGAGGTTTCAAGCACGATCTGCACCGACCCGGCCTCCGACATCGAGTGCGACTGTTCGCTGCCGAAGAAGTCGCCTTCGCTCATGTGAGCCACGTGGGTCTCGATCTCGCTGTTCCACTCCCCCATCGGATGCGGGTTGGCCTGGGCGTAGGCCTTGACCGGAGCCGCCACGCGACGATCCGAGTTGCCCTCACGCAAGACCGGGTTCACCGCACTTCCCAGCACCCCCGCATACCGCGCCTTGACCGATTCCTCCGCCTCGTTCCCAGGCTCCTCGGGGTAATCCGGAACCGAGAATCCCTGGGCCTGCAATTCCGAGATCGTGGCCTGCAACTGGGGGATCGACGCACTGATGTTGGGCAACTTGATGATGTTGGCCGCCGGCGTCTTGGCCAACTCACCTAATTCGCTCAAAGCATCATTCAGAAGCTGGTCCCCGAAGAGGTTCTCGGGAAACTTGGCCCGGACCCGTCCGGCCAGAGAAATGTCCTGCAGGTCGAACTCGATCCCCGCAGAGGCGGTGAAAGCCCGCAGGATCGGCAGCAGCGATCGAGTCGCCAGTGCGGGCGCCTCGTCAGTCTTGGTGTAGATGATCTTCAATTGGTCGTCGGACATCGGAATCCTCTCGATCCTCTTCGCGTCTCGGATTTCAGTGAAGTAGAATACCCGGCATGAGTGGTCCTGTCGTCCAAGGGCGGTGCCGGCGAGGTCGTCGCACGACGCGAGCAGCCCTGCTGATGCTGATTGCAGGGGCTGCGTCCTGCCAACAAACAGCTCCCTCGCCAACTGATCACCAGGACCAGCCCGCGAAGACCAACTCGGCTCAAGCCACCCCGATCACGCCGGCCACCGGGGCAGAACTGCCGGAGCTGCCCGCCGGGGTCTTCCTGCAGAGTGCCACCACGGCCACAGATCTGCAACGTGCCGCGATCAGCTCCAAACTCGGCGGCACCATCACCGCCCTCACCAACTCGCACCTCACCGTCCAGGGATCTCCGATCCAGGTCAACCTGATCCAGACCGCCGATGCCCAGGCCGCCGACGCCGTCTACCGCTCGATGCTCGACATCAAGCCAGAACCGTTCTGCCTGCGACGCGAGCTGACGATCATCGAATACGTCGGCAGCCAGATCGAACAAGCGTTGGCGATCAAGACCTCTTATGAGCTGGGATTCCTGCCCAAGCCGTTACGCCTGCGGTACCGAGTCACCGCCCGGTTGGCCACGATCGAGACGGCCGACTACATGGCGTGCAATCCTCTGTTCAACCAGTTCCTGGCCGATGCCGCCGGGCCGATGGGGTCCGCTGAGCAGGAGATCAGGAAGTTGGCCGCAGGGTTCACGTTTTCGAAGTCGTTGTCCCTAAGAGCCACGTCACTGGCCCCCTCGACGACCCGCTACGCATTCGAGCCCCCCGGGCAGCACCAGCAGCAGTCCGGCGACGATCACCAACTGGAGGTGTCATTTCCCGAGACGTCGCAGCGTCACGGGGTGCCTTTTGTCAGCGTGACGATCGAGGTCACCGTGGACAGCACCGGCCTGGCCCGGTCCACATCGGCACCCGGCCCCGAATGCACCCGCCCCACAGACCTGTGGCCCTCCGGCTCGACAGACATCAGCTCATTGGCCCACCGCATCACCCGGGGCAAGTCGACCCGCGAGCAAAAGGCCCATGCGATCCTGGCCTGGCTCGCTCCGGGAAAGAACATCCGCTACTCGGGCAATACCGGATCACGCTGGGGCACGCTGAAAGTGCTGCACCAGAAGTCCGGCCACTGCTGGGACTTCTCCGATTGCTTCGTCACCCTCTGCCGAGCCGTCGGAGTCCCCGCGCGGCAGGTCGGGGGCTGGCTGTATGGCTCGAGCGGCCACATCTGGGCCGAGTACTTCACCGACGAGGATCGCTGGCAGCAGGTCGACCCCACCGGAGGCGGCCTGGTCGCCTGCGGCATCTATCACATCCCCTACTTCACTTCCGAGGACGGCGAGATGCCCATCGTCTACCTGGCGATGCCGACGATCGAGGTGATTCCCGAGAATTGAGTGTGCCGCGGCAACTGGCGACACCTCATCTGCGGCTGTGGAGTTTCATCAGCAGGTGCAGGATCTCGATGTAGAGCCAGATCAGGGTCACCATCAGTCCGAAGGCGCCGTACCATTCCATGTACTTCGGCGCTCGGTTCTCGGCTCCCTGCTCGATGAAATCGAAATCGAGGACCAGGTTCAGCGAGGCGATCACGACCACGAAGAGGCTGAAGCCGATGCTCACATAGCTGCCCCCATGGATGTAGGGCATCGTACCGGCTCCCCCGACCATGTTCACGACCATCGAGACGAGGTAGATCAGGCAGATCCCCATCGTGGCAGCGGTGACTCCCAGCTTGAAGTTCTCCGTGGCTCGGATCAGCCCCGACTTGTACGCCGCCAGCAAGCCGCCCAGCGTGCAGAACGTCAGGCAGGCGGCCTGAAAGGCAACTCCCGGGTATATCAGGTCTGCCAGGGCCGAGAGTGCCCCCAGGAAGACGCCCTCGCTGAGGGCATACAGCGGAGCGGTCACCGGTGCCCAGGTCGGTTTGAACATCGTCGCCATCGCGAAGATCAGACCGGCAATCATGCCGCCGCCGATCAGCACTCCCGGGTGCACACCCCCGGCGGCCGACGACGACACCGCGGTCCCTTCGCGCTCCGCGGCCCGAGCATCACGCCAGTCGCCAGTCAGATTCCAGGCGTATGAGGCCGTCGCGACCAGGAACAACAGCAGCAGGAAGGTCTTGTTGACCGTCCCGCTGATCGTCATCGCCGTGGACTGCTCGACGGCACCATGCTGCTCGAACGTCGACGCCTTCAGCGTCGGATTGGCCGAACGCATCATGAGACACTCCCGGGTCGAAACATCTGGCACACCCGACCGAGCCCGCCAACGCGGACCCGGTCAACGCGGGAGTCTACGACAGCACCCCGCACCCGACAACACCAGCCCCAAGCCACCCCACACGTCCGGACTACTGCAGCCGCAACCGCAGCTCCAATCGCCGCCCGCGTCTGAGCACCCCGATCATTATCGAGTCACCTCGCATCTTCGACGCCAGGATCCTGGCCAGGTAATCGGTCTCCGAGGATCGCCCTCGCAGCCCGGGAACCTCCACGATGATGTCGCCCTTCTGGAACCCGGCCCGCTTGGCAACGGCGTGCTCGCCGTATTGACCAACGTGCTTGACCAGCAGTGCCAGGTTGCGAGTTCCCAGTTTCGTTTTCAGCCGCTGGGCGTCCGCGAGGTCCTCGAGCACCAGACCGCCAGTCGCCATTCGCCTCAAGTCCCACGTCGTGGTCCGCCACGAGATGTCCCCGCCGCTGCGCCAACCCGGTTTGAGTGCCAACTCGATATCGAGCTCCCTGGTCCCACGTCGGACTCGCGCAGAGACCCGATCGGTCGCCCGGGTCCGGTGCAGCACCCACTGCACGTCGGCGATTGAGAGCAGTGGCTGGCCCGAGAGGCTCAGTAGCTGGTCACCGCTGCGGAGCCCGGCCCGCTCGGCCGCCGAACCACGCGCAACCTCCTTCACGGTGGCCATATGCTTGGGGTCCAATCGCAGCCCCACCACGCTTGGCAAGGGCCACGGAAACAGTACGTCCTCGGGGATCGGCTTGCGACTGGACCGGTAGACTTTTCGCATGGCCGCGCCGACCATGTGGCAATGCATGCAGCTCCGCGCCGGCTGCTGCTTACTCAGCTTCGCCGTAAACCGGCCATTCAGCGACGGGAACAACTCGGGCACGCGGTACCGCGACGTGGGCCCACGCTTGCCGGCCAGGGTCTTGCGGTTGGACGGGAACCGTGAGTGAATCTGCAGCGCTCCCTCCAGCGCCTTGTCAAAACCTTCCATCGACATCTCGCGCATCGCGTCCTTCTGGTCCGACCGCGTGCCGAAGCGACCGTAGATCGTCTTGTCCGCGTTCAGGAAGAACGCGGCAAACGTCAGGTCGAAGTCGAACTGGAACAGCGAGAGGTCCAGGCCATTGGCCTGCACGATCCGTACGCAGACGAATCGCTCGAGTAACTTCTTGATTCGCGGGTCGTGACGGACAACCTGCCCGTCGAAGCCTTCACAGGCGTGTCAGGAGATTCAGCGGAAGACGACAAGCACCGGCCGACCACTCCGCTTCGCCTCGGCCAGCCCGCGGGGCAGATCGTGGTAGATCCATTTCCCGGCCGGCTCAACCGTCTCGCGATCCTTCCGAACCGCGTCGTCCCGTTTGTTCTGCGCCATGCCGACGACGCTCATCGCCGCCACGATCAACACGGTACGCATCAGCCTCAGACGCATGCTCTCAATCCTCACGGCCAGATCGCAACCTCATATCGCAGGATTGCAGCACCGAAACACCAGTCAATCAACCGGTTGAATCGATCTCAGCCACACACCACCCAACCCCCAAGGGGTTCCAAACCAAAGCCCAGTGTCAGCACGCCCCCTGGGCGGGCGCCACGCTGGGTATCCCAAACCCGCCCCGTCCCCAAACCTCGAAGGGGTTTCACACGTCGACGTGTCGTGATGTGGAACCCCGTTAGGGTTCACAAATGCGCGCGGGGCATACCGAACCCAGCGTAGCCCGCCTGGCGGCGGGCAACACTGCGCTGTGGGATGAAACCGCTTCGCGATTATTCGGTACCAGGCCGCCGGAACTGGTTCACGGTGTGTCGGGGCCGGTGTGTTCGCAGCGTCACTCTTCGTCCGCTGCCGGCTCGGACAGCCGCCTGTCGAGAAATGCCGAGAGCACCTGACGTGAAGGACCGTCCCATCCCCCGCCTGCTTTCAGACCCTCATAGAGCCAGGGCCCACCGAAGCGGGCCGAGAGGTACTCGACCGTGACATCCCGCGGCATGGCCTCAAAGGAGACCCGTCCGCGAAATGAGTCCTCCGACAACTCGACCTCCACCTCAACCTCTCCGGTCAGCCGCAGACCGTCGACACCCTCGATCGTCGCACCCAGACTTGAGTTGGCTGCTTGAGCGATCTTAGTGAGCCTGGCCGCCATCACCTTCAGGCGAGCCGCCTCGGTCAGCGAGTCCCGCTTGGCACGCTTGGCCTCGGCGTCCGCCTCGGCCTTCTTCAACGCCGCAGCTTCCTCCTGGTCCTGCTCGGCCTCAGCTCGCTCAAGCTCCCTGGCCGCCAGTTGCAACTCGGCCGTATCGCGAACCGTCGTGGTCCAGACCGACTTCAGCACCGTCAGCTTCCCACCATCCAGCAGCGACGCGGCCAGCAGGTCCGATTCGTCGGTGAAGTCGTTCTCGTTGAAGTACTTGAACGACACCCCCACCTGCTGCAATCGCCACTGGTCCCGGTGGAACACCAGTCGCCCATTCTGACGCACCAGGTTCTCGTGCTCGGTCCCCTCGATCGTGATCGGGAACATGCAGGTGAACGAGATCGTCCCCACCAGCGGCGAGTGAGTCTCTGCCGAGACGCCATGTCGAAACGTCACCGGTTCGACAACCCGCCACACGCCCAGTTCCGCCGCCTCCAGCGAGGCGTCCAGCGTCGAGGCGATCTGTTCGAGCTCGTCGGAGCGTCGGCTCTCCGCCGCGGCCAACTGAGACTCACTCGGTGCCGGATCTCCTCGATCACATCCCACGCCGACGCACGCCAACAGCATCAGCCCTGCGGCGAGCCAACCGGTGACCGCACCCTTCATCGGTCACCTCCCTTCAACCGATACTCCAATGCCTCTCGAATCGCTGGCAGCACCGAGACGTCCCGGTCCTCGACTTTCTCCGCCTCGCCAGGTTTCTCCGGCCGACCGGCCCGCTGCTTGACCGCATCGTAGGCCGCCTGGGCAAACTCGTTCCACACCTTCTGCAGCTTCTCGCGCAACTTGACCGTATCGCCCAACCGCGATTTTCTGAGCACCAGCTGGGCTTCCACCGTCGCCGTCGCCTGCCGCCACTCTGTCATCGCCTGCAGGTAACTCCGCCAGTCGCTGTCGGTCTTGTAGGCCCCGTTGGTGATGTTCAACTGGTGTTCCTTCAAAGCCCCCTGGTGAGCGGCGGCCCGCTGTTGGGCATGCTGGCGACACGCCGCCTGGCCATCGGCATCAGACGGCTCGACGATGGCAACCGGTGCGCTGGGTGCCTTGGGATCCAGCGGAGCCTCCGGCAACGACGGTTCGAAGACCGCAACGTCGGGATCTCGATCGATGGGCACCAGCGGCTTGCGGCCCCCCTTGGTGTAGAACCCGGCTCGAGGCAACACCTTCTCGGCCACCTCGCACAGCTCGCGACTCGAAAGCAACCAGATCCCGTCCCGGGCCACCACGAACATCAGCACCCGGTCCCGGATTTCGGAATTGAACAGGCCCCAACCCTTGGCCGACAGCGAGCTGTGCATGATCGTGATGTTGTACGCATACAACGCGCCGTCGGGATACAGACCCGCACTGGCCATGGACAACCGATGAGCCCCCAGCAGAGCTCGCAGTCCGGTTCCGCCAATCGTGCGAGCATCGACCTGGGCCTGTTTGTTCCCCACCAGGGGAATCAGGCCCTGCTCGAGCCTCGGTAGCGTCACCGCCGGCAGAATCGTCTGAGTCTTCTTGACCTCCGCCTGCATGTGCGAGGCCACCGACTCGTTGAGCGACTTGATCGTGGCCTCGTCCCCACTGGCCACGACTCTCAGGTATCCGTCCTCTCCACCACCCGCTTTGTCGGCACCCACACTGCCATAAGGGTCGAAGGTCGGACCGGTCTTGCCGCCCACCATCCGGATCGTCCGCGGCCGATGCAGCGTCACCGGGAACGACATCTCCCGCCGGATCACTCGACCCAACAGACCCCAGTGCTTGCGGTTGTACACCACCGTGGCCACCGTCGGATTGACCCCCACGACGATCGAATCGACCCGCAGCACCGCTCGAGACCCACTCGGTGCAGGCTCCAAGCCCAGCTCACCCGCCACGATCAGCTCGGGCTGCTGGTCCCAATGCCCCGACCTGAGGAACCGGTTCTTGGCCTGCTTCGACATGAAGTACAGGGGCCGTTCCCCCTGCGGCGTGCCGCCTGACAGCTTGCCCGCAGCCTGGCGCTGCTCGGCAATCCACTCGACCAGTTGCTGCAGCATCGGGCCGGACAGCTGCATCTGC
>CAUZJR010000179.1:0-10256 GCA_963580005.1 Planctomycetota bacterium
CGCGGGTGGGCGCTCGGGGGGGGGGGGGGGGGGGGGGGGGGGGGGGGGGGGGGGGGGGGGGAAAGGGGCTGTTTTAGGGTTAGTGGCCTGTTGGGTAAAGGGCAGTGCTGGCGAGGTGTCAGGCACAGCCTGACCTACCTGGCGAGCCACCTGGCGGCGTTTTCCAGCACCTTGAGCGGGAGCGGTTCGAAGTAGACGCCGTAGGTTTCATGGCCCGGCCGGAAGTAGAACACCTTGCCCTTGCCGAGGTTCCAGATCATCCCGCTGCGGAACCGCTCACCGGCAGCCCATCGCTCCTCGAACACCACCACGTCGGGAGCCGGCACATGGAACGGCTCGTCGTACATCTCGGTGTGAGCCACCGTCCAGCTCTTGGGCAGACCGCGTGCGATCGGGTGCGACGGGACCCGGGTGATCATCGTCGATGGCTTGCCGTCGGGTCGGTAGGCCGGAAAGCAGCAGTTGGGCAGCCTGAGATTCACTTCGTAGCGGCCGTCGGCGTTGCGGAAGAACGAGGCGGCTGGAGTCAACGGTGCACTGCGGGACGGGGCCCGATACAGGGGCGGATCCGCAGGCAGCAGTTTGAGCACCGCCGCGGCACGTGCCGCGGCGGGCACCTGCTTCAACGCGTCCTCTTTCGACCGGGCATTCATCGCCTCGATGAACGGTGTCGACCAGTGAGCCGAGTGCAACGCGATCAACGACAGTTTTCCGGCCCGGATCCTCTCGACAATCCGTTTGCCGTGTTCGGGCTTGATCAATCCCTGCCTGACATGCCCCCACCAGATCAGCACATCGCACTGATCGAGCACCTTGTCGGAGATGCCCTGGCCGGCATCGTCCAGGGCGACCGACTTGACGCTCAAGCCCGGACGCACTCCCAGGGCCCCTGCAATCTGGTTGCCCAGGAAATCCGGGTAGGCCTGCTTCTGCTTCGGCTGACGCTCGTCCCAGACCACCACGCGAATCGGCTCGGCCGCCTCGACGACCTGGGCCAAGACGCAAACCAGTACCAGTGCCGCGGGCCACTTGAAGCGGATCATGCCATCTCCTGTTCCCAGGTCTCAGTCGTTCTCATCATCGTCTGCCGACGTCCGCCTGGGCGGAGCCGCCGAAACACCTTCCAGGCCGCCGCTGACCCGGATCACCTCGCCGGTCATCCAGTCGGCCGCCGGGCTGGCCAGCCAGGCCACCATCCGGGCAATGTCCTCGGGCTCACCCCAGCGCCCCAGCGGCACCGCGCTGCGGACCCGCTCGATCATCTCATCCTCCGCGATCCCCAGGCTCTCGCTCCGCTGCCTCATCACCGAACGATTGAAATCGGTGTAGACCGGCCCGGGACACACGGCATTGACCCGCACACCGTAGGCGGCCAGTTCCAGCGACATCGTGCGGGTCAGAGTGATCACTCCCGCCTTGGCCACGTTGTAGGCCCCGGCCAGCGCCGCGGGGTTCTGGCCATTGATCGACGAGATATTGACGATGGCCCCGGATTCCTGCCGCTCCATGATCGCCGCCGCCGCACGACCGCAATAAAAGGACCCGGTCAACGTCGCCGCCAGTACGCGATCCCACTCCTGGTCGGGCAACTCCGAGATCCGATCGAGTTTCTGGCCGACACCGGCATTGTTGACCAGTATGTCGAGTCGTCCGTTTTCGGTGACGATGGCGGCCAGCACGTCATTGACCAGGGCGCTGTCGGTGACATCGAGTGCGACCGCTCGCGCCAGAAGACCCTCCCGGACCAAACCCTCGGCCGACTCGCTTGCCTTCTCTGCCTGCACATCCGCCAGCACCACCGTGGCACCGCCACGAGCCAACTCGCGGGCCATCGCCAAACCCAGTCCCTGGGCGGCACCGGTCACCACGGCGATTCGTCCACTGAGATCGACGGGGGAGGTTGTCATGGGCGAAGGAGGGCAGGGCAGGGGCGGGCTGGGCGAACCTGGACTCGACGATCAGGTCGGGACAGCATATCGCGACACTCAGTGGCGGGCCACGCGAGGGCCGGGCTGCTTGCGTCCCATAGTGTGTTGCCGGACAATCCGGGGCCCATACCGACACCCGACCGAGACCACTTCCAAGGAACTCACCATGATCCGCCACCTGCTTGTCGCTTCCGTCGCCGTGGTCGCCGCCGTGGCCGCCCCGCAGCCCAGCCCCGTCGCTCCCGACTTCAACGGCCAGCGGCCCATCGACGCTGTCGACACCGTCTTCATCGCCGAGATGACCTGGATGGAAGTCCGAGACGCGATGAAGTCCGGCACCGATACGGTGATCATCGCCACCGGCGGGATCGAACAGAACGGCCCCTACCTGGTGGCCAACAAGCACGGCGTGGTGCTGCAGGCCATGACCGAATCGATCGCCCGCACGCTGGGCAACGCGCTGGTTGCACCGATCGTCGATTTCGTCCCGGAAGGCGACATCAAGCCACCGACGGTACACATGAAGTACCCCTCGACGGTGAGCGTGAGCGAGGAGACCTACCGGGCTCTACTGACCGACATCGTCGCCAGCTACAAGACTCACGGCTTCAAGCACATCGTGCTGATCGGCGACAGCGGAGGGAACCAGGACGGGCTCAAGGCGGTTGCCGCGGCCCAGGACGAGTCGGCCGGCAAGGGGCCCAGGGTCAGCTTTGTGCCCGAGTACTACAACTACGGCGAGGTGGGCAAGTTCCTGGAAACTCACGGCATCAAGCAGGTGCCCGAAGGACTCCACGACGACTTCGGCATCACCGCGATCATGTCGACCGTCGACCCGGACAGCATCCGGGCCAGGCAACGCAAGCGGGCCGGCAACTTCTCGATCAACGGCATCAATCTCTCGCCCCTGAAAAACACTCAGAAATGGGGTCGGGCGATCATCAAGTTCCGAACCGACACCACCGTCGCCGCGATCCGGAAGGCACGTGGTTGATCAGACCTCGACTTCCCGAGCGCCGGTCACTCCTCACCATGAAACCAGACACCAAGCCCCCATCATGAACCTCGCTCGCCCGCTGCTCTTCGTGTTCCTCGCCTGCCTCGCGATCCCTGCCGGGTCGGCCGAACCCACCGTTCGCATCGACACCCCTCTGACCCCACCCACCTGGTCCCTGCTCCAGCGGCAACTGCTCGACTCCAACGCCGCCGCCTGCCGTCGGTTCTTTGCCAGGTACTTCGACGAACGCGGTTTCCTGCTGTGCGTCGAGCGGTGGGGCGGTGACGACGGCCCCGATGACGCGCCCGAGAATGTTGGCGGCTGGGCTCAGTTGCACGCCCTGGGCGGCGCCGACGACGTGCTGACGATGTACCGCACGGCCTGGGAGGGTCACCTGAGGCAGTACACGCTGGCGCGGACCGTCGAGGTGCCCTTTGCCCGCGACGGGATGTACTACAAGGAATTCCCCGTCATGTTCGATTGGCAGCACAACGGCGAAGGCCTGAGGCTGTTCAATCTCCAGGGACTCAGCGACTACCAGAACACCCGCTACGGCCACCGCGTGCGGCGGTACGCGGGGTTCTACATGAACGAGGACCCCGGGGCTCCCAACTACGACCCCAAACACAAGATCATCCGCAGCATGATCAACGGCAGTCGAGGTCCGCTGATGCGGAAGGCGACCGGGCTGGACTGGGCCGGGGACCCGATCGAGATCGAGCACCGCTTTCACCTGGGCCATGGCGAGCGGAACTACGCCGAGATGGTCGCTCACTTCAAGGACTACAACGATGTGGTCGGTGATCACCCCCTGAACCTGATCGCCACCACGCTGCCGCTGAACGCCTACCTGCTGGGTGGTGAGGCCAAGTACCGCACCTGGCTGATCGACTACGTCGACGCCTGGCTGGGCCGGATGAAACAAAACGGCGACATCATCCCTTCCAACATCGGCCTCGACGGCACCATCGGCGGTGCGACCAAAGGCAAGTGGTACGGAGGCACCTATGGCTGGGGCTTCACCGTGATCGTCCCGCAGAGCGGTGCGCTGGCTCATCGCAATCGCCAGCACTGGGGCTTTGTCGGCATGATGAATGCCTACTTCCTGACCGGCGACGACAAGTACCTCGATGCCTGGCGAAAACAGACCGCCCGGGTCAACGCTCAGAAACGGATCGTCGACGGGAAGGCCCTCTACCCACGGATGTACGGAGACAAGGGCTGGTACAACTGGGTCCCCGAACCCTACTCCTACAACCAGCTCGAGATCTACTACCTGTCGATGAAGGCGGCCGACCGCAAGTACCTGGAAAACGACCCCTGGCTGAGGTTCCTCGACGGCGACAACGACGGGTTCCCCGAAGCAGCCCTCAGACGCGACCTCGCCGAAGTCCGCCGACGCTCCCTGGCGATGGACTCCGACACGACCACGCCCGACACGCGACTCGCCGACGACCCGGCCCAGTACAACCCCGCCCAGGTCACGGCACTCAGGCAGTTGATGGTCGCGGGACTCGACCCGGGACGCCGGGCCTCGGTCTGGCACACCCGGCTGAGGTACTTCGATCCGCTCAAACGCCGGGCCGGCATCCCCGACGATTGTGCCGCACTGATCGATCGCATCACCGACACCAGCACCCGAGTGCGACTGGTCAACACCAACCAACTCGAGTCGCGAGAGTTGATCGTGCAGGCGGGAGCCTACGCCGAACACACGATCCGGGCCGTCGAAGTCGATGGGAAGACGATCGAATTTGAAGGGACGACGGTGCGA
This sequence comes from Planctomycetota bacterium, assembly GCA_963580005.1. Taxonomy (GTDB): domain Bacteria; phylum Planctomycetota; class Planctomycetia; order Planctomycetales; family Planctomycetaceae; genus UBA8437. The sequence continues at coordinate 4,700 of CAUZJR010000179.1, forward strand.
GTGAAACTGGGCCCCGGTGCCGGGTCGACTCTGACACTGACCGTCGACCGGCATTCCGGGACACCGACCATGCACTTTCCCTGGCATCGCAATTGATCAGCCAAGGGGTGCGTTTCTGCTCGAGCGAAACCCGGGCGCGGCCTGAACTTGTTTTCGAGCACCACTGAGATCCTCCTGGGACAGGCACCTGCGGAGCCAGTCCCTGACAACCCTGCAGGTCCTTATCATGAAGATCATGACAATTATGAAGCGTCGCGAATTTCTGGCCACTGCCGGCACATCGGCGGCCGCCGCTGCCACGGTTGGCCTGGCCGGTTGCCCGGTCGATTCTGAAATCACCCAGCCACCCTCCGGCTCTCAACCAGACAGCCTCGCCACCCGAATCGCCTCGGACGACGTGACCGCAGCAAGCGCCAGGCCCGAGGTAAAACTCTACGCCGGCACACAACGCAGCCCGACGTCTGAGAGAATGCTGCAGTTCATCAAGCGGCACGGAGTCGACCACGTCTGCGGGTACCCGCCCAGTCCTCCCTATCCGCAACGCGGCTACTGGACGGTCGAAGAACTCGAGAAGACTCGCGAGGCGTGCGAAGCCCAGGACATCACGCTCGACATGGTCGCACTCCCGTTCCTCTCATCCAGCCACATCGACCGTGAGAAACGCGGAGCGATCATGCTGGGCAAAAGCCCCGAGCGGGACCGGGACATCGATGACATCCACAAGATGACCGAGAACTGTGCCCAGGCGGGGATCCCCGCCTGGAAGTACAACATGAGCCTGCTGGGTGTGCTGAGGACCGAGCGGACTGCGGGGCGGGGTGGATCGAGCTACAGCACCTGGAAGCTGAAGCTGGCCGAGGCCGACCCCGAGTTGACTCGAGCAGGTCGGGTGACCGAGGACATGGCTCTGGAACGGATGCAGTATTTCGTCGAGAAGGTGATGCCGGTTTGCGACGAGCACAAGATCCGTGCCGCCTGCCACCTGCACGACCCGGGCACTCCACCCGGTGGCTTCCAGGGCATCGATCGCTTGCTCGGCAACTTCGAGGGGATCAAGAAGTTCATCGCTCTCTCAGACAGCCCCAACCATGGACTCAATCTCTGCCTGGGCTCGATGATGGAGAACCTCGAGAATCCCAACGAGGAGATCCACGAGGTGATCCGTTACTTCGGCAACAAGCAGCGGATCTTCAACATCCACTTCCGCAACATGATCGGCAATCGGGGTGACTTCCAGGAGGTCTATCTCGACAACGGCGACATCGACATGCTGCAGGTGATGCGGACCCTGGTCGAGGTGGGTTACCCCTACATGGTGATGCCGGATCACGTACCTCGTCACTCAGACGACCCCGGCGGCCTGCAGGCGTTTGCCCATTCCTACGGATACATCGAAGCCCTGATCAGCGCGGTCAAGACCTCCGGCTGAGGGCGGGGCAAGAGACTGGGACAGGCACCTCTGGCCGCTGACGCGGCCAGACGAGCCAGTCCCTGGTTGGCTGCGAGCCAGTCCCTGGGCCTACTGGTTGGCGAAGCCCCAGTTGGTTGGCTGGTAGCTGATGGCCAATTCGGGCGTAACGAACCGCCGACCCTTCTCGGCCACGCTGTGCATCACTCGGTCGAGCACCCCGGTTGTCACCAGTGTCCTCTCGACGGGATACGACGGCCGTCCGGTCTGGAACATCTCCTCGACCGCCCGCAACAGGTGTTCGAAGTGCCCGAAGGGCTTGCCCTCTTCGAGCTTGAACCAGATGGCGACCGGTTCCTTACGCCCCTTCAGCTTGGCGGCGAAGCAGAACTGGTTGTTGAACCCATTGGCCATGATCACCGAGGACTTCAGGCCGTCGCGGTATTCGATCAGGTACCCGGTCGCTTTCTGCTTCACGGCCGGTCCGATCGGGTTCTTGGACCGCAGTTTCGCGGGCAGCGACCCCAGTGCCGCCTCGAGCAGTTCCTGGCTCCAGCGTCCCGCGTCGCGGGCCTTGACCAGGGCGTCGCCCGAGACCGCCTGCACGGCCGCCACGCCCGCCTCGCCCCCCTTGCGACGCTCGATCATGCACTGCAGCGTCTCGAGAGTATGGAAGCCGTAGGCCTCCAGACCCCCGTACCCCACCGCCATCGCCTCCTCGATCTCGACTCCGGTTTCCAGCGTCAGCGAGGGGTACCGCCAGCAGGTCGGCAGCGACGAACCGGCCATGAAGGGGATCTTCAGCTTCCTCGCCGTATTGACCATGTGCAGCGCGTCGGAGAACTTCCAGGCGAGGTGCTTGTCGGAGAAGACCGGGACGATCCGGCCGGACTTCTGCATCGCCGCCACGATCGCGTCGAAGAACCGACGTCGCGGGTACATGTGCTGACGGGTCTTGGGTGTGTAGGGATAGTTGCCGTGTTCGCCGATCGAGAGGACTCCTTCGATCCGATCGTCTCCGGTCGGTTGCAGGATCGCCTGCTCGATGGTCTTGACGATCGGGAAGCCGTGTTTCGTGGCCAGGCCGCGGCTGAGGTCACCCTTGGGGGTCTGGTCGGTGTACATCGAGACGAGTTTCAGGTCGGGGCCGGCCTTGCCGTCCTGACGCCAGCCTTCGAGCACCTTGCCGACAATCACGTCGGCGTGAGCGTTGTTGCGGTACTCGGTCACCACCGCAGCGATCGGCAACTTGCTTCGGTTTGCGGCGAAGACCGGACCACCGGCAATCGAGACCCCTGCCGCGGCGGCCATCCCGCCAACAAACTCACGTCGTGTAATCATCATGCTTCGGTTCTCCCGGGGTCAGACGCCCCACCCATCAATGCCGACCATTCGATTTCGCCTCACCATTGGACCCTCGGCGACGCATCTCCGCCAGTTCGGCCTCCAGTTCCTGCCGCCGGGCCCCGATATCACGCAACTCGCTTATCGCCTGTTTCGAATCAATCCGCACCGACGCCAGGTCTCCCATTCCCAGCACCAGCAGCCAGGCCCCCAGGCCGATCACAACGATCCAGTAGATCGCAATCATCTGCAGATCCTGTTCCCAGATCAGCGCATCGCCGACACCCAGCATCACCCCCAGCACGCCAATCATCCCCGACATCTGCATCCGGCGACGGTAGCGAGTTCTCAGCCGGGTGAGGTCCCGCGGATTGAGCCCCGGGTCGTCCTGCTGTTGGACCCACGTCCTGCGGTGGGCCCGCATCATCAGCACGCCGATCACCAGCAACACCATCCCGAAGACAGCAGTTGGCAACCAGTGATTGGGTTCCAGTCCGATTGTCTCGTCTCCTGCATGGCCCCAGACTGTTTCACACGACCCCGCGGCTGCCGCTCAGGGACCGGTGGCCTCCAGAGTCTCAAGCCAGCCCAGCACCACGCGACCGACTGCCGCCAGGCTGGCACCCGAACAGGCACGGACGTTGTCCCGAGTGGTGTGCCAGTGAGGGAAATCGAAATCGATCAGGTCGCAGGTCGGGATCTTGGCAATCCGGTTCAGCGGCACGTGATCATCCTCGACGTCGTGCTTGGGCCGAGGCCGTTCCTTGAATTGCTTGACCTTCAACCGACGTGCCGTCTTCCAGATCCCGTCGACCACCTTCGGCGCGTAATACAGGCTCTTCTTCTCAACAAAGATCTGCAGGTCACGATCGCCGACCATGTCCAGCAGCACGCCGGCAACGTACTTGTGAGCCGGAGGCCGGTCGCGGTACACGGTGGCAAAGTGGGTCGAACCATGAAAGAACTGGCCCTGGGTCCGGTTTCCACGCTGAAAGAGATACTCCTCGGCATCGAAAAAGACAAAGTCGACGCCGACACGGGCGTCGAGTTGTCGCATGTGATGAGCCAACTCCATCAGCAACGCCACTCCACTGCCTCCGTCGTTGGCCCCAATGAAGCGGCCGCGTGGGTTGACCGGATCGAGATCAGGGAACGGACGCGTGTCGTAGTGGCAGCACAGCAGCACGCGAGTGGTCCGCTTGGGATGCCAGCTGACAACCAGGTTGGTCATCCGCACCGCCTTGCCGTTGCGAGGGTCGGGGCGGTCGAAGGACTGACGTGTGACGCGGGCTCCAAACCGGGCGAAGTGCGACGCCAGCAGACGCTGTTGAGCCTGCATGCCGCGTGAACCGCTGGGCCGAGGCCCCAGGCGGCAGACCGACTGCAGGTAGCGGTAGGCACGAGCCGCATCAGGGCCGGCGACTCGAGTTTCCTGAGCCGCGATCGACGGCAGGGATGCCAGACCCAGACCCAGGCAGACTCCCCATCGTGCCGTCACCGTGATGTCACTCCGCCTGGCCCACTGTGTCCTATTCGATCGCTACGATCCCGACCCCGTCTGCAGTCGCGAGACCAGGTCGTCGTTCTCGGCACTGAGCTCCGCGGGTAGTTTCTCACCAAAACCGGCCAGGAACTCGGCACGCTCGCTGGCCTCTTCCAGCCACTGGCCCGAGTCCACCTCGAGCAACGCCTCAGCAACGGACTCATCGAGTCCCAACTCGTCGAAGCCGACGGCCTCGGCGGTCGGCAGCCATCCGATCGGGCTCTCGACCGCTTCGCCACCGCCACCCACTCGGTCGACGATCCATTTCAGTACTCGCATGTTCTCACCGAAGCCCGGCCACAGCCAGTTGCCCTCGTCGTCGCGGCGGAACCAGTTGACGTGAAACACACCGGGCATCTGATCACCACCCCGTTGTCCGACATCGAGCCAGTGTTGCCAGTAGTCGGCCATGTGATAGCCGCAGAAGGGGAGCATGGCCATCGGGTCGTGGCGGAGTTCTCCGAGGCCCCCGACGGCGGCAGCTGTCTTCTCGCTGGTCATCGTCGCCCCGATGTAGGTACCGTGCTGCCACGAGCGGGCCTCGTAGACCAGCGGCGTGGTCGACGAGCGACGGCCTCCGAAGATGATGGCCGAGATCGGTACTCCACCGGGTGATTCCCAGTCAGGAGAAATGCAGGGGCACTGGCTCGCCGGTGCGGTGAAGCGGCTGTTGGGGTGAGCGGCCGGGACATCCGATTCGGGCGTCCACGGGTTCCCTTTCCAGTCGGTCGCCTCCGGCGGCGGATCGCTCAGGCCCTCCCACCAGATCGTGTTGTCCGGCAACAGGGCCACGTTGGTGAACAGCGTGTTTGCACTGCAACTGGTCAACGCGTTGGGGTTGGTCTCGTCACTGGTCCCGGGTGCCACTCCGAAGAAACCGTATTCGGGATTCACCGCGTACAGCCGACCGTCCTCGCCGAACTTCAACCACGCGATGTCATCGCCAATCGTCTCAACCGACCAGCCCGCCTGTGAGAAGGATTCGGGAGGCACCAGCATCGCGAGGTTGGTCTTGCCGCAGGCGGATGGAAATGCGGCTGCGACGAAGGTCCGGTTTCCTTCGGGGTCGGTCAGGCCCAGGATCAGCATGTGCTCGGCGAGCCAGCCCTCGCGGCGAGCCAGCACGCTGGCCAGTCGCAGGGCGAAGCACTTCTTGCCCAACAGGGCGTTGCCGCCGTAGTTGGAGCTGAAACTCATGATCGAGTTTTCGTCGGGGAAGTGGCAGATGTAGCGGTATTCGGGGTCGAGTTCCCCGGTGCTGT
>CAUZJR010000180.1:0-10250 GCA_963580005.1 Planctomycetota bacterium
AGGGACGGGTACGACACGAGGACCCGATTCCTGGGCCTCCGGTGGCGAATCAGCCGTCGGGCGTCCTCGATGGACGAGACGCAAGGAGATCCCGATGTCCGTCGGCTCGAACGACACCCCCCAATCCCCAGGTTCCGACTCCATCCCCACCGCCTCGGCAGACGACCTGCAGGCGATCAAGAAGCTGGGTGCGGCTCGCGAGACGCTGAAGTCGGAGATCGCCAAGGTGATCATCGGGCAGCAGGAGGTCATCGACGACCTGCTGACCGCGATCTTCTCACGCGGTCACTGCCTGATGATTGGCGTACCCGGCCTGGCCAAGACCCTGATGGTCCGCACCATCGCCGACGCCATCGACCTGGATTTCAACCGCATCCAGTTCACTCCCGACCTGATGCCCTCGGACATCACCGGTACGGACATTATCGAGGAGGACAAGACGACGGGGGCCCGCGAGTTCAAGTTCGTCAAGGGCCCGGTGTTTGCCAACATCCTGCTCGCAGACGAGATCAACCGCACGCCGCCCAAGACCCAGGCAGCGCTGTTGCAGGCGATGCAGGAACTGGAAGTCACCGTCGGCGGGAAGACCTTCCAGTTGCCTCGACCCTTCTTCGTGCTGGCCACGCAGAACCCGATCGAGCAGGAAGGGACCTACCCGTTGCCCGAGGCCCAGCTCGACCGCTTCATGTTCGACATCCGCATCGGGTATCCCAAGCCCGAGGAAGAGCTCGAGATTGCCAAGACGACCACGGCCGACTTGGACGTGACGGTCAACACCGCGCTCAGCGGTGAGGACATTCTCAACCTGCAGCAGATCGTGCGTCGTCTGCCGATTTCCGATCACGTCGGCCGCTACGCCGTCGACCTGGCCCGGGCCACCCGTCCCGAGGACGAGACCGCGCCGGGGTTCACCAAGGAGTACGTCACCTGGGGAGCCGGTACTCGGGCGGTGCAGTACATGGTGCTGGGCGCCAAGGCCCGCGCGGCGATTTCCGGCGAATACAACGTCACCTGTGCCCACGTCAAGGAAGTGGCTCCGATGGTGCTCAGGCACCGGATCATGACCAACTTCCACGCCGAGGCTGAGGGAATCTCGCCGGATCGACTGGTCGAGATGCTGCTCGAGACGATCGAGGCTCCCAAGGCGGAGGCCTACATCTAGGATGGCCATCGCCAGCCCGACCCAACTGAAGTACCTCGACCCCGAGGCACTTGCCCGACTGAACAACCTCTCGCTGGCCGCACGCCTGGTCGTCGAGGGCTTCTTCGCCGGGATGCACAAGAGCCCGCATCGCGGGTTCAGTGTCGAGTTCGCCGAGCACCGCGAGTACACCCCGGGGGTCGACCCGCGGCATATCGACTGGAAGGTCTTCGGGCGTCGCGACAAGCTGTACGTGAAGCAGTACGAGGAAGAGACCAGCCTGCGGTGCTACATCGTGCTCGACAAGTCGAACTCGATGGCCTACAGCCACTCGGGCGGCATGAGCAAGCTCGAATACGCCAACTACCTGGCGGCGAGCCTGGCCTACCTGGTCGCATTCCAGCACGATGCCGTCGGCCTGATCACGCTCGATGACGGAATCCGTGACATGGTGCCTCCCCGGCAGGGGCCCGGGCATCTGAAAGTGCTGATGGATCACCTCGAGGCGATCGAGCCCGGTCGCGAGACGAGCCTGGCGGGGTCGTTTCACCAGCTGGCCGAAACGATCAAGCGACGCAGCGTGGTCGTCATCATCTCCGACCTCTTCGATGACCCCGACGAGATCCTCAGCGGCCTGCAGCACTTGCGTCACCGCAAGCACGACGTGATCGTCTTCCAGACACTCGACCCCGACGAACTGACATTCCCCTTCGACGACGTCAGCCGGATCGAGGACATGGAGACCGGCCGCGAGATCACCAGTGACCCGCGGGCCTTCCGCGCCAGTTACCTCGAGGAACTCGAACGCTTCCTCGACACGCTCCGCGAAGGCTGCCTCGGGTCCCATATCGACTACTCGGTGGCCGAAACCGGCACACCGTTTGACCAATTCCTGGGCGCCTACCTCGCCCGCCGTCAACAGATGTACTAGCCCGGCGAACCATGGGACTGCAGACACCTCTTTACCTGGTCGGCATGCTTTCAGCAGCGATTCCGCTGCTGATTCATCTCAGCCGTTCCCGCAAGACCCGCACGCTGAGATTCTCGACCACCCGCTTCCTGACCGACCAGTTCCTTCGCAGCTACCGCATGAGCCGCCTGAAGGAGCTACTGCTGTTGGCAGCCCGGATGGCGTTGTGCGCGTTGCTGGCGATGACGTTTGCCGAGCCGTTTATGAGCGGATCGGTCGCCACCGGCGACCCGACCCGCAGCCGCAGCGTCGTGATCGTGCTCGACGACTCGGCGAGCATGCACTACCGCGATACCGACGGCGGCACCCTGCTGTCTCGAGCCGCCCGCGAAGCGAGCGAAATCGTCAAGGGACTCAAGCCCTCCGATACCGCTTCGATCGTGCTGGCCGGTCGGCGGGCCAGTGGACCCGAGGCGGTCTATCCCGAACCGACCAGCGACCTGGCGGGGATCGAGAACCGCTTGCTGAGCCTGGCCGAGGAGGCCAATAGTGCCGAGGGTCGTCGCGAGGCGCTGGGCACCGACCTGCCGGGGGCAGTGCTGGTGGCCGAGAGAATGCTCGATGAACGCGAGGAGTCCAGCCGCGAGGTGTATGTCTTCAGCGACCTGCAGCAACGCGGCTTGGCCACCCCCGTGCTCGCAGGCGAAACCCAGGCCTCATTCGATGCCCGGGTCGTCTTCGTTCCGGTGCGACCCACCGGCCCACTCAGCAACCTCGCGATCACCGCCGTGCAGTACGGAGCCTCGAGACCCATGGCCGGGATCCCCTTCTCGATCCGACCTCACATCCGCAACGACGGCCAATCGGCTGTCCCCTGTACCATCAGCCTGTACGTGCGGGCCCAGGCCGATGCCGAGGATGCCGATGAAGAGGGCTTCCGCAAGGTGGCCGAGCAGGTGGCCAGTGAACCGCTGGAGCCGGGCCGCTGGAGCGTGCATACGCTGCACCATACGTTTCACACCGGTGGCTGGCAGGCGGGATACGTCTCGGTCGACGACCCGCGACTGACCTCCGACAACCGACGTTACTTCTGCTTCGAAGTGCTCGATGCCGTCAACGTCGTTGCCGTCAACGGTGCCCCCTCGTCGATCCGACGCAACGACGAACTCTTCTTCCTCAGGGCCGCACTCGCTGCCGGAGGAGCCGAAACCAACCCGATCAACGTGACCAGCGTTCGAGCCAACGCGTTCCAGGCCGCCTCGCTCGATGACGTCCGGCTCGTGATCCTCGCCAACGTCGAGACCCTGCCCGAGGCCGCTGTCGGGAAACTCGAGAGGTACGTCGATCGAGGCGGCAGCCTGCTGGTGTTCCTGGGAAACCAGGTCGAACCCAGCTTCTACAACGACAGCCTGGCCCGGTCGGCTCGAGGAGCACTGCTGCCGGCCAAGCTGACCGGTACCGCAGCCAGGGGCAACCCGGCCGTGGGAAGTGACCAGGCTCCAGTGGCCGGAATCGGAGAATTCGCCGAGGATCACCCGGCACTCAGCGGGTTCGTCACCGGAGAAACCGGGCGATTGGGTTCGATCGGATTCTCCGCATACTGGGGACTGGAACCGGCGCCCAGCGGTCGAGTGCTGATGGCCACCGAGTCGGGAGACCCGCTGCTGTGTGAACACATCTACGGGCGAGGACGCGTCGCACTGTTCGCATCCAGCTGCGATCGCGACTGGTCCAACCTGCCCGTCCAACCCGCCTTCCTGCCCTTCGTCTATCGACTCGTCGGACACCTCGCACAGTCAGCCGGCGGCCAGAGTGCCGACCCCCAGTCCGCCGCAGCAACTACCTCCACCTCCAGCAATTTCTTCCGCACCGGCCAGGAGATCCGCCAGGCGGTGCCCGTGGGCAGCCCGTCTCGGAGGATCCAGGTGATCAAGCCGGACCGGACGGTGGGTGTGTTCGAGGCGTTGTCGGATTCGTCGTTGCGGCAGGTGTCCTTCAGCGAGACCGAACAGCCGGGGATCTATCGGTTCGAGGAGGCCGGCAGTGACGGCAGTAGCCGTGCCTTTGCGGTCAACCTGGAAGCTGGCGAGAGTGACCTGAGGTCGATCGAGTTGACTGATGAGAACCTGGCCGACCCGACCGGTCCCCTGGCCGAGGCGCTGCCCTGGGTGGGATCCCAACGGCTGAAGGTTGCCGACGACGCGGTGGAACTGGGTGCCCAGGCCGGTGTCGGTCGGTCCCGCAGCGACTTGTGGGAAATCCTGATGTGGATTGTCCTGCTGATCGCCATCCTCGAACCGGCTCTCGCCAACTGGATCACCTCGAAACACTATCTCAAGCCCCGCAGCGATCCTCGTACCATCGCCGTACCCACCGGCCACGTTTCGCTCGGAGGCGATCTCGATTCCCTGACCGAGGCGCGCGAGGCGAACGAGTCCTCTGCTCAGCCCACCGAAACGTCCGAACCTGCCGAGGCATCTGTTTCCGCATCTTCATGATCCCCAGCACCCAACGCCTTCAATCCTCCCAACGCCTGCAACATCAGATCCATGTTCCAACTCGATAACGTTCAGTCCACCTGGCTGTGGTTCCTGGGAATCGTGGTGATCGCGGCACTGCTGTTTGCCGTGTACTACAGCATTTTCCAGCGGACCGAGCGTCGACTGACGTGGGTGCTGCTGGCGTTGCGTGGTGCGGGGATCCTGGCGTTGCTGCTGGCGTTGGCCCGCCCCGTCTGGACTCAATCGACGACGCTGACGGATCCGGGTCGGCTGGCGATCGTGCTTGATGATTCTCGCTCGATGTCGCTGGCTCACACCGGAGGCAAGTCACGTTACGAGTGGGCGCTCGAGGCGGTCACCCGCCTGAAGCGGCAGGTCGAGGAGGGTGAGGGTGCCCGGGTGCAGGTCGAGTTGTTCGGGATCGACGGCAAGCCGATCGAGGGTGCTGCGGCCGCAAAGCCGGTTGGCTCGGTGACCGACCTCGTACAGGCGGTGGGGCGTGTCGAGAGTCGATTGAGGAGTCGCGAATTGATCGGGATGGTGCTGATCACCGACGGCATGGACAACTCGGGCCGCGACAGCATCCTGCAGCTGGCCGACAGCGACACCCCGATCCACGCCATCGGATTCCCCTCCGATCAGTCCTCCGCCGAATTGGACCTCTCGCTGCGAACCCCCCAGGCTCCCGAACAGGTGCTCGTCAACAACTCGGTCACCGTCCGCGTGCCGGTGGTCCGGTCGGGAGGACCTGCGGATCGGCGGGTCGAGGTGACCGTGACGCTCAGTGGTGACCGGCCCGAGGCCTCAGAGACGGTGATCCTTGAAGCGGGATCGAACCAGGTCGAGGCGGTGCTGAGTTTCGAGCCCACCGTGGCAGGTCGATTCGTCTACCGGGTCCAGGCCGAAGCGGCTGGTGGTGAGCGGGTCCTGGAGAACAACGTCGAGCAGTTCGCGCTGCAGGTCAACGCCGAGGCCATCGGGGTGCTCTACATCGAAGGTTTCCTCCGCTACGAGTACACGTTCCTCCGCAAGCGACTCGACGACGATCCCGACATCAACCTGATCACCGTGGTCCGGACGGCCAACCCGCAGCGACCCAACCCCAACGCCTCCAAGATCCTGCTCACGCCGACTCAACTCGAGACCGTCGACCTGGTGATCCTGGGTGACATGGAAGCGGATTTTCTGGGTGCCGCCGAGTACCAGGCTCTGACCGACTGGGCTGCCCAGGAGGGTCATGCGATCCTGGTGCTGGGGGGATACCGCTCGTTTGGTCCCAACGGCTTTGCCACCACGCCGCTGGCCGACGTGTTGCCGGTCGAGTTTGTGGCTGCCGGGGAACGCGACCAGGCGGAGGAGCCGTTCACGATGGACCTGACCCCCGCCGGAATGGCTCACCCGATCTTTCAGGTCCAAACCGACCGCGTGCAGAACAAGATTCTGTGGGACACCGCGGCGCAGCTGGCCGGCTGCAGTCTGGTCGCTCGCGCCAAGCCCGGAGCCACCGTGCTGGCCAACAACCCGATCACGTCTGTCGACGGCAAGCCGGCCGTGGTGGTGGCCGTGCAGAACTTCGGGCAGGGCAAGTCGATGGTCGTCACCGCCGACACCACCTGGCGCTGGAGCCGGGTGGCCAGGCTCAAGGGGCAGGGCGATGTGCTTTACGCCAGGTTCTGGAGCCAGTCGGTCCGCTTCCTGACCGGCCGCGGACTCGACGACGAACAGGCCCCGCTGGCAGTCACCACCGACCGACCCGGTTACGATGACGGCGAGGCGGTCGAGGTTCGAGTCGTCCGCCGCGATTCGGCGGCCACTCAGGCCCAGGGGCTGGTTGCCACCATCACCAACACCGCCGGCCGTGAACGCAGCGTGCCTCTGAGACCCGCGGCCGACGGCAGCGGTGACCAGGTCGCCACCATCTACCCCGACGGTACCGGACGCCACGTGATCGTGGCCCGGTCGACTCACGAGGGTAAGACGGTGGCCAACGCAAACGTCGAACTGCTGGTGCACGGTGCCGATCTCGAGACCACCGACACGCGAACCAATCCGCAGGTGCTCAGGCAGATCGCCTCGGAACGCGGCTCGGGGTTCTACGTGGATATCGAACAGGCCGAGAGCCTGGGTGAGAAACTGCAGCCGGATCGCCGAGAACGAACCATCACCCGGGCCAGGGACGCCCGCGAGTACTGGAATTCCCCCGTCCTGTTCTGCTTCTTCCTGGCCGCGGTGACCGGGGAGTGGTGGATGCGACGACGCAACCGGCTCGTCTAGCGAGCCAGGGAAAGGAACCCGATGAGCACTGTTCAGACCTATCCGCGGTTGGTGTTCGCCATGGATGAGCTGCGCCGGAACTGGCGACAGCGACACCTGCTCGAAGCCTCATTGTTGATCATCGCCGCGGTACTCGGAGTGCTTGTACTCGCCGTTGCCGCCGACAACCTGCTGGGGTTGGGGGTCGGTGGACGCGTGGTCGCGCTGCTTGTGCTGCTCGGTTGTGCCGGGATGCTGGTGCTGAGCCTGTTCGTCAAGAGATTCCTCGAACAGAGGCGAGACGAGTTCTTCGCCGCCTTGTGCGAAGACCAGTTCCCCGAACTCGACAGCCGACTGATCAACGCTCTGCAACTGGGTCGAGGCACCGAGCCGGGCTCGCTGCAGATCGTCGAAGCGATCGTCGCCGACGCCGATGAAGCCGCCATCGACCTGGACCTCTCGGACTCACTCGACTGGCTGCCCGTGCGCCGTGCGGCACTGGCCGGGCTCGGAGTCCTGCTCGTCATGGGACTCTATGCCGGGTTCGGCAGCGAACGGTTCGGTAATGGACTCTCGAGAGTCCTGCTGCCGTTTGCCGACATCGAACCGTTCACCGCGACGCAGATCATCGAGGAGTCGATCAAGCCGGCCCCCGAGAGTAACCGCTACGCCGAGGGCATGCAGGTCAAGTTCTCCGTCGGCATCGAAGGCGTGCTGCCGGCGAGTGCCGAGTTGAGAATCCGGCCCGACGGTGAGGAACACTGGACGACGCTGGTGATGAACCCGACGAAGAAGAGCGACCAGAATGGACGCCGCGAGTACACCGCGACGCTCGAACGAGCGACCCGGTCGATGGAGTTCTTCATCACGGCCGGAGATGACCGATCGAGGGATCGGCAGCTGAAGGTGCACCGTCGACCTCGCGTGGCCGCCGTGGCTCTGACGATCACTCCGCCGGCCTATACGATGCTGAAGACCGAGACCGCCGCCGGGGACACCGGCGAAGTGGCCGCATTGGCCGGCAGCACCGTCGAGTTGACGCTCACGGGATCGAAAGACCTTCGAGGAGCACGCCTGGTCACCGAGAGTGGGCAGGACGTCGAGCTGACCGGCAGTGGATCCAGCTGGAAGACCACGTTTGTGCTTGCGGTCCCCAAGGCCAAGCTCGGCGGCGACTCGCTGGCACGCCGACTGACCGCCCCTGATCGATACCAGCTGCAGCTCGAAGACACGCTCGGTCACTCAAACGGCGACCCGGTCTGGCGGTCGATCGCCGCAGTGCCCGACCAGCCGCCCACGGTGGCCATCCCGCGGCCGGGTGCCGATCGGCAGGTGACTCCCGAGGCGACCGTTTCGCTGCAGGTTGCCGCCAAGGACGACTACGGAGTTGCCGAGGTGCGGGTGCTGTACCGGATCAACGACGATCCGACCATCCGTGAATTGGCCCTGTTGACGCCGGCGATGGGTGCCGAGAGTGAACCGATCGTGACGACGCTCGATTGGAAACTCGCCGACCACAAGATCCGCGGAGGGGACCTGGTCCGCTACTGGGCCGAGGCGGTTGATCGCAACACCGTTACCGGACCGGGAACTGCCAGTTCCCGACGCTTCACCATCTTTGTGCTCACACCCCAGCAGGAAGAAGCCCGCGTGGCGATGCAGCTCGAGGACTTCGCCCAGCTGCTCGAGGGCCTGATCCGCCTGCAGAAGGAAAACCGCGCTCGGACCACCAACGGCGACGCATTTGATTCGCTGCTGAAGCGGCAGGGACGGATCCACAAGGGGACCGGCCAACTGGCCTCGCTGATGCTGAGGTCGGCTCTGCCCCTGAAAACCGTGATCGGGTCACTCAACGAGCTGGCCGTGGGTCCGATGGCCAAGGCCGTCAGCCTCTTCGAAATGGCCAGTACCACCAGGAACCAGGCCCGGCAGCAGACCCTGCGAGACGACTCGCTGCCGGTCCAGGACGAGATCATCAAGCAGTTGATGGAACTGCTGGCACGACTCGACAAGAACCGCCAGGCCCGCAAGGACCTCAGGCGGATCAAGAAGAAGGACGAGGCCGCTCACAAGGCAATTACCACCGCGCTCGAGAAACTGATGAGGGGTCTCGAGCGGGTCCAGGCCGATGAGACCGAACTGGCCAACAAGCTCGAAAAGCTGCCCAAGCGGAACGTCGAGGAGTTCAGCGAAGAGGAACTCGATGCCCAGAAGGAATTCGACGACCTGGTCGCGAAGTGGAACAAGTGGAAGAAGGGTTCGATCGATGAGTTGACCAAGTTGCCCACCGGGTTCGTCGACGACTTCGGACTCCGCAGCGACGTCAACAGCGTGTTCGAGGAGGTCGAGATGGTCGCCAAGCGGCCCAAGACTTCGAGTCTCGAGGTGCCGTTGGAGGACCTGGGATCGAGCATGGCGACCAAGATGCTCGAGAATCTCGAGATCTGGCTGCCCGACGCGCCCGATTCGCTGAAGTGGCTGATGGAGGAGCCGTTGGATGCCAAGCGGATGAAGATCCCCGAGATGCCACTGCCCGATGCCCTGGAGGACCTGATCGGGGAATTGTTGCAGGAGGCTGAGGATTTCGAGGAGGAGGCTGACGACATCACTTCGGCGTGGGGCGACAACCTGAACCAGGCCGGTTGGGGCGTGTCTGACGGCCCGATCAGCAGCTTCTCGGCCAAGGGAGTCACCGGCAACGACCTGCCGAACAACAACGAGGTCAGCGGTCGCTCGGGTGACGGGCGTCGCGGCAAGTCGAGCGGCCAGACGGTCGGCGACACCGCCCGCGGTCTCGACGGGCGGAAGACCCCCGCGAGGCTGAACAACGAGCGATACGAGAAGGGTCGTTTGAAGGAGGAAGGTCGCCAGGATCCCAACGGGGCCACCGGCGGCGGCAAGCGAGCCGGCGAGGGTCGCAAGGGACTGCAGGGCGGTACGCCTCCGCCATTCAGCAAGGACATGAAGCGACTCTCCGAAAAACAGCGTGGGCTCCGCGAACGGGCCACGCAGGTCGCTCGTAAGCTCGATACCAACAGCGTCCGTGGCCGGAGACTGCAGCAGGCCATCCAGCTGATGAACTCGATCGAGGAAGACCTGAAGAACAACAAGTTCAACGACGCCTTCCGCAAGCAGAAGGTCGCCGTGCGGCAGATCCGGGAAGCACTCGGAGGCGTCGACCAGACGACGGTGATTCGCCTGCAACAGGCACGTGACCTGCCGGCGGACCTCAGAGACGAGTTGCTGCAGTCGGCTGGGGAATCGTATCCGAAGGGGTACGAGTCGTTGCTCGAGAGCTACTACCGGAAGCTGTCGGAGTCCGAGAAGTAGGGAAGGGTGGATCGATGCGGAGGAAGGCCGGACGTGTTGTCGGAAGAGGGGCCGGTCGGCTGGTCGTTCTGTTCGCGGCGCTGCTCGCGGCGGCCGACTCACCACTTGATGCCGC
>CAUZJR010000181.1:0-10209 GCA_963580005.1 Planctomycetota bacterium
CTGCTAGTCACCTCCGCTGACCGGTTGTGTGGCGTCCAAAGGCGGAAGAGCCTCTTCGCGCAGTCCACGGACCCGGGGCCATAACAGGATGCCCTCGATCATCATCCAGACCTGCACCAGCAGTGTCACGGCTCCGAAGCCCAGCAGCAGGTAATCACGTGTGTCGTACCAGCCCCCCTCGTGGAAGATGTTCCAGAGCATCGCCCAGGCGGGCATGATCAGCATCACGATCATCGGCACCAGCACAAAGGCCACCGGCTTGTTGCGTCGCCACAGGTAAAACGCGGTGACCATGAAGGCCAACCCGGCCAACAGCTGGTTGGTGGCACCAAAGAGTGGCCAGAGTATGAGTCCGCCGGAGCCGGGGCCGAGGTTTCCGGCGGGGATCATGGCGACCAGGCCGCCCAGGCCGACGGCCAGGGCGGTGGCGGCGTACTTGTTGGTCAGCGGAGTGATCCGAAACGTCCCGGCCAGTTCCTGCAGCACGTACCTCTGCAGCCTCGTGGCGGTATCAAGCGTGGTGGCGGCGAAGCTGGCCACCAGTACCGCGATCAGGCCGATGCCGAGTTTCAGAGGCAGCCCCAGCGCGGCCAGAAAATTGGCGCCGCCCTCGATGAACGCACCCACCTTGGCTCCCAGCTTGAAGGCACCCCAACCCTTCCCCGGATCGTATCGAGTCCGCCAGGCGGCCTGGCCGGCCAGTTGAGTCTCGGAGCCATCGACGGTGACCATCACTGGCGAATAGCCATACGCGGCTCCCTCGCCGACTCGGTCGAACTTGCCCATGCCCACGCCGGCACAACAGGCCAGGATCACGATCACCGCCAGGCCCCCCTCCAGCAACATCGCTCCGTATCCGACGTACTGCGCATCGGTCTCGCTGTTCAACTGCTTGCTGGTGGTGCCGCTGGAGACCAGGCAGTGGAAGCCGCTGACCGCGCCGCAGGCGATCGTGATGAACAGGAACGGCCAGATCGGAGGAGCATCGACGGGGATGTCGTCGGAAACCGCCGGGGCACTGGCGACCAGGTCGGCCTGGCCCGTCGCACCGGCCACGAAGACACCCAGCAGCAACAGGCCCAACGCCAGCACCAGTTGATGGCTGTTGATGTAATCCCGAGGCTGAAGCAGCAGCCACACGGGCAGCACGCTGGCAATGAAACAGTAGATCAACAGCACGATCGTCCAGATCATCACCGCGTTGGGGAACGGGCCCAGCCGCGTCACGCCGAAGATCGACTCGATGTCGATCGGCAGGTGATAGGCACCCACCCACACGGCACCGTACATCACCAGCAACGCCAACAGGCTGGGCAACAGCAGGCCACCACCGTGGCGATGCACCCAGATGCCGATCCCGATGGCAATCGGCAGAGAAATCCAGACCGGCAGAACACTCTCGGGGTAATCCGCAAAGATGCTCGCGATCACCAGCCCGAAGATGGCCAACACCACCGTCAACGCCATCGCCAGGATCACCAGGAACAGCACTCGGGCTCGAGGCGAAATCAGCCGACCGGCCACCTCGCCAACCGTCTGGCCGCGGTTGCGGAGCGAGACCACCAATGCGCCAAAGTCGTGCACTGCTCCGATGAAAATCGAACCCAGCAGCACCCAGGCCAGTGCGGGCAACCAGCCCCAGAACACCGCGATCGCCGGGCCTACGATCGGGCCGGTGCCGGCAATGCTCGTGAAATGGTGCCCGAATATCACTTCCTTCTTAGTCGGAACGTAGTCGACATCGTCCTTCAGCTCGTGGCTGGGCACCACTGCCTCGGGATCGAGGTTGAAGATCTTCCTGGACAACCACCGGCCGTAGGTGTGATAGGCCACCAGGTAGCCAATAAACGCCCCGACGGCGATCAACAACGTCAGCATCGTGATGGATCCGGGGGTTTGAGATTCGAGGTGGCCGGGTCGACGTGGGTGGGCCGGCGGCGATGACAACTCCTTCGCAGTTCGCCCAGGTCGACTGGCTCGCCGCCAATATCGGCCATTCACATCGCCTCACCCGCGATCCACTCAAGTTAGCCAGCCCGGTTGTCTCTGGCAACAAGCCGACCCCATCGTGGTGAACAACCCTCACCGCCGTCACAGCCGGTACAGCCGGGCGGCGGCTGCAACGCGTCAACCAGTTTTGATCGATCGCGACTCCCCACGGGGTGGGGAATGCGACGATGAGCATTACACGACATCGAGTGCCGATGTCTTGAGACTTTGGATCTCTGCCTGCTGACTACCTCATGAAACCCAAAAAGTAAATCTCCATGCGTCGCCCCAGGACGGTCGCGAGGGAGAAGGAGTTCACCGATGCTTGTTCTGTCGAGACAGCGCGACGAGAGCATCATTATCGCGGATAATATCAAGATCACGATCGTTGATATTCGTGGCGACAAGGTGCGATTGGGAATCGACGCTCCCAAGGAGATCCCCGTGCATCGCCAGGAGGTCTTCGACGCGATCCAGCGCGAGAATGACGAGGCGAGTGCACCGCCAGCCCCGGCGCCTCCAGAAGAGCCAGTGGCACAAGACTAGGCTCCCCCCTGGCGGCGGCGGCTCGCCGCGTGTCCCCCTGGAGGCGATCAGGCCTTGTTGGGTTCCACGCTGAGCCGGAATGCCCGGGATGACTCGTGACGCCGCAGCGGAGCGAGTCGCCACGAGTCGAGCAGCTTTCGAACTTGCGGAATGCTGAACGCTCGGCGAATGCCCTCCAGCAACTTGGCACTCTCAGTGGCCAACCGGGCCGAGACCTTCTTGCCTTGCGCTGACCGGCTGGCAGGGCAGAGCCCTGCTCGGCCGAACCACTCGCCAGCGCCAGCACCATGGCGAGTTCAAGCCGCCGCGGACCGTGAGCTTCGGACAGTTGTTCCAGATCGCCCAGGCTGCGATCCAGTTCCTTCCTGGCCTCCTGGGGTTCTCCCGCGGCGATGAGCATCTTCGACAGGCTCAGACGTGACCACGCCGATCTCAACCGGTAGTGAGCCGTCTTGGTCCCCGTAAACGGCGGCTCTCCGCTCAGAATCTCGTACAGAATCGAGCCCAGGCCGTACACGTCGCTGGCAAGACCCACCAGGTCGTGACGACCCTCGGCCTGCTCCGGTGACATGTAACCCGGTGTGCCCAGGACCTGACCCGACATCGTCTGGCCCGCGGCACTCCCTCGGTCCACGTCCTGGCGGTCCGTCGGGCTGAGCATCTCGCGCTCGACCAGCAAGTCCGCCAGAGTAACCTCGTCGCTGAATCCGCTCCAAAGTGTGCACGCCTCGGCGAATCCCTCGCTGTCCAACAAGCCCATCTGCAACGACATCACGCCGAACAGAAGGTTCCGGTCGGTGGAACCGGGCTGATGCGATGAGGATGAGGACTCGGGGGGTCATCTGGGGAAATTCGCAACAGGGTTGATCTCAGCCAGTCCCACCGGCAGATCAGTGGCATTCATCGTGGGTTGTTGTGACTCTATGGCAGAGGATAGAATCGAAGTTCGCTGATGCGTTTGCCCGGGTCCGCCGATATCTCGGCGATTGCGATCGGGCAACAGCATACGAGATGCACTCTCCAAAAACCACGATTCCCATCATGTCCCGAATCCTCGTCCCGCTGGCCGTCGTGCTGCTGCTTCTGGGCGATCGGTTCGCCATCGCCGAGGATGCGGCGATTGTGGTCAGCCCGCCGCAGGTCCTGCTCGATGGCCCCAATGCCGTCCATCGTCTGCTCGTTTCAGCACAATCTCCCTCCGGCACAAGAACCGACCTCACCCGCCAGGCCACGTATCGTTCGACGACACCGAAGATCCTCGAGGTCACTCCGACCGGGGTCGTCCATGCCGTCTCAGACGGGCGAGGCTCGGTCGAGGTCAAGGTGGATGGCCAGGTCCAGCGGGTCAGCGTCGAAGTCCGCGGGTCGGGGCAACTGCGAGAGTACAACTTCGAACGCGACATCGTGCCGTTGCTGAGCCGCTTTGCGTGCAACGCGTCGGGATGCCACGGCAAGGCCGAAGGCCAGAACGGCTTCAAGCTCTCGGTCTTCGGCTTCGACCCGATGGCCGACTACGTGGCGTTGACCCGCGAGGGCCGCGGTCGCCGCGTGGTGCCCACGCTGCCAGCCTCCAGCCTGCTGCTGACCAAGGCCTCGGGAGGTGTCCCCCACGGTGGAGGCGTCCGCATCCGCCGGGGCTCGGGTGACTACCGAACGCTTTACGGCTGGATCGCACAGGGCCTGCGGTTCGGCGACGAGAACGACCCCAAGGTGGTCTCGATCGAACTGACGCCCGCCGAGCGACAGGTCGACATGAAGAGCCGACACCAGATCAGGGTCGTGGCCACGTTCTCCGATGGCCGCAAGACCGATGTGACCGGGCACGCCAAGTACCAGTCGAACAACGAGGGCCTGGGCAACGTCGACGAGTTCGGACTGGTGAGTTTTGGTGAGGCGCCCGGTGAAGTCGCCGTGATGGCCAACTACATGGGCGCCGTCGGCGTCTTCCAGGCCATGATCCCCAGCGACCGCCGACTGGCCAGCTTCCCCAAACTGCCCGAAGCCAACTTCATCGACACCTTCGTTCACCAGAAACTCAAGAAACTCCACATCCTGCCCTCCTCGGGCACCGACGACGCCACGTTTCTGCGTCGAGTGAGCCTGGACATCATCGGACGGCTGCCGACCTCCGAGGAGACTCGGAAGTTCCTCGAGAACAAGGCCGCCAACCGGCGAGCAAAACTCGTCGACGGACTGCTGAAGCGACCCGAGTACGCTGACTTCTGGGCCTTGAAATGGTCGGACCTGCTCCGAGTCGATCGCTTGAAACTCGGCCACGAACCGGCCTACGACTACTACCGCTGGATCCGCGAACGGTTTGCAGACAACACGCCGATCGACTCGTTCATCAGCCAGCTGCTGACCGCCACCGGCCCGGTCCGTGAGAATCCTCAGGCAATCTTCTACAAGTCGATCGGGAACCCCGGCGAGCGGGCCGCGGTCGTCTCCCAGGTCTTCCTCGGAATGCGGATCGAATGTGCCCAGTGCCACCACCACCCCTACGATCGCTGGGGCCAGACCGATTACTGGGGCATGCAGGCCTTTTTCACTCAGGTCGGTTTCAAGCCCGGCCCGACAGGCGAGTCGATCCGGGCCAGCGGCAACCCCGTGACCAAGCACCCTCGTACCGGACAGGTCATCTTCGCCCACGCGCTGGAAACCCCCATGCCCGAGGCTCACCCCGAGGGTGACCGGAGGCAGGTGCTGGCCGCCTGGATGACCGGACCGAAGAACCGGTTCTTCGCCCGCAACATCGCCAACCGCACTTGGGCTCACTTCCTCGGACGCGGACTCGTCGAACCCGTCGATGACGTCCGGCTGACCAACCCACCCTCCAACTCCCAACTGCTCGACGCGCTCGCCGAGCACCTTGTCGCCAGCAAGTTCAACCTCCACGCCCTGATCCGCACCATCACCGCCTCCAACGCCTACCAGCGGACGACCGAATCGAACGAGACGAACCAGAGAGACGAGCAGAACTACTCGAGATTCCTGCTCAAACGGCTCGACGCCGAAGTGCTGCTCGATGCGATCACCGACACAACCGGCGTTCCCGAGAAATTCCAGGGGACTCCGGCCGGTTACCGTGCCGTCCAACTCTGGGACAGCCAGGTGCCTCACTACTTCCTCAAGCTCTTCGGACGACCCTACCGCGTCAGTGCCTGTGCCTGTGAACGGGCCGGCGAACCGACCGTCGGCCAGATCCTGCACATGATGAATTCGCCACAAATCCAGAAAAAGATTGCTCATGCAGGCGGACGAATCGCAAAATTAGTCCGCGAATCGACCGATGATGATTATGTGATCGAAGAACTCTACCTGGCGTTCTTCAACCGGTTCCCCGCACCCGCGGAACGAAAAACCGCACTGGCCCACTTCCAGCAAACCCAGGCCAAAAAACGGACTCGGACCCAGGCCGCCGAAGACCTGGCCTGGAGCATGCTGAATTCGCTCGAATTCCTGTTCAATCACTAGTACTGGCACTAGTACTGGCACTAGTACTGGCACTAGTACTGGCACCCGCACTGACAACACCCAATTCCCCTCCGGATTCCCACGAATTCGGCTACATTCGACTCACCAGCCCTCTGCCGGGTAGAATGGCAGAACTGTCAGCAGTCGAGAGGAGTGATAATGAGCGGTAGGAACAACACATTTTGCGACGGTCTGTCCCGACGCGACATGATCTCGATCGGTGGAGCCAGTCTCTTTGGCACCACGTACTCGCTGACTTCGATCCTCGAGGGTCAGGCCAAGGAGGCGGTCCCGGGCAACGACACCTCGCTGATCGTCCTGTTCCTGGCCGGTGGCCTGAGCACGATCGACACGTGGGACCTGAAACCGAACGCACCCAAGGAGTTCCGCGGCCCGTTCAACCCGATCGCCACCAGCGTCTCGGGCGTACAGATGTGCGAGCACCTGCCGAAGCTGGCCGGCCAGATGGACAAGTTCGCCGTCGTGCGTTCCTTCGGGCACCGCAACTCCGGCCACGGCGCCGCCGATCACTACATGCTGACCGGCTACCACCCCTCGGCCGGTTTCAATTCCGGCCTGAAGCCCAACAACCAGAAACCCGCTCACGGCTCGGTGATCGCTCACGAACTCGGTGCCCGCGGCCCGGTACCGCCCTACGTCTGCGTTCCCACGATGCACAACAGTGGTGGCTCGAGTTATCTCGGGTCGACGGCCGCTCCCTTTGTCGTCGAATCCGACCCGGCGTTGCCCAACTTCGCCGTCCCCGACCTGGCCCCACCCCTGGCCATCGACGCCAAGCGGTTCGGTTCCCGCCGCAACCTGCTGGCCACGGTCGACCGCTTCCAGAAGCGGGGCGAGGCGAAATTCAACACCCAGGCCCGCACGGTCAACGCCTTCAAGCAGCAGGCCTTCGAGTTGATGACGTCCAAGGAAACCAAGACGGCGTTCGACATCCACAGCGAGCCGGACACGCTGCGAGACAAGTACGGCCGCAACACGCTGGGACAGAGCTGCCTGATGGCACGCCGGCTGGTCGAAGCGGGAGTCCGCTGCGTGCTGATCAACCACGCCAACTGGGACACCCACTACAACAACTTTCACGTGCTCAAGAACGACCTGCTGCACCTGCTCGACGGGGGCATGGGCACGCTGCTGGAAGATCTCGAGGATCGAGGCATGCTCGATTCCACCATGCTGCTGGTCACCGGTGAGTTCGGGCGTACGCCCCGCATCAACAACCTCGTCGGCCGAGACCACTGGGGTCCCAGCTCAGCGATCGCGATGGCCGGAGGCGGAATCACCGGCGGAACGATCGTCGGAGCCTCAAACGAACGAGCCGAACGGCCCGCGACCAAGCCCTACCGACCCGCCGATCTCTCGGCCACGATCTTCCACAGCCTGGGGATCAACCCCAAGAAGGAGTTCCTGACTCCCGAGGGTCGCCCGATCCCGATCGTGCCCAGCGACGGTGAGGTCATCGAAGAGCTGTTTGCCTGAGCCGTTTGCCGATGCCGAGGGGCGGGTTGGCCCCGTGCCTCTCAGTAGAGCGTCACGGAGTCCTTTCATGCGACCGCACGCGATCACCCGCCTGGCTTCCGCCACCTTCCTCGCATTGGCACTGGCCACGCCCGCCCCGGCCTCGTCACCGGGCACCAGCTACATCTTCCCCGCCGGAGCCCAACGCGGGACGACGGTGAAGGTGATCGTCGGTGGCCAAAACCTCTACGAAGCCTGTGCCTGGCAGATGCTCGGGACCGGCGTGACCGTCTCGAAGCAGATCACCCTGGCCGAGCGACAGATCTGGTTCGAAGGGCCCCGGATCCCGATGCCCGCCTCGCAGGCCGGAGAAGCCTACCCCAGGGATCAACTCGGGACCGTCACCGTCGCACCCGACGCAGCACTCGGACATCGCTACTACCAGGCATGGACCTCAGAAGGCGTTACCGCCGGTCGGCGATTCGTCATCGGGCACCTGCCCGAGGTGATCGAAGCGGAAATTGATGGGCGACCGATCCCCACCTCCGTCACATTGCCCGTCACCATCAACGGCCGGATCTTCCCCCGCGAAGATGTCGACATCTGGACCTTCGCCGCCGTGAAGGGCCGCAGTTATGTCTGCGAGGTCAACGCCGCTCGGATCGGGTCGCCGCTGGACTCGAGAATCGAGATCCTGGGCCCCGACGGCCTCAGAGTCGCAGAGAACACCGACCACTTCGGGAACGACTCGTTCCTGAGATTCACGGCAACCGCCAACGGCGCATACCAGGTCCGCATCCACGACCTCAAGTTCCTCGGACTGCAGACCTACGTCTACCGCCTGACGATCACCGACGGGCCCTGGGTCGAGCAGACCTATCCGCTGGGCGTCCAGCGAGGGGCCACGTCACAACTGCTGCTGCTGGGACAGAACCTGCCCTCGACGGCGGTCACCGTCGAAATTCCCGCCGGTGCCAACACGACGATTGGCCGTAGCCTGAAAGTCGGCACCGGCCAGACCAACGTCGTCTCGCTGGCCGTCAGCGATCACCCCAACGTGCTCGAGAACAAATCGAACAACACTCCCGCTACGGCCCAGCCCGTCACGCTTCCGGCCGTTCTCAATGGCCGCATCGAAACCGTCGGCGACACCGACCACTTCGTCTTTGAAGCCGCGAAGGGCCAGGCACTGGTGATGGATCTGAAGGCCGCACGACTGGGCTCGTCGCTGGACGCACAGGTCGCCGTGCTCGACGACACCGGCAAACGGGTCGCCGGTGCCGAGGATGCCAAGGGGACCTCCGACCCCACCTTCACCTTCAAGGCACCCGCCGATGGCAAGTTCACCGTGGTCGTCTCGGAACAGGAGACAGGTCGAGGGGGAGAACGGTTCGCCTATCGTCTGGAAATCGCTCCGCCGGTGACCATCAAGCCCGGCTTCCAACTGAAGCTGCCCGGCGATGCCATCAACGTGCCGCGAAACACCGAAGCGAAGTTCAAGCTCAACGTGACCCGCAGCGGAGGGTTCAACGAAGAAATCGCCTTGCGGGTGGAAAACCTGCCTCCGGGAGTGACCCTCAGCGGCGGAGACAAGATCCCCAAGGGGAAGAACGTCGTGGAGATGAAACTGAAGGCATCGCCCGATGCCCGGGTCGCCGTCGTACCAGTTCGCATCACCGGCACGGCCAAGGTCGCGGGTGCCGACATCTCCTCCACAGCAATCCTGGCGGCCACAACGATCCACGATTCGGTCCGCGAATCGATGAAGGTCGCCGTGGCGGTGCCGCCGCCGTTCAAGTTCACAGGGGTCTTCGAAAGCAAGTTCGGGCCCCAGGGAACGACTTTCTATCGCCGCTACACCATCGTCCGAAACGACTTCAAGGGACCACTGACGGCGACCATCGCAGACACCCAGGGCCGACACCTCCAGGGAATCTCCTGCAAGCCGATGGCCGTGCCAGATGGGACCGACCAGTTCGACTTCCAGATCCAGCTGCCGCCGTGGCTCGAAGTGGGACGGACCAGCCGAACCCAAATGCTGCTCGTCGGTACCGTCGTCGACCCCGACGGTACCCGGCACAAGGTCTCGTTTACCTCAAACACCGAGAGTGACCAGACGGTCGTGCTGGCGACTTCGGGAGTGGTCGGAGTCAACACCGGGTCGACGTCGATCATTGCCCGGCCCGGCAGCACCGTGAAGTTGCCGTTTACGGTGTCGCGGGGAACCGGGGCCGGGGGAAACGGTACCGTCGAGCTGGTGATGCCGGTTCACATCCAGGGCGTCTCGGCCACGCCGATCAAGCTCGCACCCGGCCAGAGTACCGGTACGCTGACCATCCGCTTCGCACAATCCGGACTGGGACCCTTCAACCAGCCACTGAAGGTCCGAGCCCGAATCGTCGATGTTCGAGGCAATGACCTGATCGGCGAGACGCAGTTCGAAGTGGTCGCCGACTGATTCGCTCGCGACCCTAACGCAACTCCAGCTGATCGGGGGTCGGCAGGTCCTCGATGTTGCGGATGTTGAAGACCTCGAGAAACCGCTTCGTCGTGCGGTAGGTAATATCCCGACGCGGGTTGTTGCCTCGTACGATCACAATCAACTGGCGACGCAGCAACTGTCTCAGCATCCCCCCGGCGTTCTTGCGGCCGTGCTTCTGGATCTGTTGCCTTGAGATCGGCTGCCGGTAGGCCACCAGCGCCAGCACCTCGAGCTGCTCCTGC
>CAUZJR010000182.1:0-10184 GCA_963580005.1 Planctomycetota bacterium
GCAGGGTCGGTCGGCGACCAGTCGACATGCTGTCACCGCCATGGGATACTCCGCGAGGATGTATTCCCTCTCCTGGAGTCACCTGATGTCTCGTACGATTCGGTTGGTTCGCCCGGTGGTCCTGTTGTGCGTGGCCACTTTGGCGATGGCGGCATTGGCCTCTGAGATTCGGCAACCGGGCCAGAAGAAGGTCGAGAAGCCTGCCAGGAAGGCCGCGGCCGGGATCAAGAAGGCCTCGAAGGTCAAGCTTGTTGCTCGATTGGCCGGCTTCAAGGACTGGGCCACCAGCGTCGCCGTCTCGCCCGATGGCAAGCAGTTTTCCGCCGGGTCCTACGGCCAGATCCGACGATGGAACACCTCCGATCGCAAACCCCTGGCCACCGTCAAGCTCAGGGACGGATACATCCGCGACCTGGCCTACTCGCCCGACGGCAAGTCGCTGGCCGCCGCGGGATACCAGCGGACGTTCCTGATCGAGACGTCCACTGGCAAGCTGCTGCGATCACTCAAGGGACAACGTGGCCAGGTCACCGGGGTCGCCTTCTCGCCCGATGGCCGACTGCTGGCCACCTCGAGTGACGACGAGACAGTGCATATCTGGAAGGCCGCCGATGGTTCCCCGGTTCGGGTACTCGAAGGCCACAGCTACCCGGTCCAGGACGTGGTTTTTTCACCCGACGGCCGCCAGATGGTCTCGGCCGCCGGCGACGAAACGCGCAACACCAAGCCCGGCGAGGTGATTACCTGGGACACGGCCAGCGGCAAGCAGCTGTCGAAGCTGACCGACCACAAGAAGGCGGCCACCGCCGCGGCGTTTTCTCCCGACGGCAAGCTGATGGTCACGACCAGCTTCGACGAGAAGGTGAACGTGTATGAACTGGGCAAGGACAAGCCTCTGGGCTTCTTCGGCGGGCACGGTCGGCCCACCACCTCGGCACTCTTCAGCCCCGATGGCCGCTTCGTGGTCACCGGCAGTGGTGGCCGGGCCAAGGGGAAGAACGAGATCAAGGTCTGGACACCTCGCGACGGCGAAGAACTGGCCACGATCGGTGACCACGCCGCCCGAGTCACCGACATCGCCATCTCGCCGGATGGCCGCGTGCTGTTCTCGACCAGCTACGACAAGACCGTCTGTGTCTGGGACCTCTCGGCACTGGCCCCCAAGGCTGGAAAACCGGCTGCCACCACCACCACGGCCACGGTCACGGCGACTGTGACCGTGGCGGGCAAGAAGAAGCCGAAGACGTTGCGGGCCGGCATCATCGGGCTGGACACCTCGCACGTGCTCGCCTTCACCAGGATTCTCAATGCCGAAAAAGTCGCTCCGGAACTCGCCGGTTGCCGTGTCGTGGCGGCCTATCCCAAGGGGAGTCCGGACATCGAATCGAGCACGAAGCGGGTTCCCGGCTACACGAAGCAGATCAAGGAACTGGGCGTGGAGATCGTCGATTCGATCCCCGAGCTGATCAAGAAGGTCGACGTCGTGTTGCTGGAAACCAACGACGGCCGTCCTCACCTCGAGCAGATCCTGCCGGTCTTGAAAGCGGGCAAGCCGACGTTTATCGACAAGCCGATCGCCGGCAGCCTGGCCGACGCGGTGGCAATCTTCGCGGCCGCTCGCAAGTACAAGACCCCCATCTTCAGCTCCTCGTCACTCCGCTACGGCAAGCTGACCCAGGCCGTGCGAGGCGGCAGCATCGGCAAGGTGACCAAGTGCGAGACCACCAGTCCGTGCAATCTCGAGAAGACTCATCCGGACCTGTTCTGGTACGGCATCCATGGCGTCGAGTCTCTGTTCACCGTGATGGGTGCCGGGTGCGAGACGGTGGTCCGGGCCGAGAACACCTCGGGCCGCGACGTGGTGCAGGGAACCTGGAAGGGCGGCCGCAGCGGGACCTTCGTCGGGTTGCGACCCGGCAAGGGCTACGGCGGCACCGCCACCGGCACCAAGGGGACCTCGCCGGTCGGCAAGTACGACGGCTACCAGCCGCTGGTGGTCGACATCGTGAGGTTCTTCCGCACCGGCAAGTCGTCGATCCCCGAGCGTGAGACGATCGAGATCTATGCTTTCATGGAGGCGGCTGACGAGAGCAAGCGGCAAAAGGGGAAGCCGGTGTCGATCGAAGCCGTGTTGAAGACGGCCAGGAAGGCGGCGGCGAAGCGATTGGCGGAGCTGGACAAGTGAGCCGCGGATCGCTGATCACTCGTCGCGACTTTGTGGCGGTCGCCGCCGCGTCGACGGTGTCGGTTGCAGCGAACCAGGCCACCGCCGCCAAGTCGGCCGCAGCACCGGTCATCGACACGCACCTGCACTGCTTCGGGAAGCCCGGCGACAAGCGGTTTCCTTACCACCAGCGGGCTCCCTATCGCCCCACGACCGGAGCGTCGCCGGAACACCTGCTGCACTGCATGGCCGGAGCCGGAGTCGACCACGCGATCGTGGTTCACCCCGAACCGTACCAGGACGACCATCGATTCCTGGATCATTGCCTGCAGGTGGGTGGCAAGAAGCTGAAGGGGACCTGCCTGTTCTTTGGTGACCGACCCGGTTCGATCGAGAAGATGCCGACGCTGGTCAAGAAGCACCCCGGTCGGATTGTGGCCGCTCGGATCCACGCCTTCCGCAAGGACCGTATCCCGGATTTCAGCAAGCCGGGCGTGGGCCGGGTCTGGAAGATGGCCGCTGATCTGGGACTGGCCGTGCAGCTGCACTTCGAGCCGAAGTATGCCCGTGGGTTCGAGACGTTTATCCGCGAGTACCCGAAAACGACCGTGGTGATCGATCACCTGGGCCGACCGTTGCAGAGCACGAAGGCCGAACATGACCTGGTGTTCCGCTGGGCCCGATACAAGAACACGATCATCAAGGTCTCGTCACTGCCGGCCGAGGATGCAACCTTGACCAGGCCGATCGGCCCGATCATCCGGCGACTGGTTGATGCCTATGGGCCGAGCCGGTCGATTTACGGCGGCGGCTTCAACGGGTCTGCCACGCCGGGCAGTTATCGGGCCTATCGACAGAGGGTGGCCGGGTACCTTGGAACGCTGTCGAAGAAGGACCTGGGGCTGGTGCTGGGCGGGACAGCGGCTCGGGTGTTTGGGTTTTGATGGGGTGGAGTGTGCTGCGGTGTGGGGGGGTCGGGACAGGCACTCCACCACGGGTCCGCCGCAGGCGGAAGCCAGTCCCTGGAGACTAGGCTCCGTATTTTTCCAGCCGTCCGGCGTGGGCCAGGGCCAGCAGCATCAGGTGCTGGGCTTCGAAGTGGCCCAGGCTGCCGGTGTTGCACTGGTCTTCGCCGAAGGACGTCGAGGCGTCGGTGCGGGCCTGGTTGCTGGCGATC
This sequence comes from Planctomycetota bacterium, assembly GCA_963580005.1. Lineage (GTDB taxonomy): Bacteria > Planctomycetota > Planctomycetia > Planctomycetales > Planctomycetaceae > UBA8437. The sequence goes on from CAUZJR010000182.1 coordinate 3,342, forward strand.
AGCGTGGGGACCGGGTGCCAGCTGTGCGATTTCATCTTGGCCGGAGTGCTGTGGTCTCCGGTGACGATCAGCACGTCGGGTTCCAGTGCGGTGATCCGCGGGACGGCGGCATCAAGTTGCTCGATCCGAGCCACCTTGCCGTCGAAGTCGCCGTCCTCGCCGGTCGAATCGGTGTACTTGAAGTGGATGAAGAAGAAGTCGTAGTCGTTCCAGGTCGCCTCGAGCCGGTCCATTTGTGTTTCCAGGGTGGCTCCGGCATCGAGCACGTCCATCTGGACCAATCGGGCCAGCCCTCGGTACATCGGGTAGACGGCGATGGCGGCCGGTCGCAGTCCGTAGACGTCTGCGAAGCGTGGGATCTCGGGCAGCATCGCGATCCCGCGCATTGTCAGCAGGTTGGCCGGAGCATCTTGGGCCAGAATCTCAGCGGCCTGCCTCAGGAACTCGCGGCAGATCTCGGCCGTCTTCCTCGACGGCTCATCCTCACCGACGGGCTCCTCGGGCGGCACCCCTGTGGCCTGCGGGTCGGTGTCGTTGATCCGGCCGCCGAGTCCTTCGCCGCGGAAGACGATCACCAGGCGGTACTCCTTGACCGGCCTCACGAAGACCTCGATCCCGGGAATCTCGATGGCGTCGAGTTTCTCGCAGAGCCGTTCGCCGATTTCGCAGGCGATCCGTCCGGCCCGCCGGTCGGTGATGTTCCCCTCGGCGTCGACGGTGCAGAAATTGCCTCGGATGGCGACGTCCTGGGTCCCCAGTTCGAAGTCGATCCCCAGTGCCTCGAGCACACCTCGACCGATGTCGTATTCCAGCGGGTCGTAGCCGAAGAGGCCCAGGTGTCCGGGTCCGCTGCCGGGCGTGATACCCGGCAGGACCGGGATACTGCCTCCGGTTTCTGCGACGGTGGCCAGGTCGTCGAGATTCGGGGTCCTGGCGGTTTCGAGTTCGGTCTGGCCGCCGGGTTCCGGTGGCAGGCCGCCGAGGCCGTCGGAGACGAGTAGGACGATCTTCGATCCGTTGTCCTTTTGCAGCCGGCGGGTGAGATCGTGAACGCGTGTCATCGGCTGGTCTTTTTGTGATGGACTCGATCGTGTCGCAATCGCCTCGAGGTGGTCTCTTCAAGTAGTGTAGGGGGCCTTTGGACAGGAATCAGCCCATGGAATCACCCGAAGTTCTCACCGAGTTGAGCTCGGGGCTGGGTCCGGAATTGACTCGCTGGAGTGCGAGGCTGGTGGCGGGGTGCTGGGTGGGCTGGCTGATACTGAGTGTTGCCGGGGCGGGGGCCTCGAAGCGACGGCTGCTGTTTACGGCCGGGCTGATCGGTCAGTTGGGCCATGTGTTTTGTGCATTTCATTTCATCCATCGCTGGAGCCATGCCGAGGCGGTGTTGCACACGGCCCGGTTGACCGAGCGTGTGACCGGCTGGGGTTTCGGGCAGGGCGTGTGGGTGAACTATGTCTTCACACTGACGTGGTTGATCGTTGCGGGGTCCTGGTGGAGTCGCCCGGCGGAGATGGCCTGGCCTCGCGGCTTCCAGGTCGCACTGCATGGTTTCTTTGCGTTCTTGTTTGTGAACGCGACGGTGGTGTTTGGCCCGTGGTGGTGGAAGCTGGTTGGTGCGGCTGTGCTGGTGGGGGTAGGTGTGGCGTGGAGGATGCGGCGTGCGTCAGTTTCCGCTGTGGTATGACGCCACCACACGTTCAAACAACTCCAGAGATTTTTCGGCCATTCTCCTGGGTCCGAACAGTTCGCGGACCTTTTTCTGGCCGGCCGTGGCCAGTTCGATGCGTCGGTCCGGGTCGTTGGCGAGTGCTTCGAGTGCATCGGCGAGCGCGTTGGCGTGACCGGGTTCGACCAGCACGCCTCCCCCGGTCGCCTCGATCAGCTCGGGAAACGCTCCGTGTCCCGGCTGCACCACCGGCACACCGTTGGCGAGTGCTTCGAGCACGTAGAGCCCCTTGGGTTCTCGGTACGAGGTGGGGACGCTGAGCACGTCGAGCGACTTGAGGAACTCGATCTTGGCGGCGGTATCGGGTGGGCTGCCGATGTACTGGAAGGCATCGCCGAGGTCGGCGGCTTCGGCCTGCAGTGAGTTGAAGAACTCACGATCGCGGTGTCCCAGGTATCCGCCCGCCTTGAGCCTGACGTGGGGGCGTCGAGCGTGGAGGATGCGGAAGGCTTCGAGCAGTCGGTCGAGTCCTTTTTCGGGGCAGATGCGTGCGAAGTAGCCGATGGTGAACGGGTCGTCGTCGGGCGTCTGTGAAGTCCGTGCCTGGCCGGGTTCGCCATCGTGTCTGGCCAGGTCGATGCCCAGCGGCAGGGTGTGGAACTTGCGGGCGTCGAGTCCGAGGTAGCGGACCATGTGATCTCGGTAGTAGTCGCTGTGGACGATGAACCCGTCGAAGTCCGCGGCTCGTTCGTGAATCGCTTCGATCGCTCGGCTGCGATACGGTTCGACCAGGTCCTCGAGAAACACGTCGTCGCCCTGCAGGACGCACAACAGCGGGATGTCGGTCTGTTGCCTGATCGCCTTGGCCGTGCCGGCCAGCAGTGCATTCGAGAAGCAGATGATGTCGGGTTTGAGCGACGAGCTGAATGCGTCGGCGAGTTCCAGGACGTGCGAGCGGTGCGGTCCGTCTTCGCCTCGGAGCATATCGAGTGTGAGGGCGCCCAGTTGCCTGGCGTCGGTGCTGACATGAAACCGGGTGGCCAGCTTCAGGGCCCAGGGTCGATCGACCCAGCGGGTCAGCACACGTGGCAGGCGGCGGAACAGTCGGCTGCGGTGTGCCAGGTAGACGCCGACTCCGCCGAAGTACACCTCCGAGCCGCTGACGTCCTGTTCGTCGACCCGGATCGGTGTGTAGGTCGGCACCAGGCTGACGTCGGCTCCGGCGTCGATCAGCGATCGGGCCCAGGTGTTGTCGTGCATGCACGAGCCGCAGAACATCCCGGCGCCGCCGGCGGTGACGATGGCGATGTGCATGGCAGCTAGTCTAACCGGCGAAGACTGTATCGACGAACCGTCGCAGCAACGATCTCGCCCCGGGAGTCTCCTCGAGCGTCGTGATGAATTCCCCTGCGGGCATCCCCGCGATCCGCTCGATGTACTGCGGATACGCCTCGACCCTCAGGTGCAGGTCCTCTCGAGTCAACTCGGGATGAAACTGCGTGCAGTAGATCGGGGCGTCGTTGATGCGGTAGGCTTGGTGGGTATTGCGTTGTGAAAACGCCAGCAGGGTGGCATTTTCGGGCAACACCGACACGCAGTCCTCGTGTCCCATCTGGGCCAGGAAGCTCTGGCCCAGTGACCCGAACAGCGGGTCCTTGCGGCCGGCGGTGGTGACGAACAGCTGGTGAGTGCCCACCTCGGCGGTGTCGAGGTTGTTGACGACGGTGCCACCCATGGCTCGTGCCATGGCCTGGAAGCCCCAGCAGCTGGCGAACGTGGGTTGGCGACTTGCGACGAGTTCTCTGAGAGCATCGAGTGCCCGATCCAGCCATGGCCCCTCACCGGCCGCCGAGTAGTCGCCGCTGCCGCCGAGCAGTACGACGTCGGCTGTTTCGAGGTGAGTGGTCGAGAGGGATTCGGTGAGCAGGTCGAGGGTGGTGCAGCGGTCGGAGTCGACTTCGAGGGCTCGTGTGAAGGCGAGCTGTTCGTGGTCTCGCATCGGGTCCCCCGGATTACGGACCTGCAGCAGCAGGAAGTTCAGCGATGCGGGGATCGGGCCGGGGTCGGACATCCGGCCGAGCGTAGGAGTCGACTGGGGGTTTTTCCACTCCGTCAGTTTTTCACGAATCCGCCTACGAGACGGATGTACGTCGTACCTGTCGTCGCTGGCGGTGGTACTTGAGTCCGGGGAAGAAGAAGCTGGCACCGGAGAGCAGTCCGAACAGCGAGATGCTGTAGTCGAGCGTCCCGGTGGCCTGGGCGTGCGCCTGGATCCAGGCCATCAGCGGGGCGGAGGCGAACAGGATTGCGGCCTGCACGTAGAAGCGTCCCGAGAGGATGCCGGCCTTGACGAGGAAGACGGCTCCTGTGAGCAGTCCGAGAATGGGGGAGAGTCTGAGGGTATCGAGTCCGAGGATGGGCTCGACCACGTACAGCAGGATGCTGCCGGCCATGCTGCCGGCCCAGACATGAGCGATCTGGCGTTCGACGAATGTCACCGGCCCGGCTCGCTTGCGGAGATTCCAGAAGATCAAGGCCCACAATCCCGCTCCCGCTCCCCAGACCCACAGGTAGGGCCACGGCGTATCGAAGTTTCGAAGCTGCAGCCAGTTGGTCAACAGGCACAGCACGACCAGCACCAGGCTGTGCCACATCCACAACAGTCCCCAGTTCTCGAGCACCACGGCATGGTGGGTTTCACGGAAGGCTCGGCTGAGCACCTGTGAGAACTGGGACGAGCGTGCCGAGACGGGTTCGTTGTTGAGGAAGGCCTGCAGGTCGTCGGCGAGTGCAGTTGCGGAGTCGTACCTGAGGTCCTTGGGTTTCTGCAGGCACTTCAGCGCGATCATCTCGAGATCGGCGTCGGTGTCGGGATTGAGCAACCTGGGGGGTGTCGGGTCCTGCTCGAGCACCTGCATCATGGTGTCGACGGGCGAGTCGGCTCGGAAGGGGGCTTCGGAGGTGATGAGTGCATAGAGGATGGCGCCGAGGCTGTAGATGTCGCTGCGTTCCTCGACCCGGCCCCGCTGCCCGGCGGCCTGTTCGGGGGCCATGTAGGAGGGTGTACCGAGGATTGCTCCGCTGCCGGTCAGCGTGTCGGGCTCCGACGGGTCCGCCTCGGTCGGGATTCTCTTGGCCAACCCGAAGTCGGTGATGTAGGGCACGTCGTCGTGATCGACGAGGATGTTGGACGGCTTGAGGTCGCGGTGGAGGATTCCTTCGGTGTGTGCTGCGGCGATGGCGCGGCAGACGGGCAGCATCAGCGTGGCCGCATCTCTCGAATCCAGTGGCCCGTCGGCCATCTTCTGTGAGAAGGTGACCCCTTCGATCAGTCGCATGCTGAAGTAGGGCAGGCCCTCGTGTTCGCCGACCTCGTAGATCGGTACGATGTTGGGATGTTCCAGCCGAGCCGCACTCTCGGCCTCGCTCCGAAACCGTGCCATGTCCACCTCCGAGGCCCAGTCGCCCCGCAGGATCATCTTGACCGCGACGTCTCGATCGAGACTGGCCTGGTGGGCCCGGTAGACCACCCCCATCCCGCCGCGGCCCAGTTCATCCAGCAGCTGGTATTCGCCGATCGACTCGGGCATCGTCAGCGTCGAGGAGGGGGCCTCGAGATCGTCTCCGGCCAGGGTACTGAACTCTGCGGCGACGTTGACCATCGCCCACAGCTGCTTCAGATCCTCGGCCAACTCCGGCTGCAGCAAAACCTCCTGCTCGATGTCGATCTCCTCGCCCGCACTCGACCGATCCAGCAACCCCTCGAGCAGATCAGCCAGCAGGGCGTCGGAATCGGGATGTGGGGTGTCTGAGTCGTTCACGGAGCGGGTTACCAGGAGTCGGGAGGTTTCACGAAGCGTGCGATTCCTCTGACGGCTCACAGCCACGGGACGTTCAGCTTAGATCATAGCGGCCCGTTCTGGCACAATCGTGGCTCGAAGGACCACGGTTTCTCTCCATCGAGCTCCTCATCCATGACGACCTGTATCCGCGCACTCGTGCTGCTGTTGCTTCTTGCCGGTTCGGTTCAGGCGGAGGTGGTGAAGCTGGAGATCACCGAGCGGTCCTCGTTTGCCGACGGGCATCATTTTGGCAACGTCGGACCGTACGAACGGATCAAGGGCTGGCTGAGTATCGCGGTGGATCCCAAGGGGGCCTTGCATCGCAGGATCACCGACATCGACCTGGTCGGAACCAACAAGCGTGGCCGGGTGGAATTCCGGACCGAGTTCTTCCTGCTGAAGCCCGTTGATGCACGACGTGGCAACGGCCGCATCCTTTATGACGTCAACAACCGGGGCAACAAGTTGGCCATGGGTGCCTTCAACAACCCGACGGGAGGCAATCGGAACGAACCGCGGACTCTGTCCGATGCGGGGAACGGGTTCCTGATGCGTCAGGGGTACTCGGTGCTGTGGTGCGGATGGAACGGGGACGTGCGGCCCGGTGGCAGCCGGATCATGATCGAGTTGCCGGTCGTCAAGCACTCAGACGGCAGTTCGATCACGTCGAAGATCTACGCCGAGATTTGTGTGACCGGGACCTCAAAGAGCCAGCCGCTGTACTGGGGCAACTCGGTTGCCTACCCCGCCGTCAGTCTCGACAACGGCAGCGCCCATTTGACCAGGCGTCCCTACCGCAGCAGTCCGCCCGAGGAGGTGCCTCACGAGGAGTGGTCTTTTGCGAGGGTCGAGAACGGCCAGGTGTTGGCCAGCCCGGGTCACCTGCACCTGCGAGACGGATTCCGTTCGGGTTGGATCTACGAGTTGGTCTACACGGGCAAGGATCCTCGAGCGACCGGCCTGGGGCTGGTCGCGGTCCGCGACTGCATCTCGTTTTTCCGCTACGCCGTGGCCGATCCGCAGGGCACGAAGAACCCATTGGCCCGAGCGATCCAGAAGGCGTACATCTTTGGGATCAGCCAGTCGGGTCGTTTCATTCATCATTTCTTGTTCGAGGCGATGAACACCGACGAGTCGGGCCGCATGGTTCTGGACGGTGCAATGCCTCATGTCGGCGGCGGCGGCAAGGGCCAGTTCAATTACCGGTTCGCTCAAACGACTCGTCACGGCAGCCAGCACCAGGACAACCTGTTTGCTTCCGACTTCTTTCCTTTCAACAGCGTGCCTCAGGTCGATCCGGTCACCGGCCGCAAGGGCGATTCGTTTGCGAAG
>CAUZJR010000183.1:0-10164 GCA_963580005.1 Planctomycetota bacterium
CAATTGCCGTGGCCACCCTGTTGGCGATGCTGGTTTCTTCCACGATCCAGGCCGCAGACGACTCGGTCTTCAGTCTCTCGGCCCGATCACGAACTGCCACCAAGCTGCCGTGGGGCAACGGATACCGGCTGGTCAATCGGCCGATGAAGTGGCAGGCCAAGCAAACAGCCGTGATCGTCTGCGACATGTGGGACCTGCACCATTGCCTGAACGCCACGCGACGCGGAACCGAGATGGCTCCGAGGATGAACAACCTGCTGAAACTGGCCCGGCAGCACGGGGCCACGATCATCCACGCACCCAGCAGCTGCATGAACACCTACAAGGAGCACCCGGCCCGCAAGCGGGCCCAGGCTGTACCGAAATCGAAGTCGCTGCCCGATGAAATCGGCAAGTGGTGCTACAAGATCCCGTCCGAGGAGAAAGGGGTCTACCCGCTGGATCAGACCGATGGAGGCGAAGATGATGACCTCGCCGAACACCGCGCCTGGGCCAAAAAACTCGAGAAGATGGGCCGCAACCCGAAGGCTCCGTGGAAGAGCCAGACCGATATGCTCGAGATCGCCGACGAGGACTACATCTCGGACAACGGTGAAGAGGTCTGGAGCATCATGGAACAGAAGGGACTCAAGAACGTGATCCTGCTCGGCGTACACACCAACATGTGCGTGCTGGGACGACCGTTTGGCCTCAGGCAGATGTCCAAGAATGGCAAGAACGTGGTGCTGGTCCGTGACATGACCGACACGATGTACAACCCCAAGCGATGGCCGTTTGTCAGCCATTTCCAGGGCACCAGCCTGATTGTTGAGCACATCGAGAAGTTCGTCTGCCCGACGATCACCAGCAACCAACTGCTCGGGGGCAAGCCGTTTGCCTTCAAGAACGACCGCAGGCCCAAGGCGGTGTTCCTGGTGGCCGAGAAGATCTACAACACCCGGTCGACACTGCCGGTGATGGCCCGACACCTGTTCGAGGAGCGATTGGGATTCCAGACCACCGTGCTGGGCGCCGCCGATGGCGTGCATGAGATCAAGGGCATGGCTGAAGCAGTCAGGCAGGCCGACCTGGTCATCGTCTCGGTCCGTCGCCGCGCGCTACCCAAGAAGGATCTCGATGCCCTGAAAGCCCACCTGGCCGCGGGCAAACCACTGATTGGACTGCGGACCGCCAGCCACGCGTTCGATGCCAAGGGATCCGGACCCAAGGGGCACGCCGAGTGGGCCGAGTTCGATGCCCGGGTACTGGGTGGCAACTACCACAACCACCACGCGTCCGGACCCAAGACGACGATCACCGCCAAGAAACTCTCACACCCGATCCTTGTCGGACTGGCCGGGACCTTCACCAGCAACGGGTCACTCTACAAGACCGGGCCGCTGGCCAAGGGGGCGACCGAGTTGTTGAGCGGGTCGATTCCCGGACAGAAGGCAGAACCGATCGCCTGGACCAACCGGTTCGGTGAGGCGCGGATCTTCTACACGTCGCTGGGACACGAGGACGACTTCAAGCAGCCGGCATTCTGGCAGCTGATGGAGAATGCCGTGAGATGGACCGCGGGCATGAAGAACGCGGTCGCAGCTCGGCCATGACCGACCTGGTCAGTCGCGACAGCTAGGGACTGGCCGGAGCAGCCGGTTCGTCGTCGCTCTCGGCAATCAGGACCGGGACCGTGATCACCGTCGCACCGACTACCGCCAGGCCCAGCGGGGTCATTCCCAAGAATCTACCCGAATCCGCAGCCGCCGCACCGTCCTGGCCACGGATGACCAACGGCTGATCGACCAGGACCACTTGCGCCGATGTTCGCGGCGGAGCCGATCCGGCGGCCCAGGCTCGGATCAGCTGGGCTGTCGAACCACTGGTCACCGAGTAGACGCCACCGGGCAGGTTCTTGACAGTGAACTGGCCCGTGCGGTCGGTCTTCACTCGAGCAATCAGGCTCGAGCCACGATGCACTCGCACCGTTCGACCCACCAGTCCGCGGCCACGGCCGTCCACCACTCGACCCACCAACGTGCTCCGAGATCCCAGCACAACGTCCGTCATCACCGACTTCTTCACCGGCGGTGGGGTCGCCGCGATCAGTCCCTGGGGCAACAGCATCCCCGCACAAGCCAGAACCAGAGCGATTCGTCGAATCAACATGGCAGTCACCGTTTTTCGCTGAGCGGGGTTGATGGGGTCAAACTGGAACACGCAGGTATACATCTCATTTCGGTTACGCGGCTTACCCGGTCGAGGACAACGGATATGGATGGTCTAGACTGTCTACACTTCCCATTTTAACAACTGGGAACGGCAGATCAGGAGCCGCGGTGTGGTTGGGGCGCGATTCGAGCGATGGAATTCAGGCGAATTCCGCTAGACGCGGCTGGTCAGCTCGGGGATCGGCGTGCCTTTTGAGAGCACGGGGACGGGGCGGCCACCGAAGTCGGTCAGTGCGGTGTGCCGGGTATCGATCCTGAGGTGATGGTAGATGGTGGCGAGGAAGTCGTAGGGGCTGACGCGTCGTTTGACGGGATCTTCGCCACGAGGATCGGTTGCGCCGATCACCTGTCCGGTTTCCATGCCGCCTCCGGCGAAGACCATCGAGTTGGCTCGCGGCCAGTGGTCTCGTCCGGGCTGCCTGGTTCCCTTGGGCCGACTGGCTTTGCCTGGTCCGCTGGAGGGTTGGTTTGAGATTCGTGGAGTCCGTCCGAATTCGCCGGTGATGATCACCAGCACGCGTCGATCGAGTCCCCGGTTGTAGACATCTTCGATCAGCGCGCTGATCGCCTGGTCGAAGAACGGAGCTCTCCAGGCGAGTGCTTCGAACACGTGGTGATTGACCGCATGGTCGTCCCAGTTACTCACCCGGCCACACAGTGGCCCATCGAATTCGGTCGCGACGATGTCGACCCCGGCTTCGACGAGTCGTCGAGCCAGCAGGCACTGTTGTCCCCACTGGTTGCGACCGTAGCGGTCTCTGAGCGAGTCGGATTCTTCTGTGAGGTTGAATGCCTGTTGTGCTTCGGTGCTGGTCAACAGCGACAGGGCCTGGGCCTCGAAGTCGTCGACGGCCTGCATCAGCCCGGCCTGGTCGATATCTCGTCGGAGCCGATCGAACGAGGTCCTGAGGCTGATGCGTCGTTTCAGTTGTTCGAGCGTATCTTTCTGGACACCGATATTGGGGATGGCGAACTTCGGCTTGCTGGGATCTCCGGTCACCCGAAACGCCTCGTACGAGGGTCCCAGGTAGGCGGGCCCGGCAATCTGAAACGAGTCGTAGCGATCGACGGGGTTCAGCGCGACGTAGTTGGGCAGTGCCTTGGGCGAATCGGATCTCAGGAAATTGGCGACAGTCATCCAGTCGGGGTAGATCGGCTTGGGCTTGTCGCCGCGGTCCGGGTCACCCGAGAGCACTCTCAGCGAACCGGCCGGATGTCCTCCGGCATCGTGAGCGATCGAGCGGAGGATGTTGTACTTGTCGGCGATCGCGGCCATTTTCGGCATCAGCTCGGTCAGCTGGGTGCCGGGAACCTTGGTGGAAATCGGCTGGTAGGGGCTGCGGTAGGCGTCGGTGGCACCCGGCTTGGGGTCCCACGTATCCAGATGACTGCAGCCTCCCCGCAACCAGACCAGGATCACGGCCGTCTGCTCGTCATCAGTCTCGGGCGCCGTCGCCGCCCGTGCCTGGTAGAGCCCGGGCAGCGTCAGACCGCTGAAGCCGACCAAGCCAGTTCTGAGCAGTTCGCGTCGACCGATCCCGCCGTCGGGACCCTGGCAGCGGTTTAGGTTCATGACCGTTTCCCGTTGAGGGGACCACCCACCAGTGGGCAGCAGACTCATATCAAGATTCTCACACCTATCATATCGGTCGCAATCGACCACCGACAGGCGGGATTCACCCGGTCCTACCAGGAATCGGTTCGGAAGGGTGAAGCGGGCAGGCCGTTCTTGTTCGAGAGGTTCGGTTCGGCTTCCTGGTGCCATCCGAATCGGACGGCCACCGGTTTCTTGACCGAGTCGGCTCGAATCACCACCTTCTTCCCCTTGATCGTCGCGGTGGCCTTGACGAACGTCTTGTCCTCACCGGCGATGGTGAAGTGCGAGAGCGGTTTGTCGTCTCGAGAGACCAGCCCATCGCCGACGTGGTCGAAGGAGATGCTGATCGAACCGCCCTTGGCCTTCATGCTCTTGTAGAGCGGCCCCGAGAAGACCACATCCTTTTTGCCGTAGGTCTTGGCCAGGGCCCAGAGTCCGAGGCGTTTGCCAACGTCCTGCTTGTTCTTGGGATGAATATCGCTTCGGTTTCCAATATCGACGGTGACGGCCATCCCGGTGTGGGGCACCGCAAGAGTCTTGAGTTGTGCTTCCCAGATCCCGGCCAGCATCTCGGGTGGACGGTTGCCGTACTTGTAGGGAGCCAATTGTACGTAGTAGAAGGGCAGGTTCGGCTTCTGCCATGTCGCCCGCCACCCTGCAATCAGCGCCTTCATTTTTTCGTGGTAGAGCAATCCTTCACCGTTGTTTGATTCACCCTGGTACCAGATGGCTCCCCGGATTCCGTAGGGAATCACCGGTGCGACCATGCCGTTGTACAGGGCCAGTGGCGTTTGGTGATCAATCGTCCCGTTGCTCCGGCGAGTAGGGAACCGGTCGAGTGTCGCGGCGATGTCGGCCAGTTTCTCAACGGCCCGGAATCCCGCCGGCGGCGTCCATGGTTCGATCCGGGTACCTCCCCAGTTGCAACCGAGTAATCCGATCGGGCAATCGAGTTCCTTCTGCAGGAAGCGGCCGTAGAAGTATCCGACGGCGGTAAAATCGCCAACGGTTTCGGGACTGCAGACCTTCCAGCCATCGCTGGGAATATCCGACTGCGGGTTGTCGGCGGGCCGGTGAGGGAACTTGATGTGTCGGATACGGGGGTGCTTGGCCGCCGCGATTTCCTGGTCCGGGTTGTTCGACTGCCTGACTCGCCACTCCATGTTGGACTGTCCCGAGCAGAACCAGACCTCACCGACGAGCACATTCTTGATGGTGGCCTCGCTGGTCCCCTTCACGGCGATCTCGTGCGGGCCACCCGCTTTCATCGTGGGCAGGTAGGCCGTCCAGCGGCCATCGGCCCCGGCGGTTGCCGTCACGGTCGTCTCGCCGATCGTCACACTGACCTTGGTCCCGGCCGTGTCCCAGCCCCAGACCGGCACCGGCTCACCACGCTGCAGCACCATGTTGTCGCCGATGACCGAGGGGAACCGGATCTCGGCCTGGAGGGTCGGTGCGAGCAAGGCGAGGGTAACGGCGGCAAGCAGGCAGCGCATGGCGTGGCTCCGGATGCGGGTCAATCGTGTGGAACCGCCAGACTAGTCGTGGGGCACCCCGGCGTCGAGGTGCCGGGCGTCACACGTCGAGGTTCTTGACATCCAGCGCGTGTTCTTCGATGAACTGGCGTCGCGGTTCGACGTCGTCACCCATGAGCACGTTGAAGAGGTCGTGAGCGGCGGCGGCGTCTTCGACGGTGACCTGCAGCAAGTGCCGGCTCTGGGAATCCATACTCGTGGCCCACAGCTCCTCGGGATCCATCTCGCCCAGGCCCTTGAACCTCGTGATCTTCAACCCCTTCTCGCCCAGCGACCGGACCGCCGGCACCAGCTCACGGAAACTCGAGAGCGGGTTCTCGGAGTCTTCGTTGACCAATCGCAGCGGGAAATACGGCTCACCATCCCGGTTGCCCGCCGGGAGCAGATCGGAGACGGTGATGCCGAACCCCTTGAGCTCGGCCAGCGACGCATTGATCGACTTGATCTCGTGCAGGTTCGTCCGTTTCAGCTCAGGGTCCTTGGTGCCGGATCCATTCGAGCCCGGTTCACTATTGCCTGCTGCTCCATCAGGAGTGTCAGTGTCGGCCACAACGAAGTCGCCCCCGTGCTTCTCCTTCTCAGCTTCCAGGAACGCGTCGGCCTCGTCGGTGGTATGAAACCAGTGCTGCTCGCGGCCCAGGAACACCCGGTAGCGAGGCAGGCGTCCATCCTCGTCGACGTGCTCGCCGACCAGCCACCTGAGGTCCACTCCACGTCGCTCGAGCGTCTGCAGAGGCTCCTCGAGTGCACTGAGCAGTCCGATGACGATTTCGAGTGCGTCGCCATCGAGCGACTGTCCGTCCTCGAGTTCGACACGGCTCCCGTCGGCACCCAGTGCGACCAGTTCCGACATCATCTCCTCGTGGGTCTGCACGTAGCGAGGCTTCTTGCGTCCCTGGATGACCCGGTACAGCGGAGGTTGGGCGATGTAGACGCAGCCCCCCTTGATCAAGGGCTCCATGTGCCGATAGAGGAATGTCAGGAGCAGTGTCCGGATGTGGCTGCCATCGACGTCGGCGTCGGTCATCAGGATGATCTTGCCGTAGCGTCGCTTGGCGACGTCATCGAGTTGCGCACCGGGCGGGACACCAATCGCCTTGAAGATGTTGGTGACTTCCTTGTTCTGCAGCACCTTGGCCTCGCGGGCCTTCTGCACGTTGAGAATTTTTCCACGGAGCGGGAGGATGGCCTGGATATCTGAGTCACGACCGGTGTCGGCCGATCCTCCGGCCGAGTCACCTTCGACCAGGTACAACTCGGTCTCCTCGAGAGTCCGGCTGCGGCAATCTCGTAGTTTTTCGGGGAGTCCGCCGGTGGTCAGGGCCCCTTTGCGGCGGATCATCTCGCGTGCCTTGCGTGCCGCCTCGCGGGCTTCGGCCGCACGCATCCCCTTGCCGGCAACCAGGCGGGCCACCTTCGGGTTGGCCTCGAGAAACCGCGTCAGTCCCTCGTGAACGACCGAGGTCACGATCCCCTCGACCTCACTGTTGCCCAGCTTCGTCTTGGTCTGCCCTTCGAACTGCGGTTCGGGGATCCGCACCGAGATCACTGCCGTCAGGCCCTCGCGGAAGTCGTCACCGGTGGGAGTGGCATCCTTGAAGAGGTTTTCCTTGCGGCCGTATTGATTGATCGAGCGTGTCAGTGCGCTGCGGAACCCGCTGAGATGCGTGCCGCCCTCGACGTTGTTGATGTTGTTGGCGAAGGTGCGAATCGTCTCGGTGAAATCCAGGTGGTACTGCAGTGCCACGTCGACTTCGACCTCGTCCTGTTGGCCCTGGATCGAGATCACCTCACCAAAGAGTGCCTGCTCGGTGCGGTTCAGGTGCTCGACAAACTCGACCAGCCCCTTTTCGTAACAGAACTCCTCGGATCGCTCGGACCGTTCATCGGAAATTTGGATCTTCACGCCGGCGTTCAGGAAGGCGACTTCCTGGAGTCGTCGCGCGAGCGTATCGAAGGCGAAGCGAGTCTCGGGGAAGATGTCCGGATCGGGCCGAAACTTGACATTTGTTCCGGTCCCGGTGGCCTTGCCGAGTTCCGCGAGTGGCCCGGTCATCTGGCCTCGTTCAAAGCTCATCGTCCACAACTGCTGGTTGCGGCGGACTTCGACTTCGAGCCATTCCGAGAGTGCGTTGACGGCTGTCAGCCCGACTCCATGCAGGCCACCGGTGCCGGTCTTGTAACCACTCTCCCGGTCGAACTTTCCTCCGGCATGGATTTCGGTGAAGACCACCTCCAGTGCCGAGCGATTCTCGTGCTCTTCGAGAACTCCGACCGGGATCCCTCGTCCATCATCCTTGACACTTACGCTGCCATCATCGTGCAGCACGACGCTGACCGTGGTGGCGTGGCCATTGACCGCTTCGTCGATGCTGTTGTCGACCACCTCGAAGACCAGGTGATGCAGTCCTCGCGGGGTGGTATCCCCGATATACATCGCCGGCCGCATGCGGATGCCTTCGACACCCTTCAGCGCGCGAATCTGATTCGAAGTATATTCGGAGCCGCCTCCGCCCGTATCGTCCACCACGTCGCTCACTCTCTCAATTCCTCCACCACTACGCCTGGCCGCCGCGGGCAGCTTCGCCCAGGCTGCCCTTGAGTCGGAACTTCAACCGGTTGATCTCGAGGCCGGGCTGCTGCTGGAGTGCTTCGAGCAGGCTCGACTTGTGAAACGAATCGAGTTCATACATCAGCGCCGCACTGGCCACCTCGATCTCCAGCGACCTGTTCTTCACCGCCACCACGCGTGTCTCCGAGGCGATCCGTTCGCCGGCGGCCTGTTTCCAGGCCTGGCTGAGTTGTTCGGCTGCACCGCTTCGGGCCAACCCCTTCAGGGCGACCAGTTCTGAGAGGGCGTCGCCCAGCCGCTGCGGTCCGCGGGCTGCGCGCATCGATCATCGATCCTTCGAAAGCGGCATGACCACGTAGGTGTACCCGTCGTCGGTGCGGAACACCGCGGCACTCTCGCTGTCAACCAGGTGCAGGGCCACCGTCGATTCGGGCTTCAAGACCCTCAGGAAATCCGTAATGAAACGTGGATCGAAACAGATGGATACCGCGTCGCCGTCGTAGCTGATCGGGATCTCGACCTTCGATTCTCCGACATCCGCGGCAACCGTCTGCAGAGTCAATGAGCCACTGTTGAACGAGAAGTCGACACCACGACTCTCTTCACTGGTCACGATCTGGGCCTGGCGAACCGCGGAATGGAACGAGTCGATTTCGAGAGTTGCCACGTGTGAATTGGTCGTGTCGATCAGCTTGGTGTATTCCGGGAACCGACCCTCGACCAGCCGGCTGTAAATTGTCGATTGGCCGCAACGGACCAGGATGTCGTTGGCACTGATGGCCACCTGGACCTCTTCCTCATCGTCGGTGATCGACTTCTCGATCAACCGCATCGCCTTGGCCGGAATCACCGGGCCCGGATTGGCCAACTCGTCAACTCCCTCGGATCGAGCCGGTACCGCCGCCACCGCCAATCGACGACTGTCTGTGGCAACCAGCGTCACCTTCTCAGCACCGGGATCAAACAGGACTCCACCCAGGGCGTACCGGGTGCTCTCCTGGTCGGTCGCAAACGCCGTTCGCAGAATGCCCTGTCGGAACGCCGCACCGGGAATCGCCAGGTACTGGTCCCCCTCGAATTTCGCCACGTCGGGGAACTCGTCGGGGTCCTCGGACGCCAGCGAGAACTCGCTGCCCGATGTGCGGATGCAGACAGATGATTCGGTGACCTCGATGTTGACCGTCTCGTCGGTCAACTCACGCAGAATCGACGAGACGCGATTCGTGGGCAACAGCACCTCGCCACTGGAATCCGTCTCGACACCAGAGAGCTCGACCCGAATCCCCACCTCCTGGTCGGTTGCTACCAGCGTCACTGCGCCATTTTCGACCTGCAGCTTGACGTTCCGAAGGATCTCCTTGGGAGTCCGGGTCGGAACAACCGTGCTGACGATCTGAAGCGAAGCGGCCAGGGTCGCGCGATGGCATTGAAGTTTCATGGCGTCACGTCGGTCTCAAAACACTCCATTGACAGACAAACCGGGCGATAGTATCGCACAAGACTGCCCTGATCCATTTATTTAGCAGTAGTAGTATCAGGGCCCCTCTTCCACGGTCGATTCGGCCCCAGGCTCTCAACGAAAGTCCATGATACCACGTGGTTTATTCCCTCACAAGCAGTTTCGAATCGTGTTAAGAACATGCCGAAAACGGACTGATGACCAGGCCCGCCACAGCTCACAAATGACCCATTTGTGTCATCCGAATGACGTCGCTTTTGGCATCCTCTCATCACTCGACAACAAACCCACAACCTATCAACAGTTTATTCACATCAGGGGTTTCCAGGTTCCTCGCGGCCTGTCAATTCGGCATGAATCGAGTGGATGAGTTGGCGGAGTTCGGGTTCGTTTCCCAGTCGTTGTTGCATGCGTCTGCAGGCATGCAGAACCGTGGTGTGGTTGCTGCATCCGAAGTAGGCGGCGATTTTCGAGTAGATGGTTCCGGTGAGTTCACGTGCGAGCAGCATGGCACACTGTCGAGGCACGACGATGTGTTGAGCCCGACTGCGTTCTCGGAGCCGTCGTGCCGAGACTCCGAAGTGTCGTGCGACGACCCGTGCGATCTGGGCCAGTCCTGGCGGCTTGGCTTCTACGTCTCCGGCGACAACACTTCGGGCCATCACGGTGTCGATCACGCCGCCGCTGATTCTCGAGAGGGTCTCGAGTTGTCCGAGTGCGGAGACGAGGTCACGGGGCGACCCGGTAATTTTTCGAGCGAGCAACTGGGCGACGTCGACTGGCAGTGGGAC
>CAUZJR010000184.1:0-10147 GCA_963580005.1 Planctomycetota bacterium
GGCCAAATCCGGTCTCGGCGGCGGCGGCGGCGGTGGTTTCAGTAGCAGTGACGGGTTCGACTCCGGAGGTTTCTCCGGCGGCGGCGGTGCCTCCGGCGAATGGTGATTCGGTTCGAGACGGCTTTTTCGGGATGACGACAATGAATGCGGCGACGGCATTGACCGACCAGCAGGCACAACAGGTGGCCGAGGCCATCGGCCAGGCCGAAGCACAGAGCTCGGCCGAGATCGTCTGTGCGGTGGCGACCGAATCGGGGCGGTACGACCGCGCCGAGATGATCTTCGGCGTGATGCTGGCGGCAATTTCTCTGGTCGCCGTCCACGTGTACCGCTTCCTGAATCAACTCGACGAGGGCTCTTTTGAAGAGGTGTCCGCGTTGGGACCGGCCTGGCAGATCGGGATCCTCGGGGGAGGCGTCGTGGTCGGATCGGTCCTCGCCAGTTACTGGCACGGGGCACGGCGAATCCTGGTCGGTTCGGGGATGCAGCGGGAAGAAGTCGACCGGGCAGCGACGTATGTGTTTGCAACATCCGGGATGACGGCGACCAGCGGGGGCACCGGTGTGCTGATCTACGTGTCGTTGTTCGAACGTCGTGTGGTGGTACTGGCCGACCACCAGGCGTTGAGTGTCCTGGGCGAGAGCGGGATCGAGGCGCTTCGTGATACGGCCGTGTCGCACCTGAAGCAGGGAGGATTGGTCGACTCGTTCGTCGAGACGATCAACCAGGCGGCGACCGGACTGGCCGAGGCACTGCCGGCCGATTCCGAAGAGAACCCCGACGAACTCTCCAACCGGGTGCTGCAGTTCCACCCGAGACCCTGACCGGTCCGAGCCGTCCCGGATCAGAATCAGAGTTCGCTGCCAGACCGTTCCCGGCTAGCCTCGAGAGGGGCATGACGCCGGCTTCCTGACATTCCAAAGGGATCAAGGTTGGGGTGAAGGCCAGGAGCATACCAGTGGGGCGGGCAGGGGATTCGTCGTCCCAGATGAGACTACTTGAACTGGAAGGCGTAGAAGCTCGCGTTCCTGAAATGGAAACGCAGCTTGATCGGCCTCCCCGCCAGTGCACTCAGGTCGCGGCGTCCCTTCCATGATACAACCCGGTCGAAACCTCCCTGGTTCAGTGGGTCACAGTCTCTGAAACCAAAGCCCGGTATCACGTGGTGGGTCGTATCAAGGATCTCGACACGCATCTCGCACGGACCCGAGACGCCCGCTCCAGAATACAGATTCGCCTGGAGGTTCAGATGAAGCTGCTTCCCTGAAAAGGAGAACGTACGGGTCACCACCTCGCTATAAGGTTTCCGGCCGGCTTCATCGGAAAACCTGGCACCTTCAAAGGAAACGAATCTATCCCGGGGAGTCGTCGCCAGCCCCACGGCGAAAGTCGTCTTGTCCCCCAAAGCCTTCATGGTTGCATTGTCTCGGTAGTTGCCACCGGTGTAGTAAAAGAGGATCCGATCGCCGTGGACGATGGGGTTGATCGGATAGACGACGGCGGCGTCAAACGCCCCCTTGGCTCCCCGAGCGATGAAGGGCTGACGGTAGCTGCGGTTGTAGTGGATCCCATCGCGGCTGAAGACGATCTGGGGAACGATCGTCGTACGGATGGTACGAAATGTCCAAAGGAGGCCTACGTACAGGTTTTCGTAGGCCATGGCCGGCATGCAATAAAAGTCCATGTCGGAGGGGTCTTGATCGTCCGGGGCAATGATGGTCTCCGCTTCGCTCCAGTGAATCATGTCCGGGCTCTCCGCCCGACCGATCAATCGCCTTCCCGCTGGTGACCACCGGTGGAGGCTGTTTTCATTGTGCACTGCATAGACCTGGCGGATCGGATCCCATCCCATGAAAACGGTCGGCCCCCAACGGCCTCTTCGAGGCGAAGTGTCGATAACCGGATTCTTCGAGCAGGCCGTCCAATGAAAACCATCGGGCGAATAGTACAGTTCAAATTGCATCGTCGTGGACAGCGAGCCTCGGCGTTCGAGCCCCTTGTAACGCCTGGCAGGATCCGGCTCGTGCAGATCCTTGAAGAAATAGGTTTTGACTTGTTCGGGTGGAAGGAGGTTGTTCTGCTTCGACCCCTTGTACTCAACCAGCCCGAGGACCGGCTTGTCCCAGTGGACGCCATCCTTGGACGTGGCCAGGCAGACCCCGGAATCGGAGCTGTACCACATTCGAAAGAGCTGTTCCCGCTCCTCGAAAATCACCGCATCGACCCGCACCTCACGCCCTTCCCAGGGTTTGTCCGCCCGCAGGACGGGATTGACATCCGCCTTCTCCGCCGGATTCAAGACCCGCGTGGTGTCGCGGACGCTTTCGAGCAAGTAGTCGTCGACGAACAGTTGTCTGCGGGACCCGATGCTCATCAGGGTCGGTGGTCGAACCCGCGGCCGAGCCGCCTGCTTCTGTTTCGCGGCCGCACTGACGTAGACGCTGGTCGTCGATGACGACGATATCGCTGCCACCGGTTTCCCGATGTCACTCGTGTTTTCGCTCGCGGCCCACCCCATGCTGTTGGCCGTCGGCTGACCGCGACCCGACAGGATCATCAAGGCACAGAGGCAGCAAATGAGAGCGCAGAATCTGGTGTGAAGTTTGAAACGCATTTCCCATGCCCTTCTCTGAGGAAGTTGTCCGTCGAATGGCGCCGGTCGTATTAGCGTCAGTCTTGTTTGCAACGTCAACGCGCTGGGCCAGGTTCGACGGTCACAGCTTGGACAGCCGGCTCAGCCCCACAGTCGACCAGCCCCATCACCGGCAGCCAACCCAGCAGACGTTTCATGAGTGGCTCGGTTGCCTGGAGAATCAAATCCCCGGTCTCCCCACCCCAGCCCCGGCGTTCAACCCGCCAGATCCGAACCACGGTCAATGGCGTCCGGCAGGTCCGATGGCGAACCGTGGTCGCCGCGGCATGTCGAGCGCCGTGCGGCGAAAGAAGTGATAGGTCCCCATCTCCGGGCAGGCCAGCAAATCCGGCCGGCCGTCTCCATCCAGATCCCCGACTCCGTAATAGGGACCGTGCTTGGCAAGACCCGAAAGTTCCTCGCCAAAGCACTTCAGCCGCCGTGGAAAATCGAAACGGGGCTCGGTCCGGGTCCCGATGTTGCGGACGAACGCGGGTGCCGTATCCAGAGTGGCCCCATGATTGATCACCAGGTCCAGTAGTCCGTCACGATCCCAGTCGACGGGAATCAACTGCGCCGGTTGACCGACGACGTTGGTCAGCGGCTTGCCGTCGGGCAACGTGACCACCTGCTGTTTCTTCAATCGCCTCCGCCCTCGCCCGTCCCGGTACTGGACGAAAATCGCCGAATGGGCCGCGTAGCGGTTGGTGTCGGGTGGCCCCTGGCCATCGGTGGTGACCAGGTCACACAACCCGTCACCGTTGAAATCTCCGAAACCACCACGGCTCCGCCAACCGAACGGTGAGTGCGGATCGGGGACCCGCTTGGTCCATTCCTTCGTGTCGGCCCCCAGCAGGCTGGCCGTCGCACTCAGCGTTCCGGCGGTTTCGGCAAACCCGTCACAGATCACCTGGCGACGGGGTCCGAAGCGGGGTTCACTCCGAGTGCCGACGTTGCAGTACCAGAACACCCGGTTGGTGATATTGGGCAGCATCAGGTCTCGCAACCCGTCACCGTCCCAGTCGACAAACGAGGGGTGTGGGTACCCCATGTTGTGACCGTACTCCTCCAGCCCCGGGAACACGTTGCTCATGTGGACCTCGATCGGTCGGCCATCGGCCAGCACCGGCCGGGCCGTTTCGAATCGCGGCTGCAGGGTCGTGCCCGAATTGATCACGATCCGCACGTCGCCGTACCCACCGCCAACCAGCAAATCCCAATCGCCATCGGCGTCCCAATCGCAGGGAAACGGTGTCGCCTGGTCACCCAGGGCGATCACCGGCGAGGGAGCCACGAGCTTGCGGGTCACGAATCGTCGACGGCGGGAAGATGACCCCGCGCGGGACGGCGGCGAGACCGCCTCAAGAAACGCCACGCGTTGCCACGAGCGGTAGGAAACGACCACGCCGGGCCGTGGCCCCGTCGTGACCGCAGCAGTGCTGTAACAGTGCTTCAGAGCCACTTCCTCAAGCACCAAAGCGGAAGCAAACCGTGGAGGAAACTCACCCCGGTTGCGTCTCCATCCCAAACGGCTGGAACGGTTCAACCGCTTCGTCCGCGAATCGGAGACCAGGCAGACCGAATCCAGCCTCCCGTCACCGTCAACGTCGAAAAAACAGGGCCGGCGGCCCACTGAGATTGTCACCGGTTCGGCTGGCTCGAACGGCCAGACCTTGGGATTCCGGTTCCTGATGTAGCAAGCCGAAACGTCCGACCCGGGTCCGGCTTCGTCGCGATACATACTGCCCATCACCAAGTCCACCACCCCGTCACCGTCCAGGTCGACAGCTCTCACCGGCCCCCAGTACTCAGGTGGGTGAGGCACACGACCGGCCGACAGGTAGATCGGCATGCCTCCCGCATCGCGGTCGCCGGAATCCAGGAAGAGGTGTACGGCGAGATGAACGCTGGGGATTCGACTGAAACGGGACGACTTGGCTGCCGTGGTGAACAACAAATCCGGTCGCCCGTCGCCGTTGAGGTCGGCCGCATCACCGTGGATGTAGCCGGCATTGAAGTGGTGAAACTCCTTCGATTCACGAGAGGTCTTGTACCGCAACGGGATGCGATCTCCGAAGAGCAGCGGACCGGGTCCCTTCGTTTCCCGCCCCAGGGCCGGCCGGCACCACAGTCCACCCCAGTCGTGTGGGATCCGGGTCCCGGGCCAACCTGACTCGAACGTGTACATCCCCGCCGAAACCAGATCGAGCCGGCCGTCACCCGTCAAATCGACCATTCGCGACAAGCCGACCAGACCACCGATCCGCCGGGGACCAGTCGCGTTGTATCTCAGCAGATCGCCAACACCGATCAACGGCACCCGTTCCCTGGTCGAGGCCACCCGTCGCGTGGGACGTGTGCGGAAGCTGACCGTGTAGCGCATCTGTCGCGGGCCGGTGATCAGCCAGCGAACCCGTCCCGAGTCACCGTGACGGAACCCGGGACCCAGCGAATGGGCCACTTGCTGTCCCGTGACACGATTGACAACCCGAATCGAATCGGGATCGAGCACACCCTCGAGTCCCTGGCGACGGGCCTCGAGTGCGAAATCGATCAGGGGATCCGCCGGGAGGTTCGACTTCACCAACCGACTCTCCACCGTCACCTCCAGCCGGCCGGTCGACTTGCAGGACTTCCGGACCACGGGAAGTCGAGCCGTGGCCAGGCGGATGTTCGTCTCGCCTTCGGGCAAGTCGATCTCGGGATCGGTGGCCTCGACCAACACGCCGGTGGTCGCCACCACGATCAGCAGCAACGCCAACAGAACTCGCATCGCATCTCCCCAGGCTCGGACACAGCCGCCAGTCTCCGCGTGGATCGGCTCGGGTACTACCCGAACCACCCTGCTTCTACTCCTTGAGTTTTCCGTACCATCGCATGGAGTCCCAGATGATCCACCGGTCATTGATCTGCAGGCAATCATCCAACCGCAATTTAAAAGTCGTGCCGTTGGACTGGAACATCACATCGATGTCCATTTTTTGCACACCATCGCGTTTCTTGGGATTCGCATACTCAATGTCCTTGAACTCAGCAGTTGTCCAGTCGACCCCGTCCCGTTTGGCTTTCTCTCTGATCGACTTGAACGAGTCTTCCGTGATGCGAGTTTTCTTTTCAAACAACGAATCCAATCCGTTCAAGATCCGTGCACGTTCCTTTTCAGACACGGACACCCGTGCCAGGTCAATCATCTCCTGCTTTTGTGGTCTGAGCTTCGCGAAATCACTCTTGTTGTTTTGTGCCAACGCGTTAAACGCTGCCTCACCGAGGTGTTTAGGTTGTGACGTGTCGGCGGCAGGCAGGCTCGTCCTTGGCATCTGTGTTTCACCGGAAACGACAAACCTACCCATCACCCCAGCTACGAGCAGTGCTAGCATTCCTCCACCAACCACGAACGACAACACCAGCTTCTTTGAAATCCTTGCAGACGATGGAGGCAGAGGTGCAGAGAGACTGTCAGTCGAAACGGAAATGGGTTGAACGGCAGCGGATGGTTCTTCGAGTTGCAGGTCCGGCTCAGGGAACTCCAATGAAGGAAAACGGCTGGCGGCATTCCACGATGCACCCTTGTCCGAAGACACAAGGTGGTTTGGCTCGAGCTTTCCCTTCTCCGCCAACGTTTTCACTTGTCCGCTGGAGAATGGTCCCTGAACCGTGCCAGTCTCGCTTGTCTTGACATGGAACTCCGCCATCCCGGTTCTCCTCTTCGTGCATCCTCGTCCAGTCTGCCAGTACCGTTCTCCGGGATGCAAGCGTGTGAGAACGTGTGCCGCTCAGGGGCGGTAACCGCCATCCCGCTCCCGCGGTTTGACTCGGCGTGTTGTTACCGGAACCTGACGTTTCCTTGCCCATCAGCAGTTCGCAGTGGCAGAATGTCCGGTGCCTGGCCACGTGTCCATGCCCGTGATGATGTGAGGGGGTTTCTCGTATGAACGGATCCGCGACGTTACAGACGCTGCTGCCCCGGAACGAGCCGGGTTGTCACTTTGTAGCGTATGGCGATTGTTGTATCGGTCCGCCCGAGCCTGGACGTGGGCACGAAGAACACCTTGCCGCAGTGCACCGAGTGATTCATCGACTTGATCCCCGTCCCCAGTTCACTTGCTTTCTCGGTGACTTGATCTGGGGACTGACACCCGAGCATGGGCCCAATTACGACGGCCCGTCCCTCCGTCAGGAGTGGATCGACAAGCTTGCCGGAGAGATGAAGCCACTGGCCGATCTGGACATCCCCGTGTTCCGGATCCCCGGCAACCACGACACGATGACGCCGGTCAGTGAGACCGTCTGGAGAGAGGTGTTTCACGAGATGCCTCAGAACGGTCCGGAGGGCCAGGAGGGATTGACATGGTTTGATCGGCGAGGCGACCTGCTGATCATCGGGATCAGTGTCTACGCGATGAACATGGGTAGCCCCTTCACCATGATGGGCGGACGCGTCGACCACGGCTGGGTCGATCGGGTTCTCACCGAACACTCTGATGCTCGATTCAAGTTCGTCCTGGGGCATTCCCCGGTTCATCCCGTCAACGGCTACAACGCTCCGAAGTGGGGCATGCTGCCCGAGTTCGGTGAGCCGTTTTGGGAGGTGCTGGTCAGGCACAACGTGACCGCCTATCTGTGCAGCCACGTGATTGCGTTTGATATCCAGGTTCATGACGGGGTGCCCCAGATCACCACGGGTGGGGCCGGGACCAGCTCGGGGCCGGGCGGATGCATGCCGGCACCGGCTGAGTACCATCACTGCGTTCAGTTGGCCGTCGATGACCTGGGACTGCGCGGCCAGGTCATCGACACCGTGGGCACGGTTCGCGAACAGTTCAATTGGCCTCCACCCCGTGATGGCGTGATGGCATGGTCGTTCAAGAGCGAGCCGCTGGCTCCCCGGCCGTCCCGCATCCTGCTTACCGGACATTCCGGGAACGAAGCGTTCCCAAGGATTCACGTCTCTCTTGATGGATATCAGCCGCGACTGAATGTCGCGCTTTTCGACCCGGCAGACACCTATCCGAACTCCTGGCACGGTCCCGAAGTGGACATCCGCCAACCGTTCGAGTTGACCGTTGCCATTGATCCGGCCATGGGGCCTGGTGGTGTGCTGACTCGTGTGGGAAACGGACCGTTTTCGTCCCTGGAGACCGATGTGCCTCATGGCTATAAGGCAAACGGCTGGCCCGAAACTTGGACAACATCGACCGAGATGCATGTCGTCAGCACCTCGGCCCAAGATGTCTTGCAGTGAGAACGAGATGAAACGTGTCGTGAACCGGCCTGTTCGACAACTCCTTGTCGTGGGACTGTCGGCAGGCATATTGCTGCTGGTCGGCTTGGCCTCCTCTTCACATTGGCAAGCTGTCGGTTCCGGGTCGGAAGCCCCAGACGCGCCGCCGACACTCTTGCGTCATCCGTACCTGCAGAAGGGGACCACTCGTTCGATGGGTGTCGCCTGGATGATCGACGACGAGCAGCCGTGCACCGTGGAATTCGGTCTGACGCGGAAACTTGGGCAGGTGGTCGAGTCACCGGGGGCCCGGCGGATGCACTTTGCCGAGATCACCAATCTCGAGCCGGACACGCGATACTATTACCGCATTCGCTCTGGAGACACCTGGCTGACGCCACTTGACGAGTCGTATCACTTCCGAACGCACGCGGCCAGGAAGAACAGACCATTTTCCTTTGTGGTCCTGGGAGACAGTGGACAACCGGAAACAGGAGACCAGTGTCCTGTGGCGGACCTGCTGTCGGCACTGAGACCGAAACCGGACTTCATCATCCACACGGGTGATCTCTCGCAGCGATGGGCTCTCGATGAAGCGGAGTACGATCTGCTGACGTTCGGGGTCTACCGCGACATGCTCAGGAACACGCCGTTTTATCCGACACAGGGAAACCATGACTGGGTGACCGACTGGGAGCACGGCCTCGACCCGCTGTATCCTCGCTACTTCCAGCCGGGCAAGCTGGACAGCCGGTTGACCGAGCGGTTCGACATGCCGTTCTGGAGAGTGTTTTACAGTCCTCGTGACAACGAGGCGGGGCATGTCGGCCCGTTCAGCTTTCGCTATGGGAATGCCGTGTTCGTATGCGAGGCGGGGGCTGGAAAGGGGGCGGGCCAATCGTTGGCTGAACAACGATTTGCTGATGACGATGTGACGTGGCGGTTCTTCTACAGCCATTACTTCGGCCAGGCGGGCAATGCGGTTCCCGGTGGAGATCTGAGATGGGACCCACCGCTCCCCAATTGTGACATGACCTTCCGGGGCCATATCCACGTCTACAGTCGCTCGGCCCCATACGGCCCCCATCAGTCGGTGGACCTGCTCGTAGGATGTTCTGGTTCGAATATCGGCAACTCGTATTTTCAGGCCATGGTGACGCCGAAGAACCCCCATGGGTTGCGGCCGGGCATCACCGAATGGAACGAGAAATGTCCACACCTGGTCCACGTGTTGATCGACGGTCCGAAACTGACACTCAAGTCCTACTATCCCGACGGCCTGGTTTTCGATTCGCTGATGATCGACAAGTCTGGTGACAAGAAGCAGGTCGTTGGCATGCGGCAGGACCAGCACCCGGTCCATCCGTACTGGCAACGAGGACTGACTCCCCTCATGAAGAAGCTCTGGGTCGACGAAAATCCCAAGTGGCGTTCGCTGGGCTCAGGAGCATGGGAATACGTGGGCCGCGAGCCGCTCGAACGCCTCGGCCGGACAATCGGCCGCCGGAGTCGTTACATCGAGCCTCGTTTTGTCCTGCCGCGGCGACGAAATCACACGCCGCCGTCCGAGTTGCGGCAGGCCCGCAAAGCCCTCGAACAACTCATGTCGATTCACTACCGCCTGGGTCGACACGAATGGGACCGGACAACCTACCGTTACTTCGAGGACAGGTTCCGGCACCTGTTCGGGAGTGGAGAGGGATCGATGGCCTTGCTCGTGCGGTTGGCCGGCGACCAGTCCCTTCCGGTCAAACACCGTCTCGGTGCCCTCGGAGGACTGGGCGTACTGGCCCGGCGTTCGCAGGTGGCTCGAGACCATCTCGTGAAGTTCTCAGCCAGCGATGACTTCAACATCCGATTCTCGGCCGACATCATCCGGGCCTGCTGGCTCGGCGAGCGCCAGGCTCTGGATGATCTGTTCGACTGGATGAAACGCGAGTCGACGAGGAAGCCGCCGAATCCCCAGTTCAGCGTCAATGCGCCTGGCCATTACGGAAACCCGATCTTCGTGCTCCGGCGGTTCACCTTTCCGGCACTGTTCAGCCTGGAAAAGGAACACGACTATTCGGAATCCCGTCCGACGATCGGCGAGTGGATCGAGTTCTACGAAAAGAACAAATCCCGCCTCCGCTATCACGAAGCTGAACAGCGGTACAGACTTGCCCGTTGAGCGATGAACGAGACCGGTGCGTTTTGCCCGTCTTCAGCCCGTCTTCAGCCCGTCTTCAGCCCGTCTTCAGCCCGTCTTCAGCCCGTCTTCAGCCCGTCTTCAGCCCGTCTTCAGCCCGTCTTCA
>CAUZJR010000185.1:0-10136 GCA_963580005.1 Planctomycetota bacterium
TGCCCCGGAGTCCTGCTTGAGCGTTCGGCCGAGCCGATCGAGCAGCATGTCCTTGGCGGTTTCGGGGTCCATGCCGCTGATCTTGTAGAGTTCTTCCTGCTCGTCGTGGAGCATGCGTTCGAGTTCCGACTCGCGGTTGTCGATGACCTTCTGTCGATCGGCGAGATTTTTCTGGGTCCCTTCGAGCATCCGCTCACGCTTCTTGAACTGATCCTGCTGTTCTTCCAGAGCCGATTCCCGTCGTTCGAGATCGGTGCCAAGCTGGTTCTGTTCATTGCGGACCTGGCTGTGCTCGGCATCGAATTCGGACCGCTTCAGCAGCAGTTCTTCGCGTGCGGACAGTTCGGCGGACTTCCGCACCGTTTCGGCTTCCCGCTCGGCATCGCGAATGATGTCTTCGCGTCGCTGGTTGGCGGCGGCTTTGCGAGAGCGTTCCAGGAGCCAAGTGGCGGTGGCTCCGATCACCAGTGCGACAGTGCCGATGCCGACTTGCGTTGCGACGTCTGCCAGGTACATATCCGCCTCCCATCGGTCCGATGGCGAGGGGAACCCGTCAGGAGCAGTGCAGTGTACGTTTCGGGGCGTCGACCCACGCAGCGGGTCTCAACGTCGGTCGGATTCGGCCTTCACAAACCGTTCATACTCACGCCAGTCGGCGTAGTGAGGGAGTGGGGAAGTTGAACCGACGGGGATCCACCGGGGCGGGGGGATGAGACCGAGAGTCGTGCGGGGGAACCGGCTGGTTGGTCCGGTCCGCGTGCCGGCCCAGGCGGCCCAGCAGCCTGCCGAGGCGACCAGCAGGACCAGCACCAGCGATGCCAGCACAGAACTCGGAATTTCAACGGAAAAGGCCGCCATCCTGAGAGCCCTGGTGAAGCGATGGGAAACGACGAATCTGCAGTGTCCTGATGGGTTCCGGTCGCTGACCGGACCGCGATCTTGTTTGAATCAGTTATTAGGGTCATCCTACCACAGGTCGTCGCGTGGTCAACGGTCCCGGCCGCCGGTCCGCAGTGCCGCGGCGCAGCCTGTTCCCGAGTGAAGCCTCGAGCCATGAACTCTCAAAGCGACGCCAAAGACGGGCTCCCGGGGCGTGTGCGGGCCTGGTGGCAGAGTGTCCCGGTCCCGACAACCGCCGTGCTGGTTGGGGTTTCGGGTGGCGCCGACAGCGTGGGGTTGTTGCGGGCGATGGTCAGTGGCCCGGGCGTTGCGGACCTGCGGGTCGTGGTGGGACATGTGGATCATGGACTCAGAGGCGAGCAGTCTGTCGCGGATTCGGTGTTTGTGGGGCAGTTGGCCGAGACACTGGGTCTGGAGCACGATGTGGTCCGGGTTGAGCTCGACGGAGAGGATTCCGAGGAGGCGGCCAGGCGAAGTCGGTACGCCGCGTTGGGCCAGATGGCCGTTGGGCATGGCTGCGAGGCGATCGTGGTGGCTCATACCCGTGACGACCAGGTCGAGACCGTGCTGCATCATTTGTTGCGGGGCACGGGCCTGAAGGGCCTGGCGGGCATGCCGGGTCATCAGTCACTGGGCCCGGAGCTGGTGCTCTTGCGGCCTCTGCTGGATGTGGGTCGCGAGGAGATCGAGAGGTGGCTGCGGAGGCTGGGCCAGGCATGGCGAGAGGACGAGACGAACTACCAGACGCGTTGGACTCGGAACCGCATCCGCCACGACCTGCTGCCGGTCCTCGAGCGGGATTACAACCCGCGTGTGCGTGAGGCTTTGCTGCGGGTTTCGCGGCTGTCGGCCGAGGCGGTGGGGGTGATCGAGGAGGCTGTTGCGGGAGTGTGGGACGGCTGCGTGCTGGAGCGGTCACCGTCGGTGGTCCGCCTGTGCGGCAAGACACTGGGTGGTCTTGCCGAACCCCTGGTTCGGGCGTTGCTGCTGGAGTTGTGGTGTCGCCAGCAGTGGCCGCGGCAGTCGATGAGTTTTGCACACTGGCAGGCGTTGGCCGAGCTTGTGACGTCCGGCACGGCGATCGATCTGCCCGGGGGCGTGACTGCACGGCGGAACGGGACGGTGGTGCGGATCGAGCGGGCCGCGGCCGCTGGCGAGTGACCTCGCCTCTTAACGCTCAGTCATCTTGTAGATTTCGTACTCGCGGTCACACGGCGTCCCGCGTGTGACGTGCATGCGGCGTGCTTCGGCTTCGATGATGACCGAGAAGACGGTGGTCCAGAACCCGGTCTCCGGATCGTCGTTGGGGTGTCGACAGATCGAGCGGGGGTGTCCGTCGTGGTCTCTGAGGGCCCTCTTGATCGGTTCGAGATCGACCGGTGAGTCGTCGGTCGAGTCGGGCACGAGCGTGTCGACGCGTTGTTTTCTGGAGTAGGACTGGATGAGTTCGGGGAACCGCTCGTTGATGGGCACCAGTTCGGGGTGCAGGCAGTGGTTGGTGTGTGTGAGTCGTCGCCCGTCGTCGGGCCGCAGCACGTGGATCTCGTCGACAGTGACCTCGAGATTGGCTGGTCCCTGGGGGGTTGTGAGGATGATGTTGGCGGGTATGGCTCTGGGGGCCCGGGCAATGGACTCGACGGCGTCGTCGAGGCTGGTTTGTTCGTAGAGGTCTCTGAGCGTGAAGTAGTGTGGGACGCCGTGGAGCCGGGTAGGTGCGGGCAGCGTATTGAGGCAGGCTCCCAGTCCGCTGTCGTTGAAGCCGATGTAGGCGATCAGCCCGGCCTGGGTCAGCGTGGTCAGTGACGGTCGGTTGTCGGGGTGGCGGGTGAGCACGACGGTGAAGGGGTCGAGTTCGGGGTCGTTGTCCCAATTCTGGGCCACGACACCTCTGGGCATCGACACCGACGTACACCCACCGGAGTCCTCTTCGGCGGTCAACTGGTTGCGGACCTGCAGCAGCATCAGGTCCATCAGCGGCAGGCCAGCGGCTTCGGCGGTTCCCTGGAGTTCTTCGACGAGTGCGGGATTGTAGTCGCGTGTGAATTCGAGGCAGCGGGCGGCCACCGCATCGGCCTCATCCCGGCTGACCGCGGCGGTCTTGTTCACTCGTTCCAGGGCGATGCCGCAGAAGTCACGGACGAGGTCTCCGGCGGCTTCGCCGATCTGGCGACCGAGTTCACGAGGTGGTCCCGAGACGGTGATTTCGGGATAGCGAGTGTCAGGGGGTGTCATGGCGGGGACTCCAGGCGAGGTGTCGACCGAGCGTACCGGGGCAGGCCGATCACGTCGAACCCGGCGAAGCGTCGGGTCGGGAATTCCCGGGTTGACAGGTGTGGGGATTTGACCAGAATTCCGTCGAAAACCACGGTTTGCGTGCTGGGCCGGGAGTCGATTCCGTCCTGGTTCGATCAGTTGTCTGGCGAGTGGGCAGGGAGGCCCTGGCGCGGTGACGAGACGAGGATCCTGGCACCCGGTGACCGTCAGTCTCAGGCGGCTGTTCCCGTCGGCCAGCTTCGTCGGCTGCGGAGACATCCGGGTGAGCGAGGCGACCGACCAGAGCGGTCGTTGCGTACCGGGTGGCTTGTTTGCGGCGGTGTGCGGGACACGCCAGGACGGATTGACGTATGTGGACGAGGCGGTGGCTCGCGGAGCCGGTTCGCTGCTGGTGCCTCACCCGGTCTCGACCGCGGGTGTGCCTCAATGCGTGGTGCACGACGTGCGTGCGGCGTATTCGCGGCTGAGCCAGGCGGTCTGCGGAGACCCGTCGCAGCGACTGCGGCTGGTCGGTGTCACGGGCACCAACGGCAAGACGACGATCGCGTGGTTGCTGCGAGCGATCTGGCAGGCGGCCGGTCATCGCAGCGGTTTGTTGGGCACGATCGAGTACGACGACGGGGGGCATACTCAGCAGGCCGAGCTGACCACACCGGACCCCGCGACGCTGGCCTCGTGGCTGGCCGCGATGGTCGCCCGCGGTACGACTCACGCCGCAATGGAACTCTCGAGTCATGCTCTGGACCAGGACCGTGCACGGGGCGTCGCTCTGGATGCCGCCATCCTCAGCAACCTGACCCAGGA
Source organism: Planctomycetota bacterium (assembly GCA_963580005.1). Lineage (GTDB taxonomy): Bacteria > Planctomycetota > Planctomycetia > Planctomycetales > Planctomycetaceae > UBA8437. The sequence goes on from CAUZJR010000185.1 coordinate 3,979, forward strand.
CCATTTCGATTACCACGGCGACTTGGCCGGCTACACGGCGGCCAAGTCGGCCATCCTGGAGCTGTGTGCGCCTTCGGGAGCGGTGATCTACAACGCCGACGACCCACGAATCGTTTCGATGGTGGACGAGGCCCCTCGCGAGACTCTCGAGGGCCGCAGGCTGTGCTCGTTCGGGATCGAACACGAGGCGGATGTGATGGCGGAGGTGCTCGAGGAATCGGTCGCCGGGAGCCGGTTCACGCTCGAGCACCGCAAAGCCGGATCGACGGAGCGAGGTTCCTGGGAAGTGAGCACTCGTCTTGTGGGTCGTCACAACATCCTGAATTGCCTGGCGGCAGCGGCGCTGGCTATCGAGCAGGGTGTCTCGCAGCGTGCCATCGCCGCGGGAATCGGGTCGCTGGCCTGGGTACCCGGGCGGTTGGAAGCGATTCAGTGCGGCCAGTCGTTTGACGTGTTCGTTGATTACGCTCATACCGACGACGCACTGCGTCGTTGCCTGGACGCGTTACGTCGGGTGGTCTCGGGTCGTCTGATCTGCGTATTCGGAGCCGGTGGCGACCGGGACCGGCTGAAGCGTCCGTTGCTGGGCCGAGCGGCGGCCGCAGCCGACGTCTGCATCGTGACCAGCGACAATCCCCGCAGCGAAGATCCTCAGCGGATCCTGGCTGCGGTGGCCGAGGGGGTTGTTGAGGCGGGAGGTCAGCCGGTGGTTGTCGAGGATCGCCAGGACGCCATCTGCCAGGCACTCGGGATCGCTTCAGCGGGTGACTTGGTGCTGGTGGCGGGTAAGGGGCACGAGACCTACCAGGAAATCGGCGGGCGGCGGCTGCGGTTTGACGATCGCGAGGTGGTGCGGACCACTCTGCACGGGGTGGCCAGGTCGGGTCGAGTGGAGGCCTGAGCTTCAAACGCAGGCGGGACGAGATGCACTGGATCACACGCGAAGAACTGCTCGAAGCGATCGGCGGAACTGCTGACGAGCTGACGTCGGGGACGATGCCGGGGCCCATCAGGCGAGTGGTAACCGATTCGCGGGTGGTGGAGGCCGGTGACCTGTTTGTGGCGCTCCCGGGTCAGACGCGACACGGCGGCGAGTTCCTCGACGAGGCGGCCCGTCGCGGCGCGGTGGCGGCTGTTGTCGGACCTGGGGCGTTTCGAAATCGGTATCGGCATCGGGGTCTGGCCTGTATTCGGGTGGCTGACAGCCTGCAGGCGTTGTGGGACCTGGCGGCCTGGCATCGGGATCGGTGCAGTGCGGTGCGGATCGCGGTGACCGGCAGTTTCGCCAAGACGACCACGCGGCAGATGATTCACCATGTGCTGTCGAGTTGCGGGTCGGCGGTCCAGAGCCCTTTGAACTACAACAACCACGTCGGGTTGCCTCTGAGCCTGCTGAGCATGAAGCCGGACGACCGATTCGGGGTGTTCGAAGTGGCGGCGTCGGGTCGCGGTGAGATCGGGCCACTCTCGGAACTGGTCCAACCGTCGGTGGGGGTACTGACGGGCCTAGGGCGTGCTCACCTGGGCGGATTCGGGACGTTCGAGTCGGTGGTCCGCGAGAAGAGCCGGTTATTGGAGTCGGTCGAGGAGGGGGGGCTGGTGGTGGTTCCGGTGGACTGCCGCGAGCGGATCCCAGGGACCGGTGAGCTGCAGGAATGGGTCACGGTGGGAGTCGAGACCGAGGCGGACATCGTGGCTCGTGGTGTCGAGCACGATTCGGGTGAGCTGCGATTCGAGGTGGACGGATGTCGATTCTGCCTGCAGGTGGCCGGTCGCCACTTCGTGAGCTCGGCCCTTTCGGCGATCGCCGTGGCGCGTGGGCTGGGGGTCTCGGACGAGCAGACGGCCCGGTTGTTGTCGACGTTTCTAACCGCGTCGGGTCGGTGTCGAGTGCAGCAGACCGAACGGGGTACCGTGATCGACGACAGCTACAACGCGAGTCCCGAGTCGATGCTGGCGGCCTGTCGCGTGTTGTCTGAGTGGTCTGCGGCGGGACGCCGCGTGCTGGTGCTGGGCGACATGGCCGAGCTGGGTGAACATTCGGCGGCCTGTCATGGCGAGCTGGGTGCCGCGGTGGCCAGCGGCGGCGGGATCGACCGCCTGTGGGCAGCAGGCTCGTGGGCCGATTCGACCGTGTCCGCCGCGGTTGATGCGGGGATGCCTGTCGAGTCGACCTGGTCGGGGGAATCGGTCGAGCAGTTGCTGGAGTCGTTGCCGGGGTTGCTTGAGTCGGGTGACACGGTGCTGGTCAAGGGGGCGCGGGAGGCGCGGATGGAGCGAGTGGTCAAGCAGTTCTGCCAGGTGGAGCACTGATGCTGGTCTGGTTGCTGCAACGCGTGGGCCCGCTGCTCGAGAGTGTCGAGTCTCATACCTCGGGCGACAGCCGTGTCTTCCTGACGGCGAGGACGGCGTTGGCCAGCGTGACGGCGTTCCTGCTGGCGTTGCTGCTGGGTCCGCTGGCGATCCGCTGGTTGGAGCGTCGGTTCCGTGAGCGAGTGGCCAGCGATTCGGATCGACTCAACGAACTGCACGCCGGGAAACAGGACACGCCGACCATGGGCGGCCTGTTCATCGTCTCTTCGATTGTGCTCTCGGTACTGGTGTGGGGTGACCTGGGCAACCGGTTCGTCCAGGTGGCGGTGTTGGCGTCGGTGGGATTCGCCACGCTGGGAGGTCTCGACGACTGGATCAAGCTCAGCACTTCACGCAACGGCCTGCGGGCATGGACGAAGGTGAGTCTGCAGGCGGTGATGTCCCTGGGCCTGGGCTGGATCCTGTACGACGCGCTGTCGAGTCATCCTCGAGGCCTGGAACTGATCTGGCCGATCGGCAACCACGGGCTGTGGTTGGGGGGTGGTTTCGTGGTGTGGGCTGTGCTCGTGCTGGTGGGGAGTTCGAATGCTGTGAACCTGACCGACGGTCTCGACGGGCTGGCCAGCGGCTGCATGGTGGTGGCGGCGACGGCGTTTGCCGCGTTGTGTTACCTGGCTGGGCACAGCGTGCTGGCCGAGTACCTGAGCATCCCCTACGTGGCGGGTGCCGGCGAGATGACGATCGTGATGGGGGCACTGGTCGGATCGATGCTGGGTTTCCTGTGGTTCAACTGCCACCCGGCCCAGGTCTTCATGGGCGACACCGGCAGCCTGCCGATCGGAGCGTTGCTGGGAGTCGCCGCGCTGGTCACTCGACAGGAGATCCTGCTGGTGGTGGTCGGCGGCGTGTTCGTGATCGAAACGCTCAGCGTGATCCTGCAGGTCGCGTCGTTCCGGTTGCTGGGCCGGCGGCTGATTGCCTGTAGCCCTTTGCACAACCACCTGCTGTTTGGCGGCGAGAGTGAAACGAAGATCGTGGTGCGGTTCTGGATCGGATCGGTCGTACTGGCCGTTGTCGCAGTGGCCAGCCTGAAGGTTCGCTGATCAGTCGTCTGTTTCGAGTCATCCCAGTCAACAAGTTCAACCAGTTCAACCGGGTTCGCATGGACCATCGTTCATCGGTATCGATCCTGTTTGCCGGGGGTGCCACGGGCGGGCACCTGTTTCCCGGTATCGCGGTGGCCGAGGCGTTTGAGGGTGTGGCTCGGCGAATCGGCTTTGTCGGCCACGGGACACCGTTGGAGCGTCGCGAGTCGAGGTGTCGGGGATACGAGTACTTCGCGGTGCCGTCGGTGTCGTCGGTGGCACTGCGTCGTCGACCGCTTCGGTCGTTGGGTGCGGCCTGGCGAGCCTACCGAGCAGCACGGCGGATCGTGAGGGGGTTTGATCCCACGGTGGTGATTGGCCTGGGGGGATTCGCGAGTGTGCCGACGGTGCTGGCCGCGCGACGTCTGCGGATTCCGGTGGCGTTGCTCGAGCAGAACGTGATCCCCGGTCGGGCGACTCGATGGCTGAGCCGAGGTGCCCAGCGGGTGTGCGTTGCCTTTGAGGAGACTCGTTCGAGTCTGCCGAGAGCGGGGTCGTGTCGCTTGACGGGCAACCCGGTCCGGCAGATGTCTGTTGGTGACACCGAAGGCGAGCGGGGTGGGCAGGGTGAGCAGGGTGAGCAGGGTGAGCGATTGTTGCTGGTACTGGGTGGCAGCCAGGGTTCACGGTCGTTGAACCGTGCGGTCCCCGAGGCGTTGTCTCGGATTGGCGGCCTGATGGAGGGTTGGCGAGTGGTTCACCAGTGTGGTGATCATGATCCTGAGGAGGTGCAGTCAGCGTATCGGTCGTGCGGTGTGGAGGCTCGTGTGGAGCGGTTCCTGGATCTGCCCGGACGGTGGCTGAGTCGCAGCGAGCTGCTTGTGGCTCGTGCAGGAGCGACGACCCTGGCCGAGGTGGCCTGCGGGGGTGTGGCGACGGTACTGGTGCCCTATCCCCATGCCAGCGACGACCACCAGCGGGCCAACGCGAGCTGGTTTGTGGATCGCGGTGCGGCCCGGATGGTCGAGGAGACTGGTGGGAGGGAGATGTTGGTCGAGGGACTGGCCGAGGAGATGGGTGTCCTGCTAGGTTCGAGGACGAGGCGGATGGAGCTGGCTGCGGAGATGTTGAAATGGGGGCGGCCTGATGCGGCTGCGGCGGTCGTCGAGGAGGTGACCGCGATGTTGAGTGATGCAGGTGGCGGGGACGTGCTGAGCGTGCGTGCGGCCTGAGGTTCTGGCGAAAGGTGTTGGGGTCGAAGAGATGGAATTGGGCGCAGACGATCGGATCCTGGTGACCGGTGCCACGGGCATGGTGGGGAGCCACGTGGCGGTGCGGGCCCGGGAACTGGGGCACCAGACTCGGGTGATTGTCCGCAACCGGGAAGCGGCCCAGTGGCTGTCCGATCAGGGAATCGACGTGGTGGTTGGTGACCTGACCGATGCCGAATCTCTGTCGAAGGCCCTCGCCGACGTGACGGTGGTCGTACACTGTGCGGCGAAAGTCGGTGACTGGGGCCCGGTGGAGGACTACCGTGATGTCAACGTCCGCGGGCTCGAGACTCTGATCGACGCGGCCTGTGCGACGGGCCTATTGAAGCGGTTCGTTCACATGAGTTCCCTGGGGGTCTACGAGGCACGCGATCACCACGGGACCGACGAGACCGAGCCTCCCAGCCGAGTCGGAATCGACGGGTACACTCTGACGAAGGTCGAGAGTGAGGACCTGGCGATGGGGCGGTCTGACCCCGAGACGTTTCCGCTGGTCGTTTTGCGACCGGGGTTTGTCTACGGGCCCCGCGACCGAAACGTGTTGCCTCGCCTGATCGAGAGCCTGAGTGCCGGGAAGTTCAAGTACCTGGGCACCGGTGAGCAGTTGCTCAACAACATCTACATCTCGAACCTGGTCGACGCGGTATTCCTGGCGATTTCTCGAGACGACGTATTGGGCGAGGCCTTCAACCTGACCGACGCCCGGCTGGTTTCTCGGCGCGAGTTCATGAGTTTGATTGCCCGGAGTGCGGATCTACCCGAGCCGAGCAAGTCGGTGCCGCTGGGTGTGGCCAAGGTGTTGGCACGTCTGATGGAGTCGACCTGGAAGTTGCTGGGCAAGCAGGAGGCTCCGTTGCTGTCGGCGGCCCGCATCAAGTTCCTGGGCCTGAACCTCGATTTCGACATCGGCAAGGCTCGTCGGGAGTTGGGTTACGAGCCGGAGGTCGATTTCAGCGATGGGATGGCTGAGACGATGCAGTGGTATCGAGAGCACGGCCAGGTCGAGTCGTCCGACGGCTAGGCTGCCGCAGGCGGGCCAAGCCGCACGGCAACTCGCCCGGCTTTCCGATGGCGTCGAGCCCGGAAAACCCCTTCGGGGTTTGATGTTGGTGGAGGTTGCCGGGTGGATGTGTATGCCCTCGGATCCGGCCCGACAACCCGTGAAATTGCACTGGCGAAGCGAGACCCAAATAGCCGCGAAGCGGTTCCGTCGCAAAGCCCAGTGTTGCACGCTGCCAGGCGGGCTACGCTGGGTTCGGTATGCCCCCGCACATTTGTGAACCCCAACGGGGCTCCACATCAAGCCACCTCGGCGTGTGAAACCCCTTCGGGATTTTGTGGTGGTGGGGGTTGCGGGATACCCAGCGTGGCGCACGCCTGTCGGCGTGCTGACACTGGGCTGTGGGATGGAACCCCTTCGGGGTTTGATGTTGGTGGAGGTTGCCGGGTGGATGCGTATGCCCGCGGATCCGGCCCGACAAGCTGTGAG
>CAUZJR010000186.1:0-10053 GCA_963580005.1 Planctomycetota bacterium
TGTTGAACGCCGCCAGCTTGTCGGCGGCCAGGGCGTGGGGTGCGAGTGAGAGTGAGGCCAGGGCCAGCAGTGCGATCGCGAGTGGAAGAGTCTTCATGGCGGGCCGTGCTTGTCCATCATTCGGGCGGGTAGGGAAACGTCTCATCGACATCGGCGTCGGCCAGTTCGACCAGGAAACCCGAGAGTCTCTCGACGAGCGTCTGCATCAGCTTGCGTCCGGCCTCGGCGGTCGCCGGGTGCGGGTTGCCGACACCGGTGTTGGTCGTCAGCAGGTGCCAGGGTCGAGTGATCGAGATCCAGCCTCGGTTGAGGGCTTCGAAGCGAGTCTCACGCACGGATCCCAGGTCGGCGGTGAGTTCACCGCTGTCGGGGTCGCGGGCGACGAGGTCGGGAAAGTAGGCCAGTGCCAGCGCGGTCTCCATCTCGCCGGCATGGTCACCGGGGTCGTCGAACAGTTTGGCCTGGACATCGGCCGAGATGCTGCGGAACCAGTCGCAGAGGAACAGGTGCACCGGTCCCCCGACGAGTTCTCTGAGCACGCTCTTGAGTTCGTTACCGCCGTGGCTGTTGAGGATCATCAGCTTGGAGATCCCGGCGCGGTGAACCGATTCGACGAGGTCGGAGATCACTCGTGTGAGGGTGGAGGGGTAGAGGTTCATGGCCAGCGGGAAGGCGTGCTGGTTGGTTTGCGTTCCATAGGGGATGGTGGGCAGCACGACGACACGAGCCCCGCGCTGGAAGGCGGCCTCGGCGGCCGCCGCGGCGATCTGGTCGGCTTCGAAGATGTCGGTGCCGTAGGGCAGGTGCAGGTTGTGCGGCTCGGTGGCCCCCAGCGGCAGCACGGCCAGGTCGTAGCCGTTGTCGCGGACGTGGCCGTAGTTGGTTTCTGCGAGGATCCAGTGTCGCATGCGGTGTTTCAGTCTGTGGGGATCGACTCGTAGAGTTGTTCGACGACGCCGTCGAGGAACTTGGCGAGTCGTTCGGCGGCGTAGCGGGCCTGTTCTCTCATGTGCCACAGTTCCTTGTAGCTGCCGGGCCGTTTCCACAGCGACCCGATCGCGGCTCCGATCCGGCGTCCGGGAGTGGCGGCGAGCACCGAGTGGATTTCGGGGGGGAGTTCGGTATCGAGGTCGTCGCTGATGACCCGGACGGCCATGAACCCCACTCCCTGGTCTCGACAGACCTGTGCCACGGCGAGGCTTTCCATGTCGACAGCCATCGCGTCGTGGGATTCTCCGAGTTCCTTCTTGTCCTGCGGTGTGCGGACCAGTTCGTCGACCACGACCAGGCGGCCGGCGTGGACTCCGTCGGGCAGTTGTTCTGGCATCGAGAGTGACAGGGGCATCTCGTGGCCGTGTGTGTCGGTGATCGCGTTGGCCATCACGATGTGTCCGACCTTGAGTTCCGGTTTCAGGGCACCGGAGAATCCGCAGGAGACGATGTAGCGGGGCGTGTGGGCTTCGATCAGTGCCAGCGTGGCTCGACGTGCGCGGGCGAAGCCGGGCCCGCTTTCGACCAGTGCCACCCGAGCCTCGTCGTAGCGGCCGCCACGGAAGGTGAATTCCCCACCGGTGTACTTCTTGGTCGTCAGGCATCGTCTCAGGAACGGGGCGGTCTCGATCTTCAGCGCCGCCACGATTCCCACGTCGGCATGGGCCATGTCCTCGGCATCGGCCGCGGACTTGTTCTTTGCCGCCCTGTCATCGTTCACCGGGTCGTCTCCGCCTCGAAGGCGTCTATCAGCTCCAGCAGCCGATCGACGGCCGCCTCCGGCTGGGCATTGTACAGGCTGGCCCTCAGGCCTCCCACGCTGCGGTGCCCTTTGAGTCCGACCACGCCGGCCTTCTGGCACAGGTCCAGGAATCGCCGGTTCTCATCAGGGCTGTCGGCTGAGAAGACGACATTCATCAGCGAACGGGCTTCAGGCTCGACCAGGCCCTCGAGCACCTCGCTGCTGTCGATGTGGTCATACAGCCGGTCGGCCTGGGCCTGGTTTCTCTGGGCGATCACCTGCAGTCCCCCCTGCTCTTCGAGCCACTCGAGCACCAGTTCGGTGACGAAGATCGAAAACACCGGCGGAGTGTGATAGAGCGACCCGGCGTCGGCGTGAGCCTGGTAGCGGAGGATGGCGGGCAGGGTTTCGGGGGCTCGGTCGAGCAGGCTGCGGCGAATGAGTACCAGGGTCAGCCCGGCGGGTCCGAGGTTTTTCTGTGCACCGGCGTAGACCAGGTCGTGGAGTTTGAGGTCGATGGGTCGTGAGAAGATGTCGCTGCTGGCGTCGCAGGCCAGTGAGACGTTCTGTGGGGGGGTGGGTGGAGAGGAGAACTGTGTGCCGGCGATGGTGTTGTTGGAGGTGTAGTGGAGGTAGGCGGGTTGTGGGGAGGTGTGGGGTGTGTCGGGGAGTTGTCGGAACTTGACGTGTTCCGAGGAGGCTGCCACGTGGACGCTGCCGTTGCTGCGTGCTGTTTCGAGGGCTTTGAGCGACCAGTGTCCGCTGATGATGTAGTCGGCGGTGTGTCCCTGGGCGCGGAGGTTGGCCGGCAGCATGGCGAACTGCAGCGAGGCGCCTCCCTGCAGGAACAGCACTTCGATGTCCTGGGGCAGTTCGGCCAGTCGGCGGATGCGAGCCTGGGCCGAGGCGAGGATTTCGGCGAAGGCGTCTCCGCGGTGCGAATGTTCCAGGGCTCCGATGCCAGTCTCGCCCAGCGAGAGCAGGTGTTCCCGGGCCCGGGCCAGCACACTTTCGGGCAGCACGGCGGGTCCGGCCGAGAAGTTGAACAGTCGCGACACGGCTGTGGGGTCCGAGGCGGGTTTGACATGATCGACGGGACTGCAGGTGTGATAAGCCGCACGTGGCGAGCCGTCAATCCTCAATGTGCGTCGACTTTCGGGTTCCGGTGGGCTTGTATATCATGCGCCCGATGAACCCCGCCGCCGACTCAACCTCCGCACGCTCGGGTCCTCGCGCCCAGTCATTCCAGGCTCCCCAGGGCGACCTCGCCGTATTGCCCGGTTCGGGCAACCCGGTGTTGGCCCAGGCGATTGCCGACTGCCTGGATGTGCCGCTGGTGCCCTGTCACGCTCACATCTTCAGCGAGGGCAATGTCTTTGTGCGGGTCAAGGAGAACGTCCGCGGCCGCGACGTGTTCGTGGTCCAGGGTGTGCACTATCCGGTGAACGACAACTTCATGGAGTTGTTGTTCTGGATCGACGCATTGAAGCGGGCCAGTGCCCAGTCGGTCACCGCGGTGATCCCGTTCTTCAGCTATGCCAAGGGCGACAAGAAGGACGAGCCCCGCGTGTCGATCCGGGCCCGGGTTTGTGCCGACGCGATCGAGGCGGCCGGTGCCGACCGGGTGTTGACGATGGACCTGCACAGCCCGCAGATCCAGGGATTCTTCAGCATCCCCGTCGATCATCTCTACGCCCGCCACACGATCTGCAAGCGGGTCCGCGAAATGGAGATTCCCGACCTGGTTGTCTGCAGTCCGGACACCGGGTTCGCCAAGGACGCGGTCGATTACGCCCAAGTGCTGGATGTGCCGGCCGTCTTCGGCTGCAAGCAGCGGACCGGTCACGACGAGCGGGCCGAAGTGCTCGAGGTGGTCGGTGACGTCGACGGCAAGAACGTGCTGGTGGTGGATGACTTCACGATCACCGGCGGCTCGTTGATCAGCGTGGCCGAGTTGTTGAAAGAGCGTGGTGCCGGTGATATTTATGCCGCGGTCAGCCACGGCGTGTTTTCTGCGGGCACCGCCGAGAGAATTGGCAACAGCGTGATCAAGACGATGTTGATCACCGACACGATCGAGACGGCGTTTGAACCGTTGCCTGGCAACGTCGAGGTGGTCAGCGTGGCTCCCCTGTTTGCCGCCGCGATTCAGTCGGTCCACGAACGGACCAGCGTCAGCCAGCTGTTCCCGGACTCTCGCGGCTGATGCCCGTCGTCCCTTCCCACCCCTGACCTCCTTCTCAAGACAGCACCGGCGTCATGGTGGATTCCGGAAACCTCGATCCCGTCGACCCGCAACCGCAGTCGACGCCGCAGCCGCAGCCGGGAGCGGGCAAGTCTGCCCGTCCGGGCAAACTGACTCCGATGATGCAGCGGTACACCGAGGTCAAGGGTCAGAACCCCGAGGCCCTGCTGCTGTTTCGGATGGGCGACTTCTACGAGTTGTTCTTCGAAGACGCCCAGGTGGTCTCCCCGGTACTGGGTCTGACCCTGACCAGTCGCGACAAGAACTCGGACAACCCGGTCCCGATGGCCGGGTTTCCCTACCACGCTCTGGACGGTTACCTGCAGAAGCTGATCCGTGCGGGGTACCGCGTGGCGATCTGCGACCAGGTCGAGGATCCCAGGACGGCCAAGGGGATGGTCCGCCGCGAGGTGACTCAGACGATCACTCCGGGAACGCTGACCGACCCGGCGCTCTTGGATCCTCACAGCTACAACTACATCGCCGGCATCGCCTCGACTCGCGACGGGATCGGCCTGTCGTGGCTGGAACTCTCGACCGGCCTGTTCCAGGCCACCACGGTCACATTGACCGGGCTGGCCGACGAATTGGCGAGGCTGTCTCCGGCCGAGTGCCTGGTGTCGGAGGACGTGGAGCAGGAATTGGGGATCGATTCGCTGTCGCAGCAGTTGGGGATCAGCCTGGCGCGGCGGGCTCCCTGGCAGTTCGGTGTCGAGGCCTGTCGGAGGACGTTGCTTGAGCATTTTGGGACTCTGACGCTTGAAGGGTTTGATTTCAGCGACGACGACACGGCTCCGGTGACTGCCGCCGGTGCGTTGTTGAGCTACGTCGCCGAAAATCACCTCAGCGCCCTGCCGCACGTCTCGAGGCTGGAAGCTCATTCCAGCAGCGGGTACCTGATGATCGACGAGGCCACTCGTCGCAGCCTGGAATTGACGCGGACTCTGATCGACGGCAAGCGTGAGGGGAGCCTGCTTTCAGTGATCGACGAGACGGTGACGTCGATGGGTGCGCGGTTGTTGGGCGAGTGGCTCTCGAACCCGCTGACCGACTCGAGCCGGATCGTGGCGAGGCTGGATGCGGTCGAGGAGTTCCAGGGCCTGCCGGCTGTCTGCCGCGACATCGGCGACGAGTTGCGTGGGATCTACGATCTCGAGCGGCTGACCTCTCGCGTGGCCACCGGCAGGGCGTCGCCTCGAGACCTGGGCTGCCTGGCCGGGACACTGGGTCGATTGCCTCGACTCAAGCAACTGCTGGGCGAGCGCCAATCGGGGTTGCTGTGTGAGCTCGACGAGCGGTTGGACCTGTGCGAGGACGTGTGCACACGCATCACCGGGACGCTTGTCGAGGAGCCTCCACTTCTGGTCTCCGACGGCGGGATGATCCGTGACGGTTTCGATGCCGAGCTGGACCGGTTGCGGGACCTGGCCCGGGGCGGCAAGGAGTGGATCGCGGCGTACCAGGCCAGCGAGAGCGAACGGACGGGGATCGGGAGCCTGAAGGTCGGGTTCAACAAGGTGTTTGGCTACTACCTGGAAGTGACCGCGGCCCAACTCGGCAAGGTGCCCGAAGAGTACATCCGCAAGCAGACGCTGAAGAACCAGGAGCGGTATGTGACTCCGGAGCTGAAGGAGCACGAGGAGAAGGTGTTGCGTGCCGAGGAGCAGGCGGTGGCCCTGGAGCAGAATTTCTTTGGGACGTTGCGCGAGTCGGTGGCGGGTGAGTGCCTGCGGTTGCAGGCCAGCGCGGGGGTGTTGTCGCGGTTGGACGTGCTGAGGGGGCTGGGTGTGCTGGCGGCGTCGCGGGGTTACTGCCGACCCGAGTTGACCGACGAGCCGATTCTGGACCTGCGTGAGAGCCGTCATCCGGTGCTCGACCGGATCCAGCCCACCGGCGAGTTCGTGCCCAACGACGTCCGGGTGGGCGGAGTCTCGGGCCACATCCAGATCATCACCGGCCCGAACATGGCGGGTAAGAGCACCTACATTCGCCAGGCGGCGCTGGTAACGATCCTGGCCCAGATGGGGTCATTTGTTCCGGCAAGCGAGGCGCGGGTGGGCGTGGCCGACCGGGTCTTTGCCCGCGTGGGTGCCAGTGACGAGTTGAGCAAGGGCCAGAGTACGTTCATGGTCGAGATGACCGAGACCGCCAGGATTCTCAACGCCGCCACCCGACACAGCCTGGTGGTGCTCGATGAAATCGGTCGAGGCACCAGCACCTATGACGGGATCTCACTGGCGTGGGCGATCACCGAACACCTGCACGACCGGGTTGGTTGCCGGACACTGTTCGCGACTCACTACCACGAACTGACCGAGTTGACCTCGACCCTGGGAGGTGCGGTCAACCTGAACGTGGTCGTTCACGAGCAGGACGAGGATGTGGTCTTCCTGCACAAGATTGTCGAGGGTTCGGCGGACAAGAGTTATGGGATCCACGTGGCACGTCTGGCCGGTGTGCCCGGCGAAGTGATCGATCGGGCCCGTGTGATCCTCGAGGCCCTGGAGTCGGACCACCTGGACGAGGAGGGTCGTCGCAGGCTGCCGTCTCGGCCGACCGACCCGACTTCCAGTCGCCAGTTGTCTCTGTTCGAGACTCCGCCTCACCCACTGCTGGAGGAGATTCGCGGTATGGACATCGAGGCGATGACCCCACTGGCGGCTCTGGAGCAGCTGGACCGCATCCGCAAGTCGCTGCTGGATGCCCCGTAGCGGGCAAGCAGCGGGCAAGCAGCGGGCAAGCAGCGGGCAAGCAGCGGGCAAGCAGCGGGCTAGCTGTTCAGGAAGCGTTGTTGGACGGGGAGCACGAGTTCGAGGACTCGGGTGAGCACTTCGCCGGGCAGACCGATGGGGTCGACGTCGCCGAGCAGTTCGGCCGGGTAGTAGTCGAGCACGGGTGCCGATTCGGACTGGTAGACATCGAAGCGGTGCCTGACAATCGATTCGTCGGCGTCGTCGGGCCGTCCCTGCTGACGGGCTCGATCGAGGATCCTCTGCACCAGCGGTTCGTAGTCGGTTCCGGCGAGGTGCAGCACGAGTTTCACATCGACATCGTCGGCGATCAATTTACACTGGGCGGTATTGCGTGGGATCCCATCCAGCAGCAGGATCTGTCGATCCGGGTCGAAGGTGCCCTCGGCGGTCCAGGCGGCGAGTTGGTTTCGCCACAGCGAGACGGTGAAGTCGTCGGGAACGAGGTTTCCGCCGGCGGTGAATTGTGCGACCGCCTGTCCATCTTCGGAGTCGGGATCGAGTCCGCGAAAGATTTCACCGCTGGAGAGATGAAAGAACCCGGGGAGTCCGCCCAGGACAGCCCCCTGTGTGCCTTTGCCGCTTCCGGGTGCTCCGAAGAGCAGGATGGCGGTGGGTCGTGGCTGTGTCATCGTGTCGGGCCAATTCGGCCGGCCGCGTTGACGTGTCGGGGTCGGTCTATCGCGAGAGGAAGGCGATGACCTTACCGACCTCAACCGGCAGGCTGACGTCTTCGGAGGTGGGCAGTGCGGTGACGGTGACGGTCAGGTTGTCGGCGTCAACTTCGATCCAGTCGGTGTCGTTGGCCGAGCCCGAGGCGAGCATTGCTGCGTAGAGTGACTTGAGGTTGGGTCGGTTGCGGACCGAGATCACGTCGCCGGGGTTGGTGCGGATCGAGGGGACGGTGACGGTACGGCCGTTGACCTGGAAGTGGCCGTGCGAGGCTCCCTGTCGGGCCTGGGGCCGCGTTTCGGCCAACCCGGCTCGCCGGATCACGTTGTCGAGCCGTCGTTCACAGAGGATCAGCAGCTGTTCTCCGGTGTTGCCCTGCTCGCGTTTGGCGGCGTCGAAGTAGCGGCGAAGTTGGCGTTCGCGGAGCCCGTAGTAGTACTTGATCTTCTGTTTTTCGATCAGTCCGAGTGCGTAGTTGGAGGGCTTACGGCGTCGCTGGGACATGCCGGGCGGGTAGTCGCGTCGTTCGGCCGAGCGGACTGCTCCGGAACTCTCGAAGATCATCGCTCCGAGTCGCCGATTGATGCGTGCCTTTGGTCCGGTGTGCCGACCCATTCGCTCTGTCTCCGGGAAAGATCCGCTGGCGGCCCATGCCGCTGCTGGAACCCCCGAATTTAGGACGCTGGCGGATCGATTTCAAGTCCTAGGGAGTCATCGGTGGTGGAGTCTGATCGGGATCGGGGCTGGCACCGGTCGCATGGGCTGCTGCTGCGGCGGCCGCTTCGGCTTCTGCCTCGGAGGCCGCGGCCTTGCCGTCATCGTCGACGACGATCGAGTCGACAAAGAGCTTGGAGTTGGGCACGTAGACGATGCGGTTGTCGTAGTCGAGCACGGTGTAGCGGAGGTCGATCGAGCGGACGCGGCCTTCGAATTTTCCCACCAGGATGATGTCATCGAGATCAAACGGCTTGTAGATGATGACCATGATCCCGGCCAGCAGGTTGGAGATGGTGTCCTTGAGTGCGAACCCGAGCGCGAAGCCGGTCAGGCCCAGTCCGGCGATCAGGGCCCCGATATCGATGCCGAGTGTGCCCAGTGCCGAGACGGCTCCGAAGAGCAGCATGCCGACCCGGGCCGAGCGGCCCAGGAAGTTCGAGAGTTCATCATCGATGCGGTTGCTGCGTCCCATCCGGTGGATGATCGTCATCAGGATCCTGCCACCGATCAGGAACAGTATGAAGACTCCGACGGCCGCCCCCAGTCTGGGCGCAAACGCCACGGCCATTTCCTGCACCTGCGTGACCAGGTTGAAGGACTCCGCTTCGGTGTCGGCGGCGGACTCGGCGATCGCTTCAGCGGAAGCCAGCAACATCGGTCGGATTCCTGGTCGGGGAATTGCCAGCGGCGATTCATCGAGGCGGCGGGACTATAGTTGCGGCGGGTTGAGTCGAACAGGCGGCTTTTGGGCGATTGCGCTGTCAGCGGTGCCACGACGCGGGTAAGCCACTCCGGCTGTGACAGGGAGGGGGCAGGGAAGGACGGTGATACATGGCCTCGCTGGGCCGCCACGTGCTGGTGGAGAAGTGGGAGTGCGACTCGCGGATCGATGACGTGGAGGCCATTGGTCGAGCGATTGACGAAGCGGTGTTGGCCATCGGGGCGACATTGGTTCAATCGCACGTCCACCGCTATAGCCCTCAGGGCGTGACCGGGCTGGCGATATTGTCCGAGAGTCACCTGTCGTTGCACAGTTGGCCCGAGTACGGGTACCTGGCCGCGGACGTGTTTACCTGCGGAACGCTGACGGTGCCTCGCCGTGCGGTCGCGGTCTTCGAGAGGCTCTTCGAGCCGGGCTGGACCGAGGTGCGAGAAGTCGAGCGGAGTGGCCGACGATCCGCTGGTGGTCGAGGCCGGCACCCGGTCCGGTGCATCGACGATCAATTGCCCCAGTTGCGCCGGACCGCTGACGATTCAGGAACCCGACGCGGCACAGCGGGTCGCCTGCCAGTACTGCGGGGCGATGCACGAGCTGAACGACGGCAAGCTGAAATTCCTCGAGGCCCTGGGCGATCCCAAGCATACTCCCGGTATCCCCCTGGGCAGCACCGGGGGTTCCCCTGGCGGGATTCGTGATCGGCTGGGCGTTGTACAGCGAGAGCGAGTTGATCTTCTGGAGGGTGTTGGCCTACCTGGCGGTCTTTCACTTCGTGCGGCAGCAGTTTGGATGGATGATCCTGTACCGTGCTCGTGGTGGTGAAACAGGAGGCGTAAGTCGCTGGGTGGATACAGTGGTGATCTACCTGGCGACGATCCATCCGCTGGTCTACTGGCACGCCCACCTGGGTGAAAAGTCGTTCGAGTGGTTTCGGGAGGGTGATTGTGTTGCGGTGCCGATGCTGTTGGCCCAGGTGCTGGAGCCGATCTACTGGCTGGCGTTGTCCGCCTACTCCCTGCGGTCGCTGTTGGCCTATCGCAGCGGCCGAGGCAGTCCGGGTAAGGACCTGCTGGTGTTGACGACTGCCGTCTGCTGGCACGTGGGCATCATCACTTATAGTTCCGACTACGCCTTCACGGTGACCAACGTGATCATTCACGGAGTGCCCTATGTCGTGCTGGTGTACTGGACGTCGAAGAGATCGCGGTCCGAGCCGGAA
>CAUZJR010000187.1:0-10052 GCA_963580005.1 Planctomycetota bacterium
GGCCCGGTGGCCTGCCCAAACGCCATGAGACCCGCCACGGTGTCGACTCACGATCAGCCTCAACCGACGCCCTCGTCTCCGCATCCCGATGTCGCGGCGGTGGCCGATCCGGTGGCCGATCCGGTGGTGTTGCGTGGAGTGGGTCGTCGATTCGGGGATCAGCAGGTGCTGCGGGATCTGACGATGGAGGTCCGCAGCGGCGAGACGCTGGTGGTGATTGGCGAGAGTGGTTGCGGGAAGAGCGTGACGTTGAAACTGATGATGTCGCTGATGCGGCCGACCTCCGGCGAGGTGCTCTGGGACGGTCGATCGGTGTCGGAACTGGACACTTCCGAGCGAGATCGACGTCGGCTGCGGTTGGGCTACGTCTTCCAGAACTCGGCCCTGTTTGACAGTTTCGATGTCTTCGAGAATGTCGCGTTCGGGTTGCGGGAATCGGTCATGCGGTCCGGTCCCGGCGGTCGTGAAGGACTGGATGAAGCGGGGATTCGTGCGGTGGTGCTCGATCGACTCGAGGAGGTCGGTTTGCCGGCGGAGGTCTGTTCGAAGAATCCGTCCGAGTTATCCGGCGGGATGCGGAAGCGTGTGGCATTGGCCCGGGCTCTGGCGTTGGAGCCGTCGGTGATGCTCTACGACGAGCCGACCACCGGTCTGGATCCGGTGATGACCGGAGTGATCAACCGTTTGATACGGGAAGTCCCTCGTCGTCGTCCGGTGACCAGTGTCGTGGTCACTCACGATCTCTCGACCGTCCGAGCCGTCGCCGACCGCCTGGTGATGCTCGAACCGGTCTCACGTCTTGCCGAGGGCGAGCCCCAGGCAATTTTTTCGGGGAGTATCGCCGAGGCGTTGTCCTCGAGTGATCCTCGCGTGGCCGCCTTCCTTCATGGCGGCAGCGAAGTGTTGGAAAGGGAAGCGGGATGAGTGAACGACAGTTGCAGTTCCGGGTCGGCGTGGTGGTGATTCTCTCGGGCGTGTGTGCCGCGGTGATGATCCTGCAGTTTGGCGAATTCGGTTCTTTCTGGCGGAAGCCGTTGACGGTGGCGATCCACTTTCCGACCGCCGCCGGTGTGCAGCCGGGCGGTCCGGTCGAGATGAACGGCGTGGCGATCGGGACGGTGCGTGAGGTCTCGATCGATCGCAAGCGGGATGGCACCCGCGTGATCGTTGATCTGGAACCTCGTTTTGGCATTCGCACCGGCGCCAGTCCGCGGCTGGTCCGGAGTCTCTTTGGAGACACGACCGTTGAGTTCACATTGGGTGGCAGTGGTCGTCCGCTTCGAAGTGGCGACCGATTGAAGGGTGATCCGTCGCTCGATCCGATGCAGTTGGTCTCGAGGCTCGACGAACAGTTGCGAATCACGATGGCGTCGCTGGAGTCAACCAGTCGTCAGTGGTCCGACGTGGCCGAGAACATCAACGGCCTGGTGGGTGGTCGGCGAGGCGAGTTGGAGGGTGCGATCATCAAGTCGGCCGATGCCCTCGAACAGTTCTCACGAACCATGTCCACGGCCAACGACCTGTTCTCAAACGCGAACGATGTCCTGGGCGACCCTCGTCAGAAGCAGAACCTGCGGAACTCTCTGGACGCGTTGCCGAGGCTGGTGGGCGAGACGGAGTTGACCTTGCGGGCGGTCCGCAAGACCGTGCTGACGGTGAACTCGAATCTCGAAAACCTGCAGGGAGTGACCGATCCGTTGGCCCGTCACGGCGGTTCGATCGTCGGACGTCTCGACACGACGCTGGGCAATCTCGAGTCACTGACCGGCGACC
Organism: Planctomycetota bacterium; assembly: GCA_963580005.1. Classification (GTDB taxonomy): domain Bacteria; phylum Planctomycetota; class Planctomycetia; order Planctomycetales; family Planctomycetaceae; genus UBA8437. Next base: position 1,774 of record CAUZJR010000187.1, read on the forward strand.
TGTCCCGCTTCTCGAAGACGGTGAACACACCCGAGGGTTCGCTGAACCGGCTGGCTCGCGACCCGACTCTCTATCGCAACCTCAACGACTCGGCCACATCGCTGGTGGTGCTGCTGAAGAATCTCGAGCCGGTGATCCGCGACCTGCGGGTTTTCAGCGACAAGGTGGCCCGTCATCCCGAGTTGCTGGGTGTGGGTGGTGCGTTGAAGGGGAGTGCGGGAGTCAAGGAAGCGCCGAGATCGGCTCGACGCGGTCCCACGAAGCCCAGCAGGTAGCGGGCTACTTCCCGATCCGGGAATCGGTCCGCAGCGAGTTGGCTCGATCGAGCAGCTCGCTTTGCGGCACGACGACCGAGGGTTCCATCGTGAAGCGGACCTCGCGGCGGTCGGCGACGCTACCGGGTGAGAAGTTGTCGGAGAGGAAGTCGAGGGGCGGCAGCTGGTACCAGGGAGGTGCCAGGCGGACCTTTTGCGTCTGCGTCTCGAAGCCGGGTTTGACCAGTCTCACTTCGCGTGTGGCGTAGTAGGTGAATTCGACCGCGGTCGGCGTGAATCCGGCCTCCTTGCCGTCGACAAACACGCGGGCCCCCTCGGGTTGGCTGCGGATTGTCAGGCGTCGGTGGACGCAGCCGGTGGAGGTGATCGCCAGCAGGGCGGTGACCACCAGCACGCAGTTTCGGCACAGGGTCGTCACAGTCGGGCTCCAACGCGTTGTTGGCATTGCGAGTCGAGGCGGGCGGGATCAACGGGGGCGGGAGTGTAATTTCTGAGTGGTCGATCGGGCAAGACCGTTCCACCGCTTCGCCGCAGCCGTCAGCCTCTTGTCGTCGGCTCGAGGTGGATGATAGACTCGCCGGTCAACGCTGCTCGCCGCCGGTGGACATGGAGGTCACGATGGTCCTGGCCCGATCGATTCGGCGCAAGCTGATCGTCGGACTTGCGCTGGTGCTGGTGATGATGGCCACGCTGTCGATCAGCGGCCTGGGCGGGCTGTGGTCGTACCGCCAGGCGGTCCGCGAGTTGAGCTTCAGTGTCTTCGAGGCTCCTGACCGCGAGCGGCTCGAGGCGGAACTCGCGGTGTTGGCCGCTCCGTTGCTGGACCAGCAAACAGCGATCTCTGGCCCGGACCTGATCGATTGTCACCGAGCTGCGACCGAGGCGCTCTCGGAATACCGTTTGCGCTGGGGCCGGCTCGAGCGATCGCCCGAGAACCGATCGAGTCGCGGCGTCTCGAGGCAACTGCTGGCTCAGCTGGACAGGCAACTGGCCGAGATCGGCCAGGTCTTGGCCGTGGCGGGTCGAATCGAGGCCGAGGAGCGGGGCGGGTTGGGAGTGCAGGTGGCGGGGGTGCTGCGGACGGCCCGTTCGCTGCCGGATCCGCGAGCGGGTCTGCGGGGCCGATTGCGTGAGGCGGAGGGAGCGTTGGCTTCGCGGACTCGTTGGCTGATCGGATCGACCATCGCCGCGGTGCTGCTGTTCGTGGCCTTTGTCCACGCCGGGTATCGCTGGGTCTTTCAGCCGATTCGGGCTCTGCACGAGGGAGCACGTCGGGTTGCCCAGGGGGACCTGGACTACCGGGTCGAGCTGTCGACTCGTGACGAGATGGCCGAGTTGGCCGAGTCGTTCAACCAGATGACCGATCGTTTCCGCGACATCCGCGACGATCTCGACGACCAGGTCCGCGACCGCTCGCGTCAACTGGTTCGCTCGGAACGCCTGGCGGGTGTCGGGTTCCTGGCCGCGGGGGTCGCTCATGAGATCAACAACCCGTTGGCGGCGATTGCGATGGCCGGTGAGAGTCTGCAGGAGCGGCTCGAGGCGTTGCTGGGCCAGGCGGCTCCGGATGAGCAGACGGTGATTCGTCAGTACGCCGAGATGATTGGCCGCGAGGCGTTTCGTTGCCAGGAAATCACCGCCCGCCTGCTCGATTTCTCTCGCGGCCAGGACACCTCCCGGGCACCTCACGACCTGGTCGAGCTGGTCAACGAGGTATTGGCGTTGGTGGGTCACATGAGCCGGTTCCGAGATCGCGCGATCACGTTTGCCGCCGCCGGTTCGTGTCCGCTGGAGATCAACGGTCCCCAGATCAAGCAGGTGGTTCTCAACCTGGTTGCCAACGCGTTGGAATCGACCGGCGAGCGTGGCCGGTTGGACATCGAGCTTGTGAGCCAGACGGACCTGGTGACTCTGAGTTTTGCCGACGACGGCTGCGGGATGACGGCCGAGACGATCGAGAATCTCTTCGAGCCGTTCTTCACGACGAAGTCGACGGGCAAGGGGACCGGCCTGGGACTTTCGATCAGTCACAGGATCATCAGCGACCACGGTGGGACGATCGAGGCGAGCAGCGGCGGGGTGGGGCAGGGCAGCCAGTTCCGCCTGCAGCTGCCTCGACGCAGCGAGCAGATCGATTCGGAGTGGCTGGGCGGAGTCTCATCGACAAGTTCGACAAGTTCGACAAGTTCGACAAGTTCGACAAGTTCGACAAGTTCGACAAGTTCGACAAGTTCGACGGGTTCGACGGGTTCGACGGGTTCGACGTCGGGTGGTGGTGGAAAGACAATTGAGGCTGATGGAGAATTCTGATAAGAGGGGGTCCGCGGACGGGGTCACGGTGGACCTCGAGCAGCCGCCTCGACGGAACCAGGGAGTGGGCGAAGGCGTGGACAGCAGGGAAGCTGGAGAGCAGCAGGGCGATCGCGGTGTGGTGACACCGCTGCGGGTCCTGTTTGTCGACGACGAGGCGCCGATCCGCGAGGTGATGCGGATCGAGCTGCCCCGGATGGGTCATGAGGTGACGGTCTGCGAGGACGGCGAGGCGGCGGTGGAGGTGTTGGCCGAGCAGCACTTCGACGCGGCGATCGTCGACCTGAAGATGCCGGGGATCTCGGGCTGGGACGTCACCGACCACATCAAGCGATTGGCTCCGGACACGTTCGTGATCATTCATACCGGTCACGGCGACATGCAGCAGGCGATCGAGGCGGTCCGTCATCGCGCCAACGACTTTCTGAACAAGCCGTGCAAGCTGCGGGACATCCAGCAGGCACTGGCCCGGGCGGCGGTCTGGCGACAGCAAAATCGCAAGACTCAGGCTCTGGAGACCCGCTTGAAGGCGATCGAAGGATCGACCGAGCTGGTGGGCGAGACGCAGGCGATGCGACAGGTGGCGACGCTGATCGAGCGGGTGGCTCCGACCGATTCCAGCGTGCTGGTACTGGGCGAGACGGGGACGGGCAAGGAACTGGTCGCACGGCGGTTGCACGAATTGAGTGCTCGTGCTGAGTTGCCCTTCGTGCCGGTCAACTGCGGGGCGTTGCCCGAGCACCTGGTCGAGAGCGAGTTCTTTGGTCACCGCAAGGGGTCCTTCACAGGTGCCGATCGGTCGCGGACCGGCCTGTTCGAGGTGGCTCATGGCGGAACCCTGTTCCTCGATGAACTCGGCGAATTGAGCCGTTCGATGCAGGTCAAGCTCTTGAGGTTTCTGGAGTCGGGCGAGATCCGTCGGGTGGGTGAGAACGAACCGATCCATGTCGACGTGCGGATCGTTTGCGCGACCAACGGCGACTTGTCGGCGATGGTCGAGGCGGGCAAGTTTCGCGAGGACCTGTATTTTCGGGTCAACACGTTCGAGATCCCCTTGCCGCCTCTGCGAGATCGCCGTGCGGACCTGCCGCTGCTTTCGGCCGTGCTGTTGGCTCGGGCCAGGAAGCGGCCGGTGGCTGATGACGAGCAGTTGTCGGCGGAGGTCCTGGCCGGGCTGGCGACTCATGACTGGCCGGGCAACGTCCGCGAATTGGCCAACGCAATCGAGCACGCGGTGATCATGGCCGGCGACCGGTCGATCGCGGTTGAGCATCTCCCGGTGCAACTGGCGACCAGTCGTCCCGGGGCGGTGTCGACTTTTGCGATGCCCAGCCAGGCGATGACGATGCGGGACATCGAGCAGCAGGTCGTTCTCGGCGTGCTCGAAAAACATTCCGGTGACAAGCGGAAGGCGGCCGAGGAACTCGGGATCGCGCTCAAGACGATGTACAACAAGGTGAACCAGTACAACGCCGGCGGGGTGGACGAGGCTTCGGAGATCGTCGCGGGCGACTGAAATCGGTCGGGCAGGGGGCCTCTGACGATGACCACGGTCCTGGCCATTCATGCTCACCCCGATGACATCGAGTTCCAGTGCGCCGGTACGCTGCTGCGGTTGGCCCAGCGCGGAGCATCGATCCATGTGGCGACGATGACCCCGGGTGATTGCGGCAGTGCGGAGATGTCGGCCGAGGCGATCTCGGAGGTGCGGCGGGCCGAGGCGATCCGGGCGGCGGAGTTGCTGGGGGCCCGGTGCCATTGCCTGGAGTTCCGGGACCTCTCGATCGTCTTCGACAACGATTCGCGGCAACGAGTGACCGAGTGTCTCAGGCAGGTGCGTCCCGACCTGGTGCTGACGGCCCCGCCGGTCGATTACATGCCCGATCACGAGCTGACCAGCCTGCTGGTCCGCGACGCCTGCTTCAATGCTCCGATTCCCAACTATGTGACCGGTGCCGAGTCTCCTGCCGAGCCGATCGATGCGATCCCTCACCTGTACTACGTCGACGCGATCGAGGGGGTCGACTGGTTTGGCGAGTCGCTGCCGGCGGGGATGATTGTCGATGTCAGCGAGATGTTCGAGCGGAAGCTGGAGATGCTGGCCTGCCACGAGTCACAACGGGCCTGGCTGCTGAAGCAGCACGGGATGGACGAGTACCTCGAGAGTTGCCGGCGATGGGGGACGGCTCGGGGTGAGGAGATTGGCGTGGCCTACGGCGAGGCGTTCCGGCAGCATCGGGGGCATCCGTATCCCGCCGACAACCTGCTGGAGCGCCTGCTTGCGGATCCGGCCGAGTGACCTCGACATTGGCTGAGGGATGGTTCAGACTTGCCGCCGTGCCCGAGGCCGGGCAGCACCCAGGGACCGAGCGAGACGACGATGACCGACGCAGCTGAAACGACTGTGCCCGAACCGACTTTTAGCGACATGGAGGTGGCGGAATTCGAGGCCACCGACAAGAACGTGGGCAGGACGATCGGCGTCATGCTGGCAGTACTTTTCAGCCTGTTTGTTCCGTTGATGCTGTTCTTCTGGCTGGGAGTTGACACGGTCTCGGCGCTGGATGACGACGTCAGGCTGAAGGCGAGTCAGGGTTCGGTAGAGTCGCCTGGCGATGCCGCGCACAAGGGGTCGACGGCGGATTGAAGGGCTTGAGGTGCGGAGACCGGCAGCCGCCTCGATCCGCCCGTGGCGGACTGCCGGGTGAGGCAGTCCCTCGGGCTAGGCGTCGTCAGCGGAGAAGACCAGCTGGTCGAGCCTCTGCCGGGCGGTTTCGGCCCAGGGGCCACGGACGTCGAAGGTGAGGTAGCGTTCCCAGTGCGGGACGGCCTCCATGGTACGACCGAGCCGGTGTAGGATCTCACCCTTGTGCCAGTGGGCATCGGGGAAGTCCGGGTGGACCCTCAGTGCCACCTCGAAGGCGTCCAACGCCTGTTCGAACTCGCCCAGCTCCGCGTGCAGGCAACCCAGTTGCGTCCAGGCCTCGATGTAGTCGTGGTCGCGTTCCACCGCGGCGTGGTAGCGTTCCAACGCCGCGCGGGTGTGGCCGCAGCGGTACAGTGCCTCGGCGAGGTGAAAGTGAGCTTCCTCCTCGTCGGGTCGCTCCATCAGGCACATCCGAAACGCCTCGATCGATTCCTCGGCCGAGTCCTCCTCGAGCAACTCACGTCCCTGGTCGAACCAGTCGCGAAATCCCCACGACTTGTGCGGTCCTTCGGGTGACCAGGCGGTGATCGGCAGCGGGCTGCGGAACCCCTCGTCCAGGGTCTCAACCGTCCGTGCTTCGTCCTCGCCGTCGAACCCCAGCAGTCTCTGACCACTGGCCGGCTCGATCAGCCCTCTGTCATCGCGAAAAACGATGCGTGCGTCGCGGGCGAGCATTTCGAGCTGGTCGAGTGAGCGGTTGCCGTTTTGGAACAGCGGAGCCAGTTGCCCCAGGCTCCTCTCGATCTCGTCTCGAGAGACCCCCTCGGCGAGCAGTTCGCTGAGTCGTCGGGCGCTGGCGACGTCGCGGAACGAGAAGTAGGGCAGGCGGTGGACTTTGCGGAGCGGAGTGATCAGCCCGGCCCGCTCCCAGCGACGGATCAGGTGCACGGTGACCCCGAGCAGTTGGCTGAGCATCGCGGGTGTGTAGGCCTTGTGAATCTCGCTCCGCGTCTCATCGAGGCCCAGCAGGTGCAGCCATTCCGATTCGCTGATGGTTCTCAGCGGGAGCCCTGCTCGAGTCAACTCGTTGGCGTCCTGCCACTTGACCGAGGGTTGCCCATTGGCCTCAAGCGGCCAGCCCTCTTCACCCACAACCAGCATGGTCGTGCTTCGGTGGACGTGTCCGGTGGAGGTGCCGCCGTGGCGGGCGACCAGGTCCATCGCCTCGCGGTGCGTCATCGAGGCCAGGACGCCGGTGAAGGCGACCTGTTCACCCTGCAGGCAGGGCGAACCTTGAAGCGGACCAGGAGCCGGGTCTGGCGTGGTGTCGGGCGTGGTGTCGGGCGTGGTGTCGGGCGTGGTGTCGGGCACGGGCTCGGGGGAGGGTGAGAGAGAGTGGGGTGGAGCGAAAAAGAGATAGTGGCAAAACCGCTTGTCGAGGTCTATAAACGGTCGGTCTCGAGTGAGAGGGCCGAGGCGTCTGGTGCCGGCGAGTTGGGCGGCGAGATGAGGCTCGCAGATCGGACGTGGCAATTCAAGTTGATCGAGTCGACCCGGTGGCGGGTTGTCGAGGAAGGGAGTCCTGGCAGAGATGAGTGATCTGAAGCGGTTGGATGCTGCGGTCTGGGAGGCGATCGAGGCGGAGGGTGTCCGGCAGGTTGACGGACTCGAATTGATCGCCTCGGAAAACTACACGAGTGCTGCGGTGCTCGAGGCGGCCGGCAGCGTGCTGACCAACAAGTACGCCGAGGGGTATCCCGGTCGGAGATACTACGGCGGTTGCGAGCACATCGACGACGTCGAGAGCCTGGCTCGGCAGCGGGCCTGCGAGTTGTTCGGGGCCGAGCACGCCAACGTGCAACCGCACTCGGGCAGCCAGGCCAACATGTCGGTCTACCTCACCGAACTCGAGCCCGGCGACAGCTACCTGGCGATGGATCTCGCCCACGGTGGCCACCTGACTCACGGCATGCACCTGAACTTCTCGGGCCAGCTCTACCAGGCCGCTCACTACGGAGTCCGCGAGCAGGACCATCGGATTGACTTCGACCAGGTCGCCTCGATGGCTCGAGAACTGAAGCCGAAGATGATCGTGGCCGGTGCGAGTGCGTATCCGCGTGAGATCGACCATGCGAAGTTCGCCGAGATTGCTCGCGAGGTGGGTGCGTTGCTGATGGTCGACATGGCCCACTACGCCGGACTGGTCGCCGCCGGTCTGCACAACAACCCGGTCGAGGTGGCCGACTACGTGACGTCGACCTCGCACAAGACGCTGCGAGGACCGCGTGGCGGGTTCGTGCTGACTCGCGAAGACAATGCCCGCAAGCTCGACCGGACGGTGTTTCCCGGCATGCAGGGAGGGCCGCTGTGTCACATCATCGCCGGCAAGGCGGTGTGCCTGGGTGAGGCATTGGAACCGTCGTTTCGTGATTACGCCCAGGCGGTGATCGACAACGCACGGGCACTGGCCGAGACTCTGCTCTCGGGCGGTATCCTGCTGGCCAGTGGTGGGACCGACAACCACCTGATGCTGGCCGACGTGACCCCGATCGGCCTGACCGGGAAGATTGCCGAGGAGGCACTCGAGGCGGCCGGGATCACGGTGAACAAGAACATGATCCCGTTTGACCAGAGAAAACCTCTGGATCCCAGCGGCGTACGGATCGGCACCGCGGCGTTGACCACTCGAGGGATGGGCACCGAGGAGATGCAGCGGGTGGGGGGCTGGATTCTCGAGGTGCTCGGATCCGCCGATGACGCGACGGTGGGTGAGAGGGTCCGCGGTGAGATTTCGGACTTCTGCAGCAGCTTCCCGGTTCCGGGTCTCGAGTAGCCGCGGCTCTCAGTCGCCCAGCAGCTGCAGGTCGTCGACGGGGATGACCGAGTTGAGGCTCCCGGAGCGGAACCCGTCGAGGTCGATGGTCACGAAGGCGAAGCCCAGTTCGCGGAGCCTGGTGGTGATGGCCTGGCGGTTGTTCGGGTCGAGGATCCTGGGCAATTCTTCGACAGGGACCTCGATCCGAGCCAGCTCGTTCGCCTCGTGTCTC
>CAUZJR010000188.1:0-10022 GCA_963580005.1 Planctomycetota bacterium
CCCGAGGTCCTCTTGGCCGACGACCCTTCGGCCCCGAAACCGGCCTCCGCCCAACTCGAGCATTTCGAAAAAGTGATCCGGCCGCTGCTGGCCCGTCGCTGCTTCTCGTGCCACAGCAAGTCGGCCAAGAAACTCAAGGCCGGACTCCGACTCGACAGCCGCAAGCGGGCCCTGGCCGGAGGCGAGACGGGTCCGGCTCTGGTGCCGGGTGATCCGGACAAGAGCCTGCTGGTGCAGGCGATTCGCTACTCGGGTGACTACAAGATGCCCCCCTCGGGAAAGCTGCCCCCCGAGGAGATCCGGACCCTGACCGAGTGGATCCGTGGCGGGGCGGCGTGGCCCGATGATGGCCGCGACACAGTCGACCCCGCGGCACCCTTCGACCTGGCCGCACGCCGCAAGGCTCACTGGGCCTGGCAGCCGGTGAGGGTTGTCGAGCCGAGAGAATTGCCCGAGGGGACTCCCGAGAAACTGGTCTCCTGGGCCCTCTCGCCCGTGGATCGCTACGTGCTCGACAAGCTGCTCGCCCGCAAACTGGCACCCGCCGGTGATGCCGATCGAGTGACCTGGCTCAGGCGCGTCACCTACGACCTCTCTGGCATGCCGCCGCTGGCAGCCGATCTGGATGCCTTCGTCGCTGACGCGACCGAGATGGCTCACGAAAAGGTCGTCGACCGGCTGCTGGGCAGTACGCAGTTCGGGGAACACTGGGCCCGGCACTGGCTCGACCTGGTGCGGTTCGCCGAGTCGCGAGGTCACGAGTCGGACTACGTGGCACCCAACGCGTGGGAGTACCGCGACTACGTGATCCGGGCGCTCAACACCGATGTGGCCTACGACCTGTTCCTGGTCGAACACGTGGCCGGAGACCTGTTGCCCCGCCCGCGACGGCATCCGCAGAAGGGGTTCAACGAATCGATGCTCGGGACCGGGTTCTGGCACATGGGCGACTGGTGCCACTCGCCGGTCGATCTTCGTCAGGACGAGGCCGACCGCCACGACAACATGCTCGATGTGTTCAGTAAGACCTTCCTGGGACTGACGGTCAGCTGTGCCCGGTGTCACGACCACAAGTTCGACGCGATCTCGCAAAACGACTACTACGCACTCTCGGGGTTCCTGAAGAGCAGCGGGTTCCGGTTGGTGCGGTACGAGACCATCGACCACAACCGGCAGGTCGCCGTCGATCTGGCGGTACTGCGAGCCGGGTCTCGCCGCGCGCTGTATGCGGCCCTCACCACGGAACTCAAGAGAGGACTCCCCGACCTGCCGGCCTACCTGCTCTCGGCTCGCGAAGTCATCGCCGCCGGTGCACCCGACGACGCGGCGGCCCGGGTCGCTGCGGCCAACCGGCGGAAGCTGGGAGTCCAGCGACTCGGCCGAATCATCACTCACCTGGTCGCCGCCGAGAAGACTCCAGACGATCCGTTGCACGCCTGGTCGAAGCTGTGCCGGTTGCCCGAGGGTGAGCCAACGGCCGAGGCGTTGGCCGGGGTGCTCGATCCGTTGCGCAAGAACTGGGCCCAGCGGCAGGCCGCCGCCGGCAAGGCGCTCGAGCAGGCCAGGCCACTGGTCGATTTCAGACGGCTCGAGGGTCGTCGCTGGCGTCAGGATGGGGCATCGTTTCGCACCGGGCCGGTCGAGCCGGGTGACCTGGTGACGTCGGCCGACCCCTCCCGCCCGATCCTCAAGGTGTTCACTCGAGGCGGAGCCGCCTGGGACAGGGCATTTTCGGGGCTGGCGGTCGCCCCGGGCAGCGAAAACGAAAACGGGAAACTCTCGGGCTGGATCAGGGCCGGGCGGACGATCCGTACGCCGACGTTCTCGATGAAGACGGGCCGCCTGTGGTTCCTGGTCGCCGGAGGCGGTCACGCGTTTGCTTCGGTCAATTCTCACCGCCTGCTCCACGGACCCCTGCACGGACGAACCGTGATCAACTGGGACGCCGGCAACAACCGCCCACGCTGGGTCCACCAGGATCTCAGCCGGATGGCCGGCCATGAGGCTCATATCGAGTTCTCAACCCGTGGCGACAAGCCGTTGCAGGTGTTCCTGGTGGTCGAGAGTGACCAGTCCCCCGGCGATCCGTTCGCCGGTGATCGGGTGGCTGCGGTGGCTGCGGTGACTGCGGGTCTGGGCCTCAAGGAGGCCGCGACGCTCGAGACGACCGCGGCGGCCCTGGGCAAGCTGTTCGAAACCGCGGTGGCCTGGTCCAGGAACCGGACCAAGAACGACGCCCCCGCCCAGGCCGAAGTTCTCGCCTGGCTGGTCAGCCACGTGCCGTTGCTGGCCGCCGATCCGAAAGCGGCCAGGGACAATGTGTCGAAGGCCACCCGCGACGTGCTGGCCCGCGAACAGCGACTGATTGGCTCGATCAAGAAGTCGTCTCGCCTGGCGATGGCGATGTGGGACGGTTCGGCGCAGAACCAGAGCCTGTTCGTCCGCGGCAACTCGAAGCAGCCAGGCCCCGAGGTCCCCAGGCGGATGCTCGAGGCCCTGGGCGGGAAGCCGATCGGGGTGACCGAGCCGGGCAGTGGCCGCTTGTCACTGGCGGTCGAACTGGTGCGTGGTCGCAACCCGCTGGTGGCTCGAGTGCTGGTCAACCGGCTCTGGCATCACCTCTTTGGCCGCGGCCTGGTGCCGACGGTCGACAACTTCGGGATCCAGGGCCAACCGCCCTCGCATCCGGAACTGCTCGACTGGCTCGCCGACCGCTTCAGCCGCGAACGCTGGTCGATCAAGACGATGATCCGCCGGCTGGTGCTCTCGCGGACCTACCGCATGTCGAGCCGTGCGGGCGAATTGGCCAGATCGGTTGATCCGACCAACGTGTGGTTACACAGCACAAGGGTCAGGCGATTGCAGGGTGAGGCGATTCGGGACGCGCTGTTGAGTGTTTCGGGGCGCCTCGATCGAGCGTATCTCGGCAAGAGTGTTCCGATATTCCTGTCTCCGCACATGATTGGCCGAGGCCGCCCCAAGAGCGGTCCGATGGACGGGAACGGGCGACGGACGATCTACATCGGAGTCCGCCGCAACTTCCTCTCATCGATGATGCTCGCCTTCGACACACCTCAGCCCTTCTCGACGGTCGGTCGCCGCACGAAATCCAACGTGCCGGCCCAGGCCCTGATCCTGATGAACGACCCGTTCGTGGTCGCCCAGGCCGGCCTGTGGGCCAAGCGGCTGTTGGCCCAGCAGAAGCTCGATACCCCCGGTCGGATCAAATCGATGTATCGCCAGGCGTTTGGCCGGCGGCCGAGTGAGCAGGAAGTGGCCGCCGCGAGCGGGTTTCTGGTCGAGCAGGGACGGAGGTACGGACTGAACAACGACGAGGGAACGGCCGACCCCCGAGTGTGGAGCGACCTGTGCCACGTGATGTTCAACGCCAAGGAATTCATCTACATCAATTGACTCGACCCGGCGTCACCCCATGAACCACTGTCACCAGTACCTGCCACCTCCGACGACTCGGCGCGAGATGTTGATGCAGGCGGCCCACGGCTTCGGCGGAGTCGCCCTGGCGGCGATGCTCGCCGGCGAGTCGGGCTCGACGGCGGTGGCCGGTCCATTGGATCCCCAATCGACTCATCACTCGCCGAAGGCCAAGCGGGTGATCTTCCTTTATATGGATGGAGGCCCATCGCAGGTCGACACCTTCGATCCCAAGCCGGCCCTCGCCAAGTTCAACGGCCAGGACCCTCACCGGGTGTTCAAGGTCGAACCGACCCAGTTCAACAACATCGGCAAGGTGCTGAAGTCGCCGTGGACGTTCGAGCGATATGGCGAGAGTGGCCTGCCGATCAGCTCGCTGTTTCCGACTTTGGGTGATTACTGCGCCGATGATCTGTGCGTGGTCCGCTCGATGATCGCTCCGTTTTCGGAACACACCAACGCGAACTTCTTCCTGCACACCGGCACCGGCCTGCAGGGCCGTCCGGCTCACGGAGCCTGGGTCGCCTATGGCCTGGGCAGCGAGTGCCAGGACCTGCCGGCCTACGTGGTGCTCAACGGAGGTCTGATCCCCTCGGGTGGCCTCGACTGTTTTGGCAGCGGGTTCCTGCCGGCGGCCTTCCAGGGCTCGGTCTTCCAGTCGGGAGGCAGCCCGGTGGCCAATATCTCACCACTCGAGAAGAAGCCGGACCTGCAGTCGGCGAAGCTGGCCCTGATGAAACGACTCGATCGCAACCTGCTGGGTCGGTTGGGCCGGGTGGACCAGGTCGAGAGTGCGATTGCGAACTACGAGCTGGCCGCGCGGATGCAGCTGGCGGTGCCCGACCTGATGGATCTCTCGGATGAGACCCAGGCGACTCAGAAGCTGTACGGCATGGACGATTCGTTTGCCAACACCCGCAAGTACGGCCGGTTGTGCCTGGTGGCTCGCCGGATGGTCGAGCGGGGTGTGCGGTTCATCGAGTTGACCTGCACCGGCGGCAACGGCGACCGCTGGGACCAGCACGGCGGCCTGGTCGACGGGCACACCAAGAATGCCCGGGCGGTCGACCGCCCGGTGGCGGGGCTGATTCGGGATCTGAAGCAGCGAGGATTGCTCGATGAGACGCTGATCGTGTGGTGTGGCGAGTTCGGGCGGACCCCGTTTGCCCAGGGCAGCAACGGTCGAGACCACAACCCGTTCGGGTTCACGATCTGGATGGCCGGAGGCGGTTCACGAGCCGGATACGTGCATGGTGCGACCGACGATTTCGGTTACCACGCGGTCACCGACAAGGTCGAGGTCTACGATTTGCACGCGACGATGCTGCACCTGATGGGGATGGACCACAAGCAGCTGACCTACCGCTTCTCGAGCCGAGACATGCGGCTGACCGACGTGCACGGGCGTGTGGTGCCCGAGTTGGTGATGTAGGAAGGCACCCACGGACGGCGTCCGGTGCTCCGAAGTGTCAAACCTCGGGTTTCCACGCGAGCTGTGCCCGGGCTGCTATGCGATCAGCGCGTCGATCACGTCGCCGGCTACGTCGGTCAGCCGGAAGTCTCGGCCGTTGAACCGGTAGGTCAGCTTCTTGTGGTCGAAGCCCATCAGCTTCAGGATCGTCGCGTGCAGGTCGTGAGCACTGACGCGGTTCTCGACCGACTTGTAGCCGAACGCGTCGCTGGCACCATACTGCGTGCCCCCCTTGACTCCACCACCTGCCATCCAGGTCGTGAAGGCGTTGGGATTGTGGTCGCGGCCCTTGGCACCCTGCGAATCGGATGTCCGGCCAAACTCGCCGCCGTAGATGATCAGCGTGTCATCGAGCAGGCCTCGCTGCTTCAGGTCATCGAGCAGCGCGCCGGTGGGCTGGTCGACCGAACGGGCACACATGCCGTGGTTGACGCTGATGTCTGAGTGAGCGTCCCAGGGCACGTCGTTGACTCCACCGCCGGGCGTCTTGGCCACGTCGGCAAAGACCTGCACGAATCTCACGCCTCGCTCGATCAACCGCCGCGCGATCAGGCACTGCCGCCCGTAGTCCTTGGACTCCTGGCGATTCAGCCCGTAGGCCTCCTGTGTCCCCTTCGTCTCGCGGCCGATGTCAAACGCCTCGGGAGCCGCAACCTGCATCCGGTAGGCCAACTCGAACGACTCGAGTCTCGCCGACAGGTCGCGGTCAAACGGACGCGTGCGGGCATGCTTGCTGTTGGCGGCCCGCAGAGCGTCCAGCAGGCTCCGCTGCTGTGGATCGGTCAACTCGCCGGAACGCTGCAGGTTGTTGATCGGCTTGGGCTGTCGAGGGTCCAGCGCCGTGGCCTGGTAGACACTGGGCAGGAACCCCGAACTCCAGACCGGGTCGCCGCCTCGAGGCTTCTTGCCGTGCATCACGACGTAGGCCGGCAGGTTTGAGTTCTCGCTGCCCAACCCGTAGGTCAGCCAACTGCCCAGGCTGGGGAACCCCTGGCGAATGAACCCCGAGTTCAACTCGAGCATCGCGGGGGTGTGGTTGTTCGAGCGTGAGAAGCACGAGTAGATGAAGGCGATGTCGTCGGCGTGGCGAGCGATGTTCGGGAAGATCTCCGAGATCCACGCACCGCTCTCGCCGTGCTGATTGAACTTGAACGGCGACTTCAGGCACTTGCCGCTGGTCGTGAAGAACCCGGTCTTGGGGTCGGCCCCGTCCAGCGACTGACCGTTCCGCTTCTGCAACTCGGGCTTGTAGTCAAACGTGTCGACCTGCGAGGGGCTGCCGGTCTGGAACAGCCAGATCACCGCCTTGGCTCCGGATTGGAAGTGAGAATGAGTCGGGGCCAGCGGGTTGGTTGAAGACTCGTCGCCGAGCAGGCCCTCGGAATGCAACAGGCTGGTCAGGGCGACCGAGCCGAAGCCCAGGCCGGCTGTCTCGAGAAAGCGGCGGCGGGAGTCGAGGTTGAAGCCGGGAACGTGTTGCATGGCAGGTATCCTTGGGCTCCGGTTCGGAGCGGGTCGTGGTCGGGTCGTGGTCGGGTCGTGTGGGGATCGGGGACTCAGTCGACGTAAACAAACTCGTTGCTGCAGAACAGCAACTGGCAGAAGTCTCGTACGGCCAGTTCTTCGGCGTTGGCCTGTCCCTTGCGTGAGCCGGCCTGAGTCTTGATGAAGGCCAGCATCGCCTCCTTTTCACTCGAATCCGGCGACCGGGCCAGTGCCAGGCGGTAGGCCAAGTCGACGGCCTGCCCCAGTGACGTCTTGTTGTCGGGCCGAATCCGCTTGGCGAAGCCTCCCGAGAGTTCTCGGATGAAGGGCGAGTTGAGCATCGCCAGGGCCTGGGGAGCCACGGTGCTCTCGTTGCGTTTCCCCACCCCCTGCATCGCGTCGGGAGCATCAAAGAGCTGCAGGATCGGGATCAGGCGGCCTCGTTTCACGGTCAGGTAGATGCTGCGGCGGTTGGATTTCTGATCGAGTGACCCGCTGCCGAACATCTTGCGATCGAGTCGGCCGCTGATGTCCAGCAGCGCATCGCGGATCAACTCGGCCTCGAGTCGCTTCGCCCCACGTCGCCACAGCAGCCGGTTGTCCGGGTCGATCTTCTCGGCATGTTCCGAGGGGGCGTTGCCCTGCATCCAGGTGTGGCTGGCGAGCACCAGGCGGTGGATGGGCTTCAGTTTCCAGCCTCCGCGGATCAGTTCACCGGCGAGCCAGTCGAGCATCGCGGGGTGAGTGGGCCGCTCGCCGCGGGTGCCAAAGTCGCTGGGCGTGCTGACCAGGCCACGGCCGAAGTGGTACTGCCAGATGCGGTTGACCATCACCCGGGCCAGCAGGTGACCGGCTCCGTTGTCGATGTCGGTCAGCCAGCCGGCCGCGGCGATCCGCGGCTTGACCGGCTGCTTCTTGTCGGCTCCGGTGAGCCAGTGCTGCCCGTTCTGTTTGCCGTTGATCAGCACCTGCAGGAACCCGGCGGGGGCTTCGCCCTGCTTGTTGTCGGCATTGCCGCGGGCCAGGAAGTAGACCTTGAAGGTGTCGCCACCGAACTGGTAGCTGGTGCCCTTGACCCGGGCCGAGTAGACCGGGGTCAGTTGCGGCTTGGGTTGAGTCTTTTGATGAGCGGCGACGGCGTCGTTGAGCGGGATCCACTGCTCGTCGGTCGTGCGGTACCAGTTGCGGAGCGCCGTCTTCTGCTTGGGCGTCCACTTCGCATCGGGCAGCTTCCAGGCGGCGAGCACGTCAGGGGGCACCTGGCCTCCCGAGAGTCGGAAGAAGAAGCCCGACGATCCGCCGACGTTGACCACCTTGATCAGCAGTTCGTTGCGGCCGGCGGTGAGCGTGACCTTGACCTTGTGCTGGTCGGCCTTCACGCCGCCCATCGTCTTCTTGTTGAGGATCTCGGTGCCGTTGAGAAACACCTTGATGGCGTCGTCGGCTCCGAAGGCCATTTCGACGGGCAGCGCCGAGGGAGACTCGATGATGCGGACCAGGTAGTTGGCCGCGTTGGCGCCGGTGAGCGTGTTGTGGATCTTGGCATCGGTCCAGGTGGGCTGGACCTGCCAGGCGAGGGACTTCTTGCCGAAGACCCGGCCCAGGTTGACTCGCTTTCCAGCAGCCGTCTCGGGGCCGGCGGCGGTGTCGAAGGCCTTGTTGAAGTCGGCGGCGGGGAACGGGCCGATTTGGTGCCAGTGACCGAGAGTCGGTACGGGAGGCTCTGAGGGTCGACGGGTCAGCCAGTCGGTCAATCGCGACGGCAGCCGGTCCTTCTCCCAGGCCGTCACCGCGTCGGTCAACGGCTTCAGCGTGGCGGCGTACTTGGCCTGGGCGGCCTGGAAGGCTTCGGGCACAAGATTCAGGCTGGTGTCGCCGAAACCGACCTCCTTGAAACAACTCACGAAGCGGTAGTAATCGCTCTGAGGCAGAGGGTCATACTTGTGGCTGTGGCACCGTGCACATCCGATGGTCAGGCCCAGCAGGCTGGTGCCCAGTGTGCCGACGATGTCGTCGAGTTGTTCGTAGCGGCTGCGTTCGCGCTCTTTTTGTGTCTGCTGAGTGGTGAAGGGGCCGGCCACGAGGAACCCGGTGGCGGCGACCGCGTCGAGTGCGCCTCGGGCTGCGGGATTCGTCTTGGCGCCGGTCTTGGCCAGCAGGTCGCCTGCGATCTGCAGTCGGACGAACTGGTCATAGGGCATGTCCTGGTTCAGGGCCCGGATCACGAAGTCTCGATACTGGAAGGCACTGGCCCGGTCCTTGTCGAACGCGTAGCCGTTGCTCTCGGCAAACCGCACCAGGTCCAGCCAGTGCCGTCCCCAGCGTTCGCCGTAGTGCGTACTGGCCAGCAGTCGATCGACCTCGCCGGACCACGCCGCCTCGAAGTCCTTCTCGGCCTCGGCCAGGAATCTCTGCTGGTCGTCGGCCGTGGGTGGCAATCCGATGAGGTCGAAGTAGAGCCGCCTCAGCAGAGTCGCCGGAGTGGCCCGTCGGTTGGGGGTGATACCCTTGGCCGTCTGCAGCGCGTGGACGAAGCGGTCGATGTCGGTGCGGACCGTGTCACCGTTTGGGACCTGGGGCGGCTTGACGTCGGCCAGGGGTTGAAACGACCAGTGCGTCTTGCCCGCCTTGATGTCGATGACGGACGTGGCCACGGTCTTCCCGTCTCGCGGGTCGGGGGCTCCCAGCTGGATCCATTTCTCGAAGTCGGCGACGATCGAGGCGGGCAGCTTGGCCTTGGGAGGCATCTCGAGCCCGTCGTGCTTCAGGGCCGCCACCAGCAGGCTCTTCTTCGGCTGCCCCGGTACGACAGCCGGTCCCGTCTCGCCTCCCTTGAGGATCCCGGCCCGAGTGTCGACCTGGAGTCCTCCCTTGAGCATCTTGGTCGAGGCGGCCTTGGCCGAATGGCACTTGTAGCAGTACCGGACCAGCACCGGGCGGATCTTCGATTCGAAGAAATCGAGCCCCTTGCGATCCTCGGCCGGCTTGTCGGCAGCGAGTGAGGTCGAGGCGATCAGCAGAACGGTCAACGTGGCGCGGATGGAGATCATCCGGGGTGTCCCTGGTGTGTGGGGCCGGTTGGAGAAGAGTGGCATCCACCGATGATAGCGGATTGACCGAGCGTTTGGGGACTGGCACCGGCGCTGCCGGGGGCAGCTCTGGAGCCAGTCCCCGTTTCACCCTTCCCTCCGGCCGCCACAACTCCTATATTGCAGTGCTTGCTTTGGAGTTTGGGGGTGGCAGCTGCCAACGGCAGATGCGACTCCCGACTCGACTCACTCGGATTCTCCTCATCCCTGCCGCGGCCAAGAGCCGAGACAGACCGATGGTGATCCGGGTTACTCCATCGGTTGACCTGCCATGATAACGCTGTTTCCGCTGCGGCCGCGACACGCCATCGCGTCCTGACCTCCGCCGCCCCCACGAGGCATCCGGGCCTCTGCGGTGTTGAGGTCTCAAGGTGAAACGGACCGGTTCAGGTGACCGCTCACGGCGTTTCCCTCGCGAGCCTCACCCATCCGACCTCCGGGCATGGCGATCGAGTTTTTTGAGGAAGATTGAGAGATCCTGGGAAACACTGTTCCTGACTTATTTCCGACAAACGGCCCAAACACCCAGCTGACAGAAACCA
>CAUZJR010000189.1:0-9966 GCA_963580005.1 Planctomycetota bacterium
CTCCGGCCGAACGAGTCGTCCTCACCAGGCCGGTCCAGGCGGCCACTCCGCCGGCAATCAGCAGCAACGCCACAACGCCGATGACCGGCAACGGCACGCCGCTGCGCCGGTCCGTGTCGCCGTCGGTCTTCGTCTCGTGCACGTCCATTCTCACCCGGCCTCACACCTGTCAGGACAGCCCGAGAGGCTCTCAATAATCATACGTCGCCCGGGGCATTCTCACAAAGAGAGAATCGGCTCCCGAAACCTCTCGCTTGAATCCCCTCGACGAGTGGCATAAAAGGGGGGGTTCGCCCGTCGGGCGAGCGATGGACTGCGCCCGAGGCGGGAGACACCGGTGAGCTTGGCCGAGCACCTCGAGGACAGGTTTCGCGGTGACATCCAGTTTCGTGGTTCCGTGTTCCTCAAGACCGAGGTGATCCGGCTCACGGCCCTGACACCCTCGTCGCTGACCGTGGTGATCGAGGACGACGGCGAGTTCGAAGCCGAACTACTGCACACCGACGACGGATTGCAGCTGCTGTGCAGCTGCTCGCGTCGAGACGACCGCCAGGCCCACTGCCGACACGTCTGGGCCGCGATCCTCATCGTCGATCGAGACGGGCTGCTGGCCGGCAGCCCCGCCGCCGATTACATGCCCCCGTTTGCAGGAAGCGACTGGCAGTCGCCACTGCTGGAGGACCTGGCCGAGGGCGACGAGGACTTCGCCGAGTTTCTCGGTCGCAGCGGTGGCGGAAGGCGGTCCTGGGAGACTCGACTCGGTGAACTGCACGAGGTGCTGCAACGACAGGTCGCCGCCGAGGAATCCGAACGGGATATCGTCTACGAGATCGACCTGGCCCAGAGCCGAACTGCCGGGCAGCTGGTGCTGCAGACCTCGCAGAGACAACGGCGAGCCAACGGACGCTGGGGGAAATGGAAGCCGCTGAGGATTCGGGGAGGACGCGTCGATGCGATCCAGGACCCCGATGACCGCGAATTGCTGACACTGCTCGGAGGAGGCATTCCGACCGAAACGGCTGCCGCCGGACGCATGCAGGCCTCGGGGCCCTCGACCTACCGCTACCGGGTCCCCGATCCCCTGGCCGTCATGCTGCTGCCTCGGCTCTGCGAAACCAACCGGCTGGTGTTCTTTGACCCCGACGGTCCCGATGAAGTCCGGCTGACCTTCGATGATGGTCCCGCCTGGGATTTCCGGCTGGCACTCCACGAGGACTCCGATGCGTCACTGTGGCGGCTCAGGGGAGTCTTCCACCGTGCCGAGGAGGAACGTGAACTGGCAGACGCACGACTGGTCCTCGCCGGAGGCCTCTTCATCACCAGCGACTCGGTCCACCTTCACTCGGGATCAGTGGCGGCCGCCTGGAGTACTCTGCTGGCCGCAGACCTGCCCTTTGCGGTGCCGCACGGAGACCAGCACGACCTGGTCACTCGACTGCTCGACTTGCCCCAACTTCCCGACCTCGATCTCCCCGAGCCCTTGGCACTCAAGGACATCGACGTCACGCCCTTCCCGGTCTTGATCTTGAGTGTGCCTCGAGGACGACGCTGGCAACGAGAACGACTCTCGGCCACGCTTCAGTTCGATTACTCCGACACACGGGTCGCCGCACACAGTACGCAGTCAGCCATCGTGCTCAAGGAGCAGCGGTGCTGTGCCCGCAGACATCTCGGCCGCGAATCAGCTGCCTGGGATGAACTCGCAGAGGCCGGGTTCGAACAGCTCGACGAGCATCGAAGAGGACTCAGGCAACTCGAAATCCCGCTCGCTCAACTCGCTCCTGCAGTCCAGGCCCTGATGAAACTCGACTGGCAGGTGCAGTCCGACGGGATGCCCGTGCACCAGGCCGGCGAACTGCAAATGCAGATCCGCTCACACATCGACTGGTTCGAGCTGCACGGTGAGATCGAATTCTCCGGTCAACGTGTCCGCTTCCCCGAACTGCTCGCGGCATTGGCTCGAGGCGAATCGGCGATCCGGCTCGAGGACGGGTCGCTGGGATTGCTGCCCGAGGACTGGGCCCAGCAGTACGCGATGATCGGACAACTGGGCGTCGTCCAGGACGAACACGTTCGCTTTGCACCCGCACAGGTCGCACTGCTCGATGCACTGCTCGCCTCAAAGACGACTGTTGATGTCGATGAGAGATTCGAGGAGATCCGAGGCCGGCTCGCGTCGTTCGAGGGGATTGGTGAGGTCGAGCAGCCCGAGGAATTCGAGGGCTCGCTGCGGACCTACCAAAGAGAAGGACTGGGATGGCTGCGGTTTCTCGAGGAATTCCGGTTCGGGGGATGCCTGGCCGACGACATGGGGCTGGGAAAGACCGTGCAGGTGCTCGCGGCACTGGCCGATCGGGCCGACGACTCGAGCCTCCCCTCACTCGTCGTCGTGCCCCGGTCACTGGTCTTCAACTGGAAAGAAGAATGCGAACGGTTCTGCCCGTCGCTGAAAGTGCTCGAGTACTCGGGGCTCGATCGAGCCGGACTCAGAGAGACCTTTGACCAGTTCAACGTGATCCTGACCACCTACGGGACACTCCGCCGAGATATCCTCGAACTCAAGGACCAGCGATTCGACTACGTCGTGCTCGATGAAGCCCAGACGATCAAGAACGCCGGGTCGCAGATCGCCAAGGCGTCGAGACTGCTCAACGCCGACCACCGCCTGGCACTCTCGGGGACACCGATCGAGAATGACCTCGGCGACCTCTGGTCGATCTTCGAGTTTCTCAACCCCGGCATGCTCGGTCGCAGCTCCCTGTTTCGACGCTTCACCGGCGAAGAGAGCGGTAACCGGCATTTGCTCAGCCAGGGACTCTCGCCGTTCATCCTGCGGAGGACCAAGTCCGAAGTCGCTGCCGAATTGCCCGAACGGTTCGAACAGACCATCCGGTGCCAGATGGGAGAAGAACAACAGCGGCTGTATGACGAAATGCGCGAGCACTACCGCCAGAGCCTGCTGGGGATGCACCAGGAACAGGGACTCAACACCTCCAAGATGCACGTGCTCGAGGCACTGCTCAGGCTCAGACAGGTCGCCTGCCACCCCGGATTGCTCAACCCCGACCTCGTCGACGGAGACTCTGCCAAGCTCGACACCCTGGCACCACTGCTCGAAGAACTCGTCGCCGAAGGCCACAAGGCACTCGTGTTTTCACAGTTCACCAGCATGCTGGCCATCGTTCGCAAGAGACTCGATCGACAGGGCCTCGCCTACGAATACCTCGATGGACAGACCCGCGATCGCAAGGCGAGGATCGACCACTTCCAGCAGGACCCCGACTGCGGCCTGTTCCTGATCAGCCTCAAGGCCGGTGGCCTCGGAATCAACCTCACCGCCGCCGACTACGTCTTCCTGCTCGACCCCTGGTGGAATCCCGCCGTCGAAATGCAGGCGATTGACCGGGCACACCGCGTCGGCCAGACCCGACAGGTCTTCGCCTATCGGCTGATCTGCGAAGGCACCGTCGAGGAAAAGATCACCGTGCTCCAGCAAAAGAAACGCAAATTGGCCGATGCCATCCTGCTGGAAAATCGCAGTGTGCTCAAGAATCTCACCAAGGACGACCTGGAACTCCTGCTCTCCTGAAACACCCCGTCACACCCCGTCCTCTACAGAGATTCCGAGGGGACTCGCGAAGACGGCTCCGAGAGACGGAACACCCAGACCGCGTCGAATTGACCCTCGTAGGCTCCGCCGACTGTCCCCAGAGGCGTCCACAGGATGGGGTCCTCACCAAACTTCCCCACCACCCAGTTCCGATCGCCACGACGACGGACTCGCATTGCGTGAGGGAAATCGGGGCCACGGCTGCCGACCAGGCAGACCACGTCGTCATCACGCAGCTGCATCGAAGCCTCGAACGACTCGATCGCTCGATCCGAAAACGGTGGAGCAAACTCCGCCACCCGCTCGTAATAACTCTCCAGGACAACCTGCATCGGATTCGTCCCGTCGGTCAACGGATTGACCTCGCCACACAACCAGTCGCCGGGACCCAACCCGATCACGTCGCCGGCGGCATAGGTACAGCAGTTGAACTGCGCCAACTGGGCGACCCGCTCGACATGCCACGCCGTCCCCGTTTCCGAGACGATCTGGCCATCGTCCTCAGCGGTGCCGGGTCGCCCCGACAACAGGTCACTCATCGAGTCCGGAGTGAAATCCTCGCGGAGAGGAAAGTGCAGCAGGATGCAGGCACCCCCGGGACACTCCAAAACCGTCCGCGGCACGTCGATGCCGTGTCTGCGGCTGTAAGCGGCCTCCAGGGGCGTCTCGGCAGGTCGTGACCCTCGCTGTGAGCCGTCCCCGGAGGTCTGGCCTGACGGTGGGGTCGTCGCATCGCATGCCGACAGGCCCGACAAGACGAACAGGCCGCCCGCCGTCGCCAAGGCCTCGCGGCGTGTCCAATGCTGTTGCGTCACCATGCTCACCGCCGACCCGTTCCACCTCCCCGTGGAGAACCCCTCGAGTCGAGTCTAAAGCCTGCCAGGGACACCGCACACCCCGAACGCTGATCTTGCCGCTCCCGTCAACCGCTTCTATGATCCCCCGCATGACGCCCACGCTGTGGATTCACCTGCTGCCCGGTAGCGTCGACCCCGACCGGCTGGGCGGGTCGGTCGCAGTGATGATCGATGTGCTCCGTGCCTCGACCACGCTCACCCACGCGCTGGCTGCCGGCTGCCACAGCATCAGGACCTGCAGCGACGTCGACACCGCGAGACACCTGGCCAGCCAGGCCCCGCCGCACGACTCCCCGAACGACTCCCTGCACCGACAGCCGCCGCTGTTGGCCGGAGAACGGGGCGGGACCCGGATCGATGGCTTCGACCTGGACAACTCGCCGTCTCGATTTACTCCCGAATCCGTCGCTGGCCGCACGATTGTCTTTACCACCACCAACGGCACAAAGGCCCTGGAATCGTGTCGCCCTGCCGAACTCGTGCTCGTCGCCGCCTTCTGCAACATGCAGGCCGTCATCAAGACGCTGCTGCAGCTGCAACAGGAGGTGCACCTGGTCTGTGCCGGGACCGATGGGCAGGTCACCGCCGAAGACTGCCTGTGTGCCGGTGCCATCGGGTTGGCACTGAGACAGCACGCGGGCATCGACACCCACGCCTGTGACGCCACCCGAATCGCCATTGGACTCTACCAACACCTCGACCAACACCTCGAACAGAACCCCGACGGACTGCTCGAAGCCATCCGCGACAGCCACGGGGGCCGCAATCTCAGACAACTCGGACTCGATAACGACATCGCGCTGGCCGCGCGGCGGGACACCCTCGACCTGGTCCCCACCTTCAATTCTCACGACAACACCATCAGCGTGCTCGCCTGAGGACGACCGAGGACAGAATGCCGAAAACCATGGACACCATCGTCTCGCTGTGCAAACGGCGAGGCTTCATCTTTCCCTCGTCGGAAATCTACGGAGGTTCCAGCGGGTTCTGGGACTACGGGCCGCTCGGGGCACTACTGAAACGCAATGTCCGCGAGGCGTGGTGGAACGACATGGTCACCAACCACAACGAACTCGATGTGCCACAGGGAGCCGTCACCACGTTTCAGATGGTCGGACTGGAAACCTCGATCATCATGCACCCGCAGGTCTGGAAGGCCTCGGGTCACTACGACCTGTTTCACGACATGATGATCGACTGCCGAGAATGCCAGGCCCGCTTCCGAGAAGATCACGTGGCCACCAGCCAGTGCCCACGCAAGCCGAGCAAGATTCCCGGAGAACACGAGGATTGCCAACTGACCGAGCCTCGTGAATTCAACCTGATGTTCAAGACGATCATCGGAGCACTCTCCGGAGAAGACAACACCGCGTTCCTCAGGCCCGAAACCGCACAGGGCATGTTCGTCAACTTCAAAAACGTCGTCGACAGCAGCCGGGTCAAGGTCCCCTTCGGCATCGCACAGGTCGGCAAGAGCTTCAGAAACGAAATCACGCCCAGGAACTTCACGTTCCGGTCACGTGAGTTCGAACAGATGGAAATGGAGTTCTTCTGCCACCCCGACCAGTCGCGACAGTGGTATGAGTACTGGCGGAACCGGAGATTCCAGTGGTACATCGACCTGGGCATCACCAGCGACAACCTGATCCTCAGAGACCACGACCCCGATGAACTCTCGCACTACTCCGTCGGGACCGCCGACGTCGAGTACGCCTTTCCCTTCCTCCCCGAAGGTCAATACGGGGAACTCGAAGGAATCGCTCACCGGGGCGATTTTGACCTCAGGAGCCACATGGAGGGAAAACTGGTCCGCGAAGGTGACGAACTGGTCGTAGAAACCGACGAGCACGGACAACCACGACACCGCGGCAGTGGCAAGGACCTGACTTACTTCGACGACCAGAGCCGGGAACGGTTCGCTCCGCACGTGATCGAACCGGCCGCCGGAGCCGACCGGGCCACGCTGGCATTCCTGTGCGAGGCCTACCATGAAGATGAACAGCCCGACGAGAAGGGGAACCTGAAGAGCCGCGTGCTGATGAAGTTCCACCCCAAGCTGGCACCCGTCAAAGTGGCCGTGTTCCCGCTGATCAAGAAAGAAGGCATGCCCGAAACCGCCGGACGACTCTACCAGGAACTCAAGCAGGCCGGCATCGCCTCGGTCTACGATCAACAGGGAGCCATCGGACGCCGCTACCGACGGCAGGATGAAATCGGGACCCCGTTTTGCGTTACCATCGATGGGGATACCGCCGAGGATGGAACCGTGACACTGCGGGACCGTGACTCGCTGCAACAGGAGAGAATCCCACTCGATACCGTCGTCGACACCGTCCACGCGAAACTCCGCGGCTGAACTCGATGCACGCCGAAACCCAGAGACGCCCTCATGACGCTCGACCAACTCAAGGCCACTCTCAAGAACGACTCCCCGCCCCAGGGACTCTCCGATGAACTCCGGGCCATGTGGCTCGCGACTCGCGAAGGCTGGGAGGCCGGGCACGTGATCGTGCAGGAAATCGACTCGGCCACGGCCGCCTGGGTCCACGCGTACCTGCACCGCATCGAAGGGGATCTCTCCAACGCCGCCTACTGGTACCGCCAGGCCGGTCGACCCACGTGCGATGCACCGCTGGATGCCGAATGGGACCAGATCGCCGGCGAACTGCTCGCGTCCTGATCAAACCGCTTCCCGTCCGCCACACCGCCACACCGCCACGCAGGACACCACCGGACCTGATGTCAGACGGTGACTCAACACCCGCCCCCACCAATGCCCCCACCAACGCCTCCGCCCCGAGGCTGCTGATTACCGTCTGCACGTACAACGAGCGAGAGAACATCGAGAGACTGGTGCCGGAGTTGCACGAGGTGGCTCCCGATGCCGACATCCTGGTCGTCGACGACAATTCGCCGGATGGGACCGGCACCCTCGCCGATGAACTCGCCGCGTCCGACCCCCGAGTCGACGTGCTGCATCGTGCCGGAAAACTGGGGTTGGGGACGGCCATCCTGGCGGGATTCCGCGAGGGAATCGCCAGGGGATACGACCAGCTGATCAACCTCGACGCCGACTTCAGCCACCACCCGCGGCACATCCCGGCGATGAGAGCCATGATGGACACCGTCGATGTGGCCATCGGCTCGCGGTATGTTCCGGGAGGTGGAGTGGTCGGCTGGAACTGGCGGCGGCACCTGATGAGTCGCGGCATCAACTTCTACGCCCGAATGATGCTGGGGCTCTCATCTCGAGACAACAGCGGCAGCTTTCGCTGTTACACCGTGGCCCAGCTGGCCGAACTCGACCTCGACCGCTTCCGCGCCCGAGGCTACGCATTCCAGGAAGAAATCCTCTATCGACTCTCCCGCCTGGGAAGCCGTTTTGGAGAAACACCGATCGTGTTCGAGGACCGCCGATTCGGAGAATCGAAGATCAGCTGGAAAGAGAGTGTCGCGGCGTTGTGGATCCTGTTCCGGCTGGCGATTGACCGGCTGTTTCGAGTCGAGGTGCGTCGGCAGGACCGACTCGCCGACACCTCTGCGGGATGATAGTCTGAAGACCGCTTCGAGCCGCCCGTGCCGACAGGGAGCCGGCCCTTGGCCGACTACATCCGCAAACGACGAACGCTGCACTGGCCGATCACGCTCTCGGCCGCGCTGATGGTGCTCAACGTCACGCTGATGGTCTGCTGGATCGTGCTCTTCGCCCAACTCAACTCGCTGGGCGCCCTGACCATCGGCACCATCGCCTTCGCGCTGGTCCTGGTCGGACTCTCGTTCTACCTCTTCCTGACCATCAAGGAAATTCAGCTCAACCGGCGACAGGCCAACTTCGTCGACAGCGTGACCCACGAACTGAAGACCCCGCTGGCCTCGATCAGACTCTACCTCGAAACGCTCCAACTCCGGGATCTCGACGAGGAGCGACGCGACGAGTTCTACGAGGTGATGCAGGGACAACTGCTGCGACTGGACACCCTGATCAGCCAGCTGCTGGAGGTGGGCAGGCTCGGCGCGATTGGACACGACTCCGAAGCCGAGGACATCGAGCTCGAACCGCTGCTGCGTCGCTGTGCCGAGGCCGCCTGCGCCCGGCACAAGTGCCAGGATCAGGACGTTTTCGCATTCGACCTGAAGCAGGCGACCATCCACGCTCGCCCCATCGTGCTCGAGATGATCTTCGGCAACCTGCTCGACAATGCCATCAAGTACGGGTCCCGGCAGCCGGAAGTCCAGGTATCGATCAGCACCCGCAGCCGCGGCAGGATCGTCACCCGCATCGCCGACAACGGCGATGGAATCGCTCCGGAACTGAAGAAGAAGATCTTCCGCATCTTCTTCCGCGGCGGCGATGAACTGACCCGACAACGGACCGGGACCGGCCTGGGCCTCTACATCGTCCACACACTCGTCCACACGCTCAAGGGACGCATCCGAGTCCAGGATCGCAACGATCAGCCCGGCAGCATCTTCGAGATCGAATTGCCGGGGCGGGTGGCGGCATGAGAATCCTGATTGTCGAGGACGAACTGGCCCTGGCCGAGGGACTCGCCTTCAATTTCCAGCAGGAAGGCTACCAGGTCGACCTCGCCGGCGATGGACCCTCCGCACTCGAGCAACTCGAACACGCCGACCCGCCCGTCGATATCGTCATCCTCGACCTGATGCTGCCGGGGATGAGCGGTTATGAGATCTGCCGCGAGATTCGCCGCAACGCCAACGACCTGCCGATCCTCGTGCTCAGCGCACGCACACTCAGCGAAGACAAGGCCCAGGCGTTTGATGCCGGAACCGACCAGTACATGACCAAGCCCTTCGCGCTCCCCGAACTGCTCAGCCGAGTCCGCAACCTGCTCGAACGACGCAACCGGCACGCAGGACACGATTCCGAAACCCGCTACAACTTCGCCAACGTCTCGATCGACTTCCCCAGCTTCCAACTGACCGTCGACCAGCAGACTCACAACCTGACCAAGACCGAGATGGAACTGTTGAGGTATTTCATCGACCACGAGGGAGTGGTGCTGACCCGGCACCAGATCCTCCGCGATGTCTGGGGCGAACTCAATGCGATCACAACCCGCTCGACGGACAACTTCGTGATGAGACTGCGGCGGATGATCGAACCGGACGCCTCACAACCCCGACATATTCTCTCGGTCCGAGGCAGCGGCTACCGCTTCGTGTCCGCTCCGGAGCCGAAGCACGGCGCGGCCGCACACTCCTAGTCGCCAGGTCCAGGGCCCTGTGGCGGACCGGATGGCGGACCGGGCAGTTCCGGCTGAGTCCTCAGGCGGTAGGACCGCCGCTGGCCGGCCAGGCGACGACGCTGCTGAGGATCTGTAGCTCGAGGCGACTCGAGAGCCGCGTCGACGGACTCCTCGGCGCCCGAAAAGTCCCCGGCAGCAGCTCGGGCCAGGCCGAGTAATTCGTGGCTGAGCACGTCGCTGCGGCCCGATCGCTCCTGTAACTCCTCGGCCCAGTCCACCGCCTGCTCGA
>CAUZJR010000190.1:0-9942 GCA_963580005.1 Planctomycetota bacterium
CAGCCCTGGTTCTCCGTTTCAGCCTGATCAGCGAGATCAGCGAGATCAGCGAGATCAGCGAGGTCAGCGAGGTCAGCGAGGTCAGCGAGGTCAGCCGGCTCTTCCGCATCGCCGTTGGGAGCCACTCCGAGCCGATCCAGTTCCGACTTCGTATCGCGGAGTTGCCGATCGAGTTCTTGCCGCCGGTTCCGGGTCGAATCGATCAGCGAGTCCCATTGGTCTTCGGTCAGTTCGTCTCCGCTCCATCCCGAGAGCAGTCGGCCGATCCGGTCGGCCTCGCTTCTGGCGTGGCCGGTTTCGGTTCCCAGTTGTCCCTGGAGCACCTCGGCCTCGTTACCCAGTTTCTTGAGGGCTTCGATTTTCTGTTGCAGCGAGGCTCGATCACCGAGTGGCTGATCGAATCGGCGTTGGAACTCGGTTCCGATCCTCTCGAGTTCTACCGGGTCGTCGGGTTCGGGGAGTTTGGGGTGACGAGTTCCCCAGGCGTGGGCGGCGGCCAGTCCTCCTGCGACGAGTGCCAGCAGTCCCAGCACGAGCCGTTGTTCGGCGAGTCCGGCGATGAGGGCGGCGACCACGACGCCGGCGGCTGCGATCGCCAGCCAGGGTGTGGTGGCCGGCTGAGGTCGAGCCGAGACGATGCGGTCGTAGTGTTCCAGTGCCTGTGTGGTCCACTCGAGGTGGTCCTGTTGCCGGGCCAGTTCCTGCTGGCGTTCCTGCTTGGCTTGGGTCTCGATCCGTGTCCGCCTGAGTGACCTCAGGTCGGCCGACACACTCTCGATGTCCTCGGTCGAAGGTAGATCGTCGAGTTGGCTGGTGCTGGCGTCGAGTTGTTGATCGAGCCGATTGGCGTGCTGTTGCCGGCCGGCCTGGAGTTGCCCGAGTTGTTCGGCGAGGCTGTCGCGGTTGGCGGTCAGCGAGGCGATGGCTCCGTGCGAGATCTGGTCGTTGAACCGTCCGAGCAGTTCTTCGACCGATTCGATCTGATCCAGGACACTCTCGCGCTGTGCCTTGTCACTCCATTGACCGCTTCCGCTGATGGTGCCTGCTTCGAGGGACGCCGTCGCGGCGCTCTTGGGCAGTGCCCGGCTGTTGCGGATCGACTCGATGATGTGTTCACCGGAGAAGAAGTCGCGGAGCATGTTGTCGTCGATGCCGTCGGAGCTTTCTGCCACCGAGAGTCGGGTGTTGCCCTGGCTCACGACCAGCAGTCGGCAGAGGTCTCGGGGCAGTCCTCGCGGGTCTTCGTCCCAGGTTTCGTCGAGTTTCGGACGTTTCGAGACGCTCATCTTGACCGGCTCGTCGAGTATTCCCGAGACGGTCACACCGCCTGCTCCGGGCAGGTCTCTGAGTGTCCAGCCGCTGCCCTTGCGGGATCCGGTGCGGAACAGGCACCTGATGAGGAACTCGACCACGTAGCTCTTGCCGGTCTCGTTTCCGCCGTAGGCCAGCGTCAGGTCGCCGCAGGTCCAGTCGAGTGGTTGTTCGAGCGGCCCGCCCGGCTTGACCTCGATCCTCTCGATGCGGACGCTCACGAGGCCGTCTCCGTCCCGTAGACAATCGCCAGTGCCTTCAGCAGCACGTCCTGCCGTTCGGGTTCGCTGTGGCCCCAGTTCCAGTCCAATTCGTCGATGTGCTTGCGGACCCGGCTGGCCAGGGCGATCAGTTGCGGGTGAGCGTCGACCTTGAGGTCGTCCAGCAGTGGGCCGTTGTCGTAGCAGGTGAAGTCCGAGAATCCCTGCTGCAGCACGTCGCGGATTGCTTCACGGCTCAGGCAGTAACCGGCCGCTTCGATCCGTACCCTGACCGTGTGCTTGATCTCGTCGGTGATCGGCCAGGCCTCGATCCGCCGGGCGATGTCTTCGGTGAGCCGTTGGTTCTCGGTGTCGGAGGGCAGAATGACGAAGCGTTCGCCCAGGAACAGGACGTCGGTACGGATCGGTTGCGAGGTGACGGTGGCGTTGTCGGTATCGAGGACCAGGAATCGTCGCGGCCCGGTTTCGCTGATGTCCAGGCCGCAGGGTGAGCCGGGGTAGTGGAGTGGCGGTTGTGAGGTGGGGACGTGGATGTGGCCCAGCAGCACGAGTGCCGGTTCGGAGTGGTCGATGTCGCGTTGAGAGAGCGGCATGTAGACGCCGGGTTCGTGGGGATGGGGCGTGCTGAGGCCTCCGCCGTAGTTCCCGTGTCCGACCAGGATCCAGCGCCCCGCCGCCAGCCGGTCACGGAATCTCTCGATCACTTCTCCCATCCGGGTCCCTGGTGCGTAGGGCACAAACAGCACCTGCCGCTGGTCGAATTCGACCAGTTGGGGCTTGGCGTACACCGTGACGTTTTCGGCCAGCAGGTGATCGGGCGCGAGACTTGGGTCGTGGTTGCCCGGGATGATCTCGATCCGGATCCCGGGGAAGTCTCCGCAGAGTGCTTCGAATTCGCCGTATCCCTGGAGGTCCTTGTCGAAGAGGTCTCCGGCGATGATCAGGCGATCGATGTCGAGGGTGTTCAGTTGTTCGAGGACATCGCCCAGGGCGGCGAGCCGCTGGGGGTGCAGGTCGTCCCCGGGCACGAGGTGCACGTCGGCGGTGACCGCGATCTTCATCTCGACTCCGTTCGCTCCGCTCCGGGCTCCCTGGCCTTCGATTCAGTGTACCTCCGCAGCCGTGGCTGACCAGAGCCGGGGGGAGGAGGATGGGTGCCGGATGTGATTCGGGGTTGAGATCCGGGGGTCGAGAGTCGAGAATCGATCGATTCTGGAGACTTGAAGAGGGCCGACCATGGCGACGACGGACTCGGTACAAGGCAACAACCGCCCCTTCTGGGCGATTCTCACGCTGGTCATATTGATCGTGATGCTGGTGGTGATCCGCACGATCGACTGGAGCGAGCCATCGGGGCTGGGAACGGTGCAGGTTTCGGTGACCGTGCGTCAGAACGGGGATCTGATCTCCAACGTGATGGTCACGCTGTTTCCCATGCCTCACGATGCACCGATGAGGGCGGCGGCCGGGACGACCGGTCCCAACGGTCGCTGCGACCTGACCACGATCCGATTCGACGACGGAGCGATGCCGGGACCCTATGCGGTGGGAGTGGAGAAGGTACCGGCGTGGTCCCTGAAGTTCCACGACGTCTCGTTACTGAACATCGACCCCAATTCGCCGCGGGCGGGAACCAAGCCGAGCCAGGCCGATCCGACGCGGAAGTATCGGATGGCTCGTGAGCAGGAATCCAAGCCCCAGGCGGGGGCTCTGCCGGCCGACCTGATCGATCCGAGGAAGTCAAAGCTGAGGGTCTACGTGGATCCCCAGGGTCCCAACGACTTCGTGTTCGACGTCGACAAGTGATCGGAGCGGCGGCCGAGTGTCCCTTGAGGCTGCCGGTCACTTGGCCCGGATCGTCTCGGGCGTGGGGTTGTCTTCGGTGATCCGCAGGTGACGATCGGCCGCAAGGTCCTCGAGCACCTGCGTGGTGCCACTGGGCCAGTGAATGGTCAGGGTCGTGATCCGTTCGGATTCTCCCAGCCCCAGGTGCATCATCGCCGGGCTCTGCGAGAGGAAATTGATGTGGGGGTAGAGTTCCCGGCGGACGACTCGCTGGTCGGTCTCGCACACCACGCGGGCGCCGATCCCGAACCGATTGCTGGCGGTGCCTTTGAGCGAGAGCTTGAGCCAGTGACCTGCAGGGAACTCGTTCTTGTAGACGACCAGTGCACCGCCCCCTGCCTGCCTTACGAACAGCTCGGGGCGTCCATCGCCGGTGATGTCCCAGGCACAGACGCTGCGTCCGTCTCCGGTGTTGTCGGCTCCGGAGAGGAAGCCGATGTCGTGGAATGTGGTGTCGGTGCCGGAGTGTCCATTCAGGAAGACGCCATTTCGTTCATAGGCGCTGAGGTTCTGGCCACTCTTTGAGAATTCCCAGGGGTTGCGGACCCAGAACTCACCGTTTTTTCCGTCGAGCACTCTGAGGTTGTCGACCCTGGCCATGCAGTTAAACGGCTGCGTCACGGCAGCCAGCCAGACGCAGCGTCATCCATCGGGTCTGTCGGGCGTGATGCTCTGAAAGCCGACCGGTGCGTAGAGGTCCAGCAGTCCGTCGTTGTTGAGGTCGACGTAGCTGGGACCATAGGCCCAGCCGACGTCGGCGACACCGATCGTGCGTCCCAGTCTGCGGAAGGACCCCTTGCCGGTGTTGTGGTACAGCTCGCTGCCGGTCACGAAGTCGCGGATCTTGGCATCGATGCTGGGGTTGTAGGCGTCGGGTCTGAGGTTGGCCACGATCCGCGCGCCCGCTTTCGAGTACATGTTGGCCACGTAGGGATCGGGCCGGCCGTCGTTGTCGAAGTCGCCGACGGTGATCCCCATCGAGAATCCTCCGAAGCCCTCCGGCAGTTTCATCTCGCGAAATGTCCCGTCCCCGTTGTTGATCAGGAAGGCGTTCATTCCCAGTTCGCAGGCGGACATCATGTCGGGCCAACCGTCCTGGTTGGCGTCGAACCAGACCGCGGCGAACGTCCAGGCCCCGTTTCCTTTGGTCCCCGAGGCCTCGGTCACGTTCTGGAACTTCCAGTCTCCGGTGTTTCGCCACAGCTGGTTGTGGTCGATGTCGTTTTTGCCGAGCCAGCCGATGTGTCGGGCCATGGGCTGGGGGAGTCCGACGGCGTAGAGGTCGAGTTTTCCGTCGCGGTCGTAGTCGACGACGCTGTAGGCGGTACACTGTTCGAGTTTCAGCGTGGTGTCGCGTCCGGGCTCGAGCACCACGAACTTCTTGCCCGCCTCGTTGCGGTAGATGACCTCACCCAGCAGCAGGTCTTCGAACCCGTCGCCATCGAAATCGGCGAAGAGGGCATGGATGCCGCTGGTCTTGGGGTCGATGCCCATCTCGGCCGTGACGTCGCTGAAGCGGCCACCGCCCTCGCTTCGGTACAGCTGGTGGCCACTGACGTCGGTCAGCAGGAGATCGAGGTGCCCGTCCTGGTTGAAGTCGGCCAGGTAGACGCCTCCGGTGATGGTCGATTTCCGGGGCGAGTCGGAGTGGTTCCAGGTGTCGTGCAGACTCGCAACGTCGATACCGGTCCGGGCGGTGATGTCGCTCATCAACCGTTTTTCGCCCCGGGCGTACTGGGCTCGGAAGGCGGTGCAGGAGGCCAGCCACCCGTCGGCCTCGGGCGTGTCGTCGTCGATGCCGGTGATGCTGCAGCGGAAGCGGATCACTCGTTCGGCAAGACCTCCCTCGACCCGGGTGCCGGCCAGCCTGAGCTTGAGGCTTCCCTGCCACGGGCCCTCGAGCTGGCCGTAGGTCACAGGCTGCATCTGCATCACCTTGAACGAGACGTTCGCCCGGTCGTCGAATTCGGCGCGGTAGGCCAGCAGCGTCTCGACGAAGCCGTCACGGTCCAGGGGTTCTGCGGTCCCGTCCTGTTCGTCAAAACTGCGAAACGTCGCGAAGGTGTACGTGGTCAGCCGACCGGCAGCCTGATCGAAGAGGTGTCCCTGGAACGCCGGAGCGAGGAACGACTTGACGGCTTCACCGTCGGCTGCCTTCAGGGCCAGAGCCAGCAGCGGCAGGGTACGATCTCCGAGAACGAAGCCGCCGAAGTGCTCGGCATCCTGCAGGTATTTGAGGTCGGCGTCGGAGAGCATCGGAGGTGCGGCGGCGGGCGCCAGCAGTGCCGCGACGCCCAGTCCG
Organism: Planctomycetota bacterium; assembly: GCA_963580005.1. GTDB lineage: Bacteria > Planctomycetota > Planctomycetia > Planctomycetales > Planctomycetaceae > UBA8437. The sequence continues at coordinate 5,680 of CAUZJR010000190.1, forward strand.
CCGGCGAGGATCAGCACGCCCAGGGCATAACGTCCCAGTTGCCGTCGGCGGACACCGGTCGACTCCGACGCCGGGTCCACGTCCGGACCCGGCACCAGGTCATTCGACTTGATCTGCTCCACGTTCAATACTCCGCTCCTGTCTCCCCCCCCCGGTTCGTGGGGCCCGTCGGCTTTGCCAGGCGGGGCCGCCTCACCAGGATCTCTTCATCATAGCCCGCCCATTTTTCTCGATGCAATCACCCTCTGCAGTTCTCGGCTGGCAATTCTCATCATCGTCAGGCAGTCTAGAGAGCTTGACCTGCGGAGTGGGATTTCAAGCGAGGAGACCGACACGATGTCGATCGATCGGCGCAACCAGCAGATCGGGCTGGGGCTGTTTGTTTTTTACCTGCTGCTGTACGGCGGCTTCGTGCTGCTGATGGCCTTTGATGCCCAGAGGTTGCAGGTGATGGGTCCGGCGCGGGTCAACCTGGCGGTCTGGTCGGGGTTTGGCCTGATCGTGCTGGCGCTGGTCCTGGCCTTGATCTACGGCTGGATTTGCCGAGCCCGCTCGTCCGCGGATTCCGTCGATACCGAGGATCAGGCATGATCTATGAAGCCTCACCGATTGCCGTGGTCTGCTTCTTCGTCTTCGTGGGTGTGACGCTGGGCCTGAGTTTCTTCCTGGGCCGCAAGGCCAAGTCGTCGGCCGGCTACTTTACCGCTCATGGGCAGATTCCCTGGTTCGTCAACGGAGTCGCATTCGCCGGCGATTATCTCTCGGCCGCCAGCTTCCTGGGCATCTGCGGCATGATCGCCTTCTACGGCTACGACGGCTTCCTGTATTCGATCGGCTACCTGGCCGGTTGGATCGTGGCGCTGTTCGTGGTGGCCGAGCCGATGAAGCGGCTGGGCAAGTTCACGTTTGCCGATGCGCTGGACGCGAAGTTTCAGAGCAAGGGGATCAAGCTGGTCGCCGGCATCAGTACCCTGGCCGTCAGCGTGTTCTACCTGATCCCCCAGATGGTGGGTGCCGGAGTGCTGGTGCAGCCTCTGCTGGGGTTCCCGCACTGGGTCGGAGTGGTGCTGGTCGGGACGACTGTGATCCTGATCGTGGTGATGGCGGGGATGGTCTCGACCACATGGGTTCAATTCCTGAAGGGTTCGTTGCTGGTCCTCTTCAGCGCGATCCTGACCGTGTTGATCCTGGTACGAGGTTTGACGGAGGAAGAGGGGGGAGCCGACGGGCACCGCTTCACCACTCTGGGTCCCCTGAAGCAGACCGACGTGGATTCTGAGACCGAGGCCTTTGAGGCTGAACTGGCCGAGGTGTGGGGGATCGCCGGGGCGAAGGTCGTGCCGGCCGAGGGGGCCTGGGCCAACACGTCCTTCGTGCGGATTGCCCGAGCCAACGGGGACCCCGATTCGGTCTGGCACATCGACACCCGCGACGACGGAGTCTATCTCAGTGAAACCCAGACCCTGCACAAGGCCACCGACGGGACCGTGCTGGTCAACGGAAAGCCGAAGGGGTCCAGCAAGGGTGAGCCGGAATTGTTCCAGGTGGGTCACCTGAGTGATCTGCCGGGCGAGGCGACCGAGACCGGGCCGCTGGGTCCTCTGGAGTTCTTCAGCACTCTGGAGGAGAGCGAGGTGGTGCTGTGGGGCAACCAGAAGTTGTCCCACGAGGACGGCAGCACCACGACGGTCTACTTCCAGAAACCGACCTCCGGCAGCCGGATCCTGCAGCCGGGCACCCATCCACGCTTCCAGGGCATTCACAGCGACAAGCTGCTCGACAAGATCAACCTGTTGTCATTGATGCTGGCGTTGTTCTGCGGCACCGCCTCGTTGCCTCACATCCTGATCCGTTATTACACGGTCAAGGACGAGGCGAGTGCCCGCAAGAGCACGATCGTGGGGATCGCCACGATCGGTTTCTTCTACGTCCTGACGCTGTACATGGGCCTGGGCGCGATGACCAGCGGGACACTCGACGTGACCAACAGCAACATGTCGGCTCCGCTCTTGGCCTACAGCGAAGGCGAGTGGCTGTTCGCGGCCATCTCGGCGATCGCCTTCACCACGGTGCTGGGCACCGTCAGCGGGTTGATCCTGGCCTCGGCCGGCGCCGTCACACACGATCTGCTCGGCACGGCGATGGGCATTCAGATGACCGACGAGCAGCAGGTCCGCGTGGCCAAGATCGCCTCGGTCGCTGTCGGCATCATCGCGATCGTGCTGGGGATCGTGTTCCAGGAACTCAACGTCAGCTACCTGGTCGGCTGGGCCTTCAGCGTGGCCGCCAGTGCCAACCTGCCTTCGCTGGTGATGTGCCTGTTCTGGAGCCGGACCACCCGCCAGGGCGTGATCACCTCGATGGCCGTGGGGATGACCAGTTCGCTGGCCTGGATCCTGCTGAGTGCCGACACGTTCGAGAAGGTCTATGGCCTGGATCCCGAGCTGGCGATTGCCCCGTTCACACAACCGGGTATCGTGACCATTCCGCTGGGGTTCCTGATCCTGGTGGCCGTGTCGCTGAGGACCCAGGCCACGGGTCTGCCCGGTAAAGACACGGCGGGGTTGGACAAGGGCTAGTCCGCGGTGGCGTCAACGGGCCGGGGTGGCCTGCTGCAGCGTGACGGTGGGCGGCTTGTCCATTTCCAGGGCCGCGTGCGAGTAGTACGGGTAGACGCTCCACTCGACGCACCCGATCACGTCGGGCAGTCCATCGCCGTTGTAGTCACCGATCCAGGGGTGAGGTCCGTGGTTGGTGATGCGGATCGGGCGGCCATAGCATTTCATGGTGCGGGGGGCGTCAAAGAGCGGGCTGGTCCGAGTGCCGACGTTACGGAGCAGGTAGATGCTGCCTCCCTCGAGCGTGCCGTGGTGCGAACCGCCGGTGCTGTAGACGAGGTCAAGCAGCCCGTCGCGGTCCCAGTCGACCGCCCGGAACGACTCGGTCCAGGTGGCACCCCGCTTGGCCACCTTTCCGGTCAATTCCCGACCGTCCCTGAGCTTCACAACCGAGTCCCGTTTGAGTTTCAGGTTGCCGCGTCCGTCGCGGTACTGAGTGAACATCGCGGCCCTGAGCACCGAACCCTCGCAGGTGATCAGATCGAGCAGTCCGTCGCCGTTGAAGTCGGCCACGGCGGCACCGGTTCGCCAAAAGAACGGGCGGTTGGGTTCGCTGGGATAGATGCCATTGTTGGAACGTGGCGAGGCGGCTCGGGTGGCCGAGAGCGTCTTGAGTTCCGCTGAGTCGGGGAATCCGTCACAGAGGACCTGTTGCCGAGGTCCGAACTTCGGCGGCCGGCCCTTCGTGCCGATGTTGCGGAACCAGAAGATGCGATTGGTCTCGTTGGGGCAGACCAGGTCGGGCCGGCCATCGGCGTCCCAGTCGACCAGCACCGGATAGGGGTAGCCCATGTTGTGGCCGTTGGCGGGCGCGCCGAGGATCGGGTTGCGGAGCAGGCGGATGGTGGTGCCCTGAGCTGTGATCCGCCGCGAGTTTTCATAGCGGGGAGCCGTGTCGCTGCCGCTGTTGATGACGATTTGAGGCCAGCCGTAGCCGCCACCGATCAGCAGATCCTGGTCGCCGTCGCTGTCCCAGTCGCACAGCGATGGCCAGGCCTGGTCCGAGAGAGCCAGCACCGCATCGGGCGACTCGGCCCGGCCGATTCGTTCGAAGCGGGGAGCCGATCGACTGTCACCTCGAGTGGCCTGCCGGTAGAGGACCAGGTGCTGGTAGGCGTGGTGCTGGATGACCAGCACGGTCTGCTTGCCGCTCCCTTCGGGCTCCCGCTTCTGTTCTTTTGCGGAGGCCGGAAACTGGATTCGTGAGGCACAGACCATCGTGATGCCGGTCTCTGAGACTCCAGCCAGCCGCTGGGGATCTGCGAACTTCAGCGCAGAGGTCTTGCTCTTGAGTCGTTTTCTCCAGACGAGGTGTCCGCCGACTTTCTCGAGGGAGGAACTGGTGGAGTGGATGATGTCGAGGAGTCCGTCGGAGTCGAGATCGACAAAGGCACAGCCTGCGGGCAGGTCGAGGGGCCTGGCGGGTGCGAGTTTCAGGGGCCAGCCGGTGGCCGAGGTGTTCTCGATCCACCGACGATCGAACACGAGGTCGAGGTCACCGTCTCCGTCGAGATCGACTGCCTGGCATCTGTTGCTGCGGGGAACGGGAAACTCGAGGTCGCCCTTGAAGATCGGGGCGCCGCCGGGTTGGCGATCGGAGGTCGACAGCAGGATGCGGGCACGGCCGGTGGTGGCATTGAGGTAC
>CAUZJR010000191.1:0-9934 GCA_963580005.1 Planctomycetota bacterium
CGCTCCCCGAAAGTGCCTCGGGGCTCCGCAAACGACTGGCCAAGAAGAAATCCAGCATCCTCGAACGGCGGATCAAGGGAGACGATGAGAACGAGCCCGAGAGCGGGGCGCGGGCGTTTCTGCACGTGGCCGACAAGGCGACCGACCTCGAGATCGCCGGTGATGAAAAGCTGAACCGATCCGGCGACGAACTGTGGAGGATCACGGCGCAGGTCTCGGTCATGTCCGACTACGACTACGGACGCCTGACCAACGACCAGCGAACCGGGGACCTGGACAACATTGTCAAGAGCGTGATCAAGAGGCACGCGGGGTGCCACTACGTGGTCACCGGCATGGTGCCGGTATTCCTGAGAACCCAGCAGGCGGTACTCGACAGCCTGATCTGGAGTTTCGCGCTGGCGTTTGGCGTGATCGCGATCGTGATGATGATCCTGCTTCGGAATCCCGTTTCCGGTGTGCTGACCATGCTGCCCAACCTGATGCCCGTCGGCATCGTCTTCGGACTGCTCAGCTGGGCCGGCCAGGCCGTCGACATCGGTACGATGATCACCGCCAGTGTCGCGTTGGGCATCGCCGTGGACGGCACGCTGCACCTGATCACCTGGTTCCGAGCCGGCTTGCGAGACGGGCTGCAGCGACACGACGCCGTCGCCCGTTCACTCTCGCAATGCGGACCGGCGATGTGGCAGACCAGCCTGGCTGTCGGGCTGGGACTGCTGATGCTGGCTCCGGCCGAATTGCTGCTGATCAGCAGGTTCGGCTGGCTGATGGCCGCGTTGATCGGAGCGGCACTGATCGCCAACGTGGTACTGCTGTCAGCCCTGCTCGCCGGACCACTGGGCTGGTTGATCCAGAGAGGAATGGCCGCGGAAATCGCCTCCGGTGTCGCCAAACAGCCACCCTCGCAACCTCACCTCAAGCTCAGTTCCGCCTCGACCGCCCCCGGCGGAACGGTTTCTGAAGCCTGAAACCGGATCACCGGCCGGGTTGCGACACTGTTCCAGACCCCCTCGGGGTCCTAGAATGAAAGAGTCGAAGAACCGGTAGCCTGACTGGTAGCCTGACTGGTAGCCTAACTGGTAGCCTAACTGGGAGCCTGTTGCAGTGAGCGAATTCGTTGAACCCCTGGGCATGCGTGTGCTGGTCCGCAAGGACGAGGCTCGCCAGACGACCAAGGGGGGGATCGTGTTGCCCGACGACGCCGAGATCCCCACGATCACCGGGCGGGTGGTGGAAATCAGCACCCAGGTCGGCAACGACGACGATTTCCCGATCAACAAGTACGACAAGATCCTGTTCCATCCCAAGAGCGCGATCCCGGTCGACTTTGAGCCTGACAACCTGCTGTACGTCGTCCCGGTCGACGACATCGTCGCCGTCTTCCGTCGAGCCCCCTCGCCCGATTCGGGAATCGGCTCCGCCAGCGAACTCGACGAACTCGACGAACTCGACGAACGCGACGAACGCGACGAAAAAAAGTAGGCCGCCGGACCCAGCAGCCGCCCCTACCTCGCGGCCGACTCGTACGCCGCCAGGATGGCCTCGACCGCGTGAGCCCCCATCGAGACCGGCACGTCGCTCTCGCGGTCCCCGTCCAGGCAATCCAGGAAGTACTCCGCATCGGCAGTCGCCTCGGCCGCCAGCGGCCACCAGTCGGTCTTGGGCTCTACCCCACCCGACTCCTGCGTACTCGACCAGAACCCCATCGGGTCCTCGGGGTGAGGCACCTGGGGCTGGCACCACGCGGCTGCGTCGCTGAAGACTTCCAGCCGAGGGCGAAACGCGTCGACTGATTCGGTGGCGTCGGTCCCCACCAGGTGCACCTGGTGAATCCCGTGACTGGGGTGACTCGACCAACCGCTGCGGCCCACCGTAATCGTCGCCTCGATGCCACCTTCCAGTCCCAGCAACAGTGCCGCAAAGTCCTCGGCCCCGTTCCCCTGGTGTTCGGTGAAGAAGTAGTTGGCCGTGGCCGCCTCGACCGCTTCCACCCGCTGCCCGCTCAACCACTCGAAAAGCACCAGCGGGTAGAGTCCCACACAAAACAATTCTCGCTTCGAATCGACCCAGCTGAACCGTTCGGAACCCGCTGCTTCGCGTCTTTGCTGACCGAGATCCGCGGTGCCGGCGACGCCCTTGGCGAACAGCAGTTCGGCATGCATCCCGACCAGGCTCCCCAGCCGGCCGCTGTCGACCACTTCGCGGCAACGCCGGCCGATCGAGCTGCGGACCAGGCTGAACATCTGGCTGCGGACCCCCGCTGCCTCGACCGCCGCGACCACTTCCTGGGCCCCTTGGAGCGTCGAGCACAGCGGCTTGTCGACATAGACGTGCTTGCCGGCCCGCGCCGCGGCCACCGTCATCCTGGCCCGCCGCTCGGGCTCGGGGCACAGGCAGACCAAGTCCACGTCGTCACGCTCCAGGGCCCGCTCGTAGGGCTCCAGGTACTCGATCCCCAGTTCCCCGGCCAGTGCGACGTTCAGTTCACGCCGTCGCGGCGAGATGTCCGACTCGTCACTCAGGCCCACCAGGCGGACCCGCGGATCGGCGGCCAGGGCCCGCGAGTAGTTTTCCTGGTGAGTCAGGTTGCCGGCGACGATCAGCAGGCCGTAAGGGGCCGACGACGGGGAATCGTTCGAGGAGGTCACGATGGGGGGTTCAGGTGAGCTTGAGCACCCGCTCTGCGTTCTTGCGGAAGACCTTTGCCTGCACCGCTGCGGGCAACTTGAGGCTGTCGAAGAGTTCGAACTGGGGCACCGGTTGGCCCGGCTGCAGGTAATCGGTCCCGAACATCAGCCGGTCCTGCCGACGCAGCAGGAAGCCGCGACCGAATTCCTTGTCGCGGGAAATCGAGTTGGCTCCGGACCCCGCCGAGAGATCTCCGTAGATGTTCGGATAGCGTTCCATCAGCCGATCGATGGCGCCACCGGGAGTCACCGGCCCCTTCGGGTAACTGCCCAGGCTCTTGCAGTCGCCGGAAATCGACGCCCACCAGCCTGGTCCGTGCCCGATGAAGTTGAGCTTGGGGTGAGCCTTGATGGCGTGTTCGAGTCGAGGCAGTCCGGGAGTGTCCTTGCCGCGGATGGCGTCGATGTGGAACAGCAGCGGAATACCGACTTCCTGGCACGCCGCGTAGATCTGCATCATCAGCGGGTCATCGAAGTTCAGCCCCACCTTGTGCTCGCCGAAACCTCGAGCCCCCAGATCGACCCAGTGCTGGATGATGCTGATGAACCCCTTCACACCACCACGCACGCTGGTGCGTGGGTCGATCGAGCAGAAGGGGATGAAGCGATCGGGGTGCTGCCTGGCGGCTTTCAGAGCCGGCTCGGTCAGCAGCAGGAAGCTCGACGACTCGGGCGAGGTCAACGGCAGCAGCACCGCCTTCTCGACATCGTGATCGTCCATCCACTCGAGCAGCCCCTTGGGAGTCAGCTCCTTGTTTCCGTTCCAGGTGGTGCCGATGTGAGTGTGCACATCGATGTACTTGCTGGCCCGCTTCTTTTTCGGTTCGGCCGCATAGAGACCACTGAATCCCTTCAGACCGGCAAGCGCCGTGGTGGCGACGGCGGAGGTGAACTGTCGACGGTTGAGCATGAATCGTCTCCGGGTGCGAGGCCCTGCGGCCGTGTTGTGCGAGTGGACCTAGCCGATCGAGGAGCTCAGTTCCGAGACCAGGCTCACGCGACGGTACTCCTCGGGCACCTCCTCCAGGTTCCTCACCGCCACCAGTTCCGCCACGATACTCACGGCAATCTCGGGCACCGACTGCGACCCGATCTCGAACCCCAGCGGGGCCCGGACCCGCTCCAGCGCGTCCCGCGAAATGCCCTCGCCGAGCAGGTCTTCGAAGATCAACTTGATCTTGCGTCGGCTGCCGATCATCCCCACGTAGGCCGCGGGAGTCTCGACCAGGTGATACAACGCCTCCTCGTCGTGGTTGTGGCCTCGCGTGACAATGATGCAGAAGGTGTTCTGGTCGACGTCGAGTCCCGAGAGTGCCGAGTCGATCGGGGCGACCATCAGCCGTCGTGCCTCGGGAAACCGCTCGGGGCTGCAGTACTCGGCCCGGTCGTCGACGACCCACACATCGAAGTCGACCGAATCGGCCAACCGGGCCACTTCCTGACCCACGTGACCGGCTCCGACAATCAGCAACCGGCATCTCTTCTGCTGAGGCAGGAAGGAGGTGCCGGAGGCGACGTAGGGTCGGCGGCGTGAGCCGAGAGTCTGCAGCGAGTCTTCCAGGGCGGGGGGAGGTTCCGCTTCGGCGCGACAGGCGAGTACCCCGCCGGATTCGTCCAGCAGGAACCGATCCGCCGCCCGGCCGCCACCAGACTTCTCCGCGTCAAGGACCACCGCCTCGGTGCAGCCCTGTCCTGTACCCAGGGTCGCGGCAAAGGTCTCGTAGAATTCCAGTTCCCCGGCACTACGGATCGGGTCGACCAGCATCGTCATGCGGCCGCCGCAGATCAGGCCATCATCCCAGCCGTAGTTGTTGTCGAGATTGAAGGTGAGCAGTTCGGTGGTGCCGTCATCCAGAAGCCGCAACGCCCGCCGCTTGACCTCCGCCTCGACACAGCCTCCCCCGAGTGTCCCGGCCTGGGAACCGTCCTCGTAGACCAGCATCGCGGCTCCGGCCTTCTGAGGCGTCGAGCCGCGGGTTTCGACCAGGGCGGTATAGGCCACCCGGCGACCACTCTCCACCGCTTCAATCAGTTCCGTCAGGATCTCCCGCATCGGCTCGATTCGCACTTGGGGTCTGGGATGTCAATCAGGGAAGTCAGCTTGGGATGTCATTCTGGCCACCGCATTCAGCCACGGCCATCCTAACCCAACGGCCGTGTCAGAGCCAATTCCGCAGCACACCGCAGCACACCCACATGAGACCCCCGAGGTCTACCCGCCCGCCGAGACCTCTTCGAGCAACTGCGCCGTCGCGTTGAGTTCTGCGGTCAAGCCGCTGACCAGGTCGGGCCGCTCCGTGCCGGGCAACACCTCCCACGTGTAGGTTTCGACTTCCAGGTGGGGCTCGTAGTCGAGATCAACGGCGACGCAGGCCAGTGCGCGGCGGAGGTCGTCGCGGGTGGTCCCCAGCGGACCCAGCGACTCGGCATCGACCGGCACGTGAAAGTGCACTCGCCACGAATCGGCCTCAAGCCACCTCTCCGGTGGCGACTCGGCCAACTCGCGATCCAGGTCAATGTGCCGCAGCACCTCGCCCTCACTGATGCGGGCGGTGACCTGGTGCAGGTACCTGGGCTCGACAAACCCCGCCAGCCGCTGGCGTCCTTCGAGGTTGTTGGCGGGGTCCTTGAGCGTGATCGCACAGGTGATGTGGATCTTGTTGAGCCGGATGCCAGTGCGGTCAAGACCCCGGATCGACTCGGCCACATCCTCGAACTCGACCGACTGATGACACACGTCGTAGCAGACACCCAGGTATTCAGCGGCGACATCCCGCAGGCCCCGACGCTCTGCCTCGTCGAACAACTCGCCGAAGAACTCCAGCGTCTCGTCGGTCGTCTCCAGCAGGCACAACGGCTCCGGCTCGATCGCCAGCCGGATCCGGCAGCCGGTCTCGTCGAACCGCCGAGCCGCCGCCGAGGCCCAGCTCAGCAGGGCGGAGATCGCCTGCGGCCTGAAGTCGTCCTGCTGTTCGAGATGCTTGAAGCCCAGCGGGACCGTCGAGATGCTCCCGTCGGTTCCCTCGGGTAGCAAGGCCGACAGCACGTCGGCGCAATCGAGCGTGTAGTCGAGTCGCCTGGGATCGGACCAATCCGGCAGGTAGACCTGCTCCTTGACCCGTTCACCGTGGAAGTCGCCATACGGGAAGGCATTCAGCGTATAGCAGGCCAGGCCGCGGTCGGCCAAGTCGCCGGCCAGAGAACTAGGTCCCTGCGGATCGGACTTCAGTTGGGCAATCACCGGAGCCGCCAGCCACAGGCCCGCCGCCAGCGGACGACCAAATTGCTCTGCGACCGGGCGGGTGTAGCAATCCAGCCCCGACACCACCTCCGCCAGGCTGCGGCCCGGATGGACGTTTGTGCAGTAACTCAGCGGCAAGCGACTCAGGCTCATCGTGCCCAGGGACTCCCAGCGTCGGCGAACGGATCATCGTAGCATCAACCGCGTGACCGCCGCAGTCCCGACCGCGTATACTGGGTAGAGGAGTCGAGTGGTGCGGTGTCCCTGACCGGTTCCCCGGGAGCCCGGGCAGGCCAAGACGGGACGGAACTGGCCGATTCGACAGAAACCCGGCCGCCGGATCGGGGTTGAATCTCTACGGACGGCCACGGAAACACGATCGTGATCAGCAGCAGCAACCAATTCAAGTTCCTCCACGATCCCGACGTGCAGCGGATGCTCCGCGTGCAGGACGGCGACGAGGTGGCGTTTGGTGAATTGGTCGAATCGTATCGCGAACGGCTGATTCACATCTTCTCGCACCTCGTCGGCGGTCAGGACGCCGCCGAGGACCTGGCCCAGGAGGTGTTTCTGCGAGTGTACCGGGCACGTGAAACCTACCGCCCCACGGCGAAGTTCTCGACCTGGCTGTTCCGGATCGCCAACAACCTGGCCTACAACGCCCGCCGCACCCTGGGACGCCGCAAGGAAGTCACGATCGCCCCGGACGATTCCGGACCACTGGGACCTCGACCGGCCGAACAACTGCTGGCCGATCAGTCTTCGCTGTTGCCCTCAAGGCAGTTCGTCACCCGCGAGATGCGCGACCAGGTCCGAGACGCCATCGAAGCACTCAACGATCGCCAGCGGCTGGCGGTGCTGTTGCACAAGTTCGAAGGCATGAGCTATGCCGACATCGGCGTGTCGATGGACCTGACGCCGCAGGCGGTCAAGAGCCTGCTGTCGAGGGCCCGCGAGAACCTGAAACTGCAACTCAAGAAGTACGTTTCTTCCCACTGACCCCCCCCTCCCGGCACCATGAACACTCCCGATTCCCCTTTGCCCGCAGATCAACCCGACGGTCCGGACCCCCTGTCCGAGACCGGTGCCGACGCCGGTGCGGAGGATCGCTCGTCGCAGGCTCCCGATGAGACTCTCGCCGAGATGATGGCAGCTGGTGCCGAGGACTCCGCGGGTGAGACGACAGCGGACTTCGGACCCGGCTGGAAGGACAACCTGGTCGCCTACCTCGACGGCGAGTTGAACGAGCAGGACATGCAGGAACTCGACGAGGTGCTGGTGCAGCAGCCCGATGCTCGAGCCAACGTCGAACAACTCAGGCAGACCTGGGACCTGCTGGACGTGCTGCCCCGTCCGGCGGTCACCGAAGAATTCTCGGCTCAGACGATGGCGACCATCCAGGTGATCCGGGACGAGGAGCCGCCACCCCCCTCGCCCTGGCCTCGCCGTGGCCTGTTGGCGATTGCCTGGGCCCTGGTGCTGTCGGTCTCGGGAGCCGCCGGGGTGCTGCTGGCCGATCGCTGGCAACCGGACCCGACCCGGATGCTGATCGCCCAGCTCTCGGTCGTGGAACGGCTCGAAACCTATCGCGAGATTGGTGATCTCGAGTTCATCAAGGCATTGGCCGACACCGAGCGGTTTCCTCGCGACAACGAACTCGACGAGCCCATCACCGGGAACTCGATCCTGCTCACCACGATCCCCGCAGAACCCGCAAAGCGGAGGACCTACATCTCAGACCTGCCCTTGGATCGCCGCAAGCGGCTGACAAGAAATCGCGAGGACTTCTCGGCCCTGGCTGCGGCCAGGCAGTCCGAGTTGATTCAACTCGACGTCGAAATCTCTCAATCGCCAGGCCTGGCGCGAGTCGCCGCTGACTTTCATGGTTGGCTGAGAACTCTGCGGCCGTGGCAGCGGGACGAGATCCGCAAGACGACCACCGGAGCCTCGGACAAGATCACACTCGTGCTGGAATACCTCGACGAGCAGCAGGAGCAACAGAAGGTCCGTTCGCTGGGTGGGCCGCAAGCCGCCGCGGCACTCGGACAGGGGCCGTCGCTTTCCAGCGAGGACTTCGCCAGAGTCCTTGCGGCCATCGAGCAACGCCTCTCGCCAGCCCAGAAGAAGCAGTTGGGCGAACAGGCCGAGTTGAAGGGAACCGCACGAGCAATCCTGGTGCTGGAACTCTCAACTTCCCTGGCCGCCGCCGCCGCTCGACCCCCCGCCACCTTGCCACCCGCCTCGGGGCGGACTCGAGCTCGCTGGCCAGGACCCGAACTGGGACTGGCGATCTTCGAAGCGATTCAAAGCGACGAGGTCCGTGGTTGGCTCGAACAGACCGACGGAACCGAACCACGCAGGCTGAAGCTGGGACTGATGGTCATCCGTGGCCTGGTCTACGCGTCGTTCCGGGAAATCCGGAACAATCGTCCCTCGGAACGAGATCTCCAGGAACACTTTGTCGGACTCTCACGCGAGAAACAGGACGAGTTGATGAGACTCCCGCCATCGGAATCCAAGCGACGACTACGCCAATCGCTCTACCAGCAGAACAACCCCGACGCGATCGCCAGCCCGCTACAACTGTACCGCCGCTACTTCCGACTGCTGGGACGGATTCGGACCCGTCGCGGCTCGGCTGGAGGTGGCTCGGGAGCAGGCGGACCGGGGAACGGGCCGGGACGACCGGCCCGCAAGACATCCGCCGAGCCGCCGGCTACTCGACCCCCTGGCGGTACTCGTTGAAGACCTCCCCGTGCACCCCGTGATGCTTCAGAGAAATCTCGGGGCGATCGCCACGGCGTCTGACGCGTACGCTGAGGAATCCGCCCTGGACCCGGTGGAAGGGCTGGACCTGAGGATTGCGACCGGGAGTTCCTCCGGCGTGTTCGTCGCTGGCCGGTCCGCATGAGAATTCTCGGAGACCGCTGGCGGGGTCGACCGAGAGGTACTGCCAGTGGCGGTCCCCGCAGCAGACAAAGAAGTTCTCAAGCTTGTGCTGCCGGGTCCAGCTGCGGAAGTGATTCCCTTCGGTCGCAAACGCCGCATTCGAGTGGTTGTCGTTCTTGCCCTTGGGACGATCGGGTCCGACGATCGGGGTCGGGCTGATCAGCACGCGGAAGCTGGCATCGCTGGCCAGGATCGTCCGCTTCAACCACGCCATCTGCTCGGCGCCCCAGATCGTCTTCTTCGGACCGTCGGGCATCGAGTTGGCCGACCGGTACAAGCGACCCTCGACCATCCAGATCTGCAGGTCGCGGCCCCAGCGAACCGTGCGGTAGGTCAACTTGCCCATCGGCACCTGCTCGCGGTAGATCCCAAAGCCCTGCTCGAAGGTCAGAGGCAGCATCCAGGGCGACTTCTTCGTCGGCCAGCCGTCATCAACCCAGCTGTCGTGATCGTCGACCTCCCAGTAGCCGGGCACCTTGCGGTGGAAGGCAACGTGTCGGGGCAACGAGTACATGCGGTGCCAGTGAAATCGGGCCAGGCCGATGGTCCGTGCTCGTGGCTCCTCGCTGTCCAGGTACACCGTGTCGCCGGTGGGGACGATGAACTGAGGCTTCAGCCGGGCCATCGCCGGATAGATGTGGTAGCCGGAGGGATCGTCGAGATCCCAGTAGGACTGGCCGGTGACGACGGTGAAGGTGACATCCTGGGGCGTGTCGGCGGCCGAGGGTGTCCGGAAGCTGCCCTGTGCGGTGTCCGAGATCTTCGCCCCGGGCCCCCCGCGAGCCTCGAGGCTGACCCGGTAGCCCTGGCCCGGCTCGAGTCCGTCGAGGGCGAACTGGTGAGTGAAATCGTGCTGAGCGGTGACCCCGACCCACTCGGAGCTCCTGCGGTCCTGCTTCCTGCCCCGGGGGAACCAGTGCACCCGCACCTCACCCTCCGCCCCGTCGATCTCGCCCTGCCGACTCGAGAGCGGCACCTGCGACGGCACGTAGTCGGCAACCCGGGGCGTCCGCTTCTTCGGCTCGCGGTGCCCCGTCTCGTTCCGTTTCGCCGT
>CAUZJR010000192.1:0-9929 GCA_963580005.1 Planctomycetota bacterium
TGCGGGCGATCACCGGCTGGGGCGACACAGCGATGCGTTCCGCAAGAGCATCCGGCCTGCGTCCCATCTATCTACACGGTCGTGTTTTCTACCGCGGCTGCGATGTCATGGCCTATATCCACGGTGCATCCAACGGCCAGGCAATCACACCATCACATCGAGGAGGCGCCGACGATGGCAGGTGACTGGATCAAAATGAGGACCGACCTTTCCACGGACCCGGCGGTGATCGGAACTGCGGCACGGCTCAACGTGGACGAGGACACCATTGTCGGCAAACTCCATCGGCTGTGGTCTTGGGCCAACCATCAGACGACCGACGGTAACGCCGTCGGCGTTACGTCAGATTGGATTAACCGTTACCTCGACTGCGAGGGACTTGCCGAGGCACTCTGCGAAGTCGGGTGGATGGTCGTTTCGGATGACAGCATCCAGCTACCGGAGTTCGAACGCCACAACGGGGAAAGCGCCAAAAAGCGGGCACAGACGGCGAAACGGGTCCAAAAACACAGGGACGAGGCGAGCTGCAAACGAAACGCTCCGAGCGTTACGAATGCGTTACCAGAGAAGAGAAGAGAAGAGAAGAGAAGAGAAGAGAAGAGTGTTAAATCCCCCCCTAACCCCCCCAAGGGGGGACGGGAACTGTTGGAAGTCAGTGACAAGGATTTTCCTGACAGTTTGAACACTGCTGCCGCCAGGTCGTCCTTGGACGATTGGTTGGAGCACAAGCGGGCGATCGGAAAACCGTACAAGTCGGCAAAGTCGATTTTGCTCTTGCTGAAACTCTGGACGAAGACCGGCCCGGCTGCGTTCGTCGATGCGGTCGAGTTTTCGATCGCTCAAGGATACCAGGGCCTTTTCGGTCCCTCAGGTGGTGGCAGATCCCCGGTTGCCAATCCTTCACGACTGCACACCGGCCAAACCTATGACGACATGGAGGTGATTGATGTCGGAGACTTGCCGTAGAGACTTCCCGGATGGTTTCGAGGAGGTCACCCGTGAGGGGATCTGTCCGAAGACACGAAAGGCCGTTGAGGGGGCATTCAGGGGAAAGCAGTTCCCCATCCTGCTCTACGGTGGCGCGGGAACGGGGAAATCGTGTGCGATGGCATGGTACTACGCTTTCTGGAACGGGCCAGCGAAGTGGCATATTACCGGCGAGTACTGCCACAAAATCCAGCGGTGCCGTAGAGATCGTTCGATAGTGGAGGAGCACGAAGGTCGGTCGTATGACGCTACCGAACACTCATTTCTGAGGACTGCAAAGGACCCTCAGCGACTCGTCTGCATCGACGATCTTGGACTTCGTGGTTCCAGCGATTCGGTCTATGAAATCGTCTTGAACTTGATCGACTGCCGAAAGGGAAAGCCGACGATCATCACGAGCAACCTGAATCTTGACGGGATTCGGCAGGTCTACGATGAGCGGATTGCCAGCCGGCTGTCGGCAGGGGCGTTGATCGAAGTGACCGGCCCCGACCAGCGGGGTGCTCAAGGGATACGAATCAAGGCATAACGTGGACACCGAAAACCAGTCGGGAACGAACTTGCGCGAAACGCAATTCCCAGTTAGGGTCGAAGTCATGACATCGACAGAGACGATGGTCAGCGACACGTTGCGAGCGGCGATTCGGTCGTCTGGAAAGACCTGTTGCCGGATCAGCCGGGAGGCCGGGTCCTCTGAATCACAGCTGTCGAGATTCATGAATCATCGGGGCGGCCTGTCGCTGTCAGCGTTCGACCAGCTGTGCCAGTACCTGGAACTGGATCTCACGCGGCGAGGTCCGGAATGAACGACATCAAAGTCCACGTTGTCGATTACGGCCGCAAGTACTTTCAGATGCGGTACGTCGATCCATTGACCGGCAGGCAGAGAACCCGCTCCACACGCGTGCGGCGGCGGGAAGCCGAGCGGGTTGCCGCCAAGTGGGAGCATGACCTCCGTGAGGGTCGGTACAAAGAACTGTCGAAGATCAGTTGGGCCGAGTTCCGAGATCGCTACGAACAAGAAGCGCTGGCAGCGAAAGCGCCGGCGACAGCGGTGAAGGTCAGCGGCACGTTCAACGCCGTGGAACGGATCCTGCAGGCCGAGCGGCTGGCAGCGATCACGTCCGATCAGATCAGCCGGTTTCAGAAACAGCTACGCGATGAGGGTCTTGCCGAATCGACCATCGCGTCGCACCTGAGGCATCTCAAGGCGGCATTGCGATGGGCAGCCCGAAAGAAGCTCCTGACCGAGGTGCCTGATATCGACATCCACGGCGGGCACCAGATGAAGGGACGACCGATCACAACCGAGGAGTTTGAACGCATGCTGGCGAAGGTCCCAGCAGTTGTCGGAAACGATGGCGTTGAGTCCTGGGAGTGTCTGCTACGAGGACTTTGGTGGTCCGGATTGCGTCTGGGCGAGGCGTTGAACCTGTCCTGGACGGATGACAGATTGCTGTGTGTGGACTTCAGCGGTCGGCGACCGATGTTCCGCATCCAGGCAGCAGCACACAAATCACGGAAAGGTTGCATCCTGCCGATGGCACCAGAGTTCGCTGAGTTCCTCCGGAACATACCTGAAGCTGAACGTAGCGATTTTGTGTTCAACCCACGTAGTCGCCGTTTGTCCGGGAATCGTCCGAGAGTGGACACGATCTCGAAGAAGATCACCCAGATCGGAAGGTTGGCGGGGATCAAAGTGTCGGAACGTGAAAAACAGGGTGTATCGAAGGTGAAATACGCTTCAGCGCATGACATTCGTCGTGCATTTGGACTGCGGTGGGCCAACCTGGTGATGCCACCGGTCCTACAGCAGTTGATGCGGCATGGGTCGATTTCGACGACGATCGAATTTTACGTAGGTCGTAACGCCGAAGCCGCTGCAGACGTTTTGTGGGACGCTGTAGGTAACACTTCGGGTAACACTTGCCCATCGGCCGCCCCGCCGCCGGATCCGGGATCGACGCAAGGGACGGATGCGACAGGGGTTGGAGAGTGGGGCCGCCAGGACTCGAACCTGGAACCAACGGATTATGAGTCCGCTGCTCTAACCGATTGAGCTACGGCCCCCGAAGTGCGGGGAAGCCGGTGCATTCTATCGACTCGTGACTGCAGCCGGGAGGTGGTCTGGCACGACTGGCCGATAGAGGTGGCAGTGGAATTGAGAACCCGGTGAGGCGAGAATGGGTGACAGGACCATGACCATCTTGCCACATTCATGCCTTCGCAAATCGGCTCGAGCTGCCGTCGGCCTAGTACTCGTGCTGCTGACCAGCAGCCTGGCTGCCCCGGCGCCGTGCCGGGCTCAGGGTGCCCGTGACGCCGGCGCGTTTGTACGACCCGGGTTGCTGAGACGGTTCGACACCAACACCGACGGCAAGCTGAACGTCGCGGAGAAGGCCGCGCTGCGGCGAGCATTCGGTGGGATCGATGTCCCCATGCTGCCCGCCCCGACACTGGACTACTCGCGAATAAGACGGCCCGAGCACGTTGATGCGTCGCACCTGGCCGGTGCGGACAATACGCCGGAGATCAACCCGCTGACCAATCACGGTGCCACTCTGGGCCGCGTGCTGTTCTACGACCGGCAACTCTCCAGGAATCTCACCATCGCCTGTGCCTCATGCCACCTGCAGCGTGCGGCGTTCACCGATCCGCGTCAGTTCAGCCGTGGGTTCCAGGGCAAGCTCACTCGACGCAACTCGATGAGCCTCATCAACCTCCGCTTCACCAATCTCAACGGGCTCCGGCCCGGTTTCTTCTGGGACGAACGGGCCGCGACGCTCGAGGACCAGGTGCTGATGCCGATCCAGGACCCAATCGAGATGGGGATGAAACTCCAGGCGCTGATCCCTCGGCTCGAGAAGCTGCCCTACTACCCCGACCTGTTCGAGGCCGCGTTCGGCTCGAAATCCATCACCAGCAGCCGGGTCGCCCGGGCACTGGCCCAATTCCTCAGGTCCATGGTGTCGCTCGAGTCCCGCTATGACCTCGCGGCCGCAAGCAAGGATGACGACATCGTACTGACCCGGCTCGAACGACAGGGCGAGACGCTGTTCATGGAGGGGGTGGGGGGGATTGCCGAATTCGCATGCGCCATGTGCCACGTTCCGCCGACGTTCAATATGCCCAAGGCTCAGAACATCGGGCTGGACCTGCCAGGGAGCAGCAACAGCAAGAAGACCAGGTCCAAAAAGGACCGGGGCCTGGGTGAACTCGGCCGACCCTCAAACGACGCGTTTACCAAGAGTAACGACGGCAAGTTCAAGGCACCGTCGCTGCGAAACGTTGCCCTGACAGCACCCTACATGCACGACGGCCGCTTCAAGACTCTGGAACAGGTCATCGCACACTACAGCGGCAAGGTCCGCCCGCATCCCAACCTGGGGCTGGCATTCGAGGACAATTCCAGCGACAAGAGAGAATCGGGTTTTCAGTTCACCAGGACGCAACAGCAGGCACTGGTCGCGTTTCTCAAGACACTGACTGACACGAGCTTCGTGGCCGACGCGAAGTTCTCGGATCCGTTCCTACGGACCCTCAAGTGAGCTCCTCAGGAACTCTCGAACCTCCGCATCAACATCCCGGTGAGACGATCATCATGCGACAGATCGTGACGGCAGCCCTGGTCGTGGTGTTTTGCGTGACGGCTTCCTCGGCCGGCGAACTGACTCAACAGGCCCGCAAGAGCCCGGCTCAATCGCCCGAGGTCGCCAGGCAATACAAGGCTCTGCTCAAGGGGTACGAAGAGGAGGAGGATGCTCGCGAGTTTGCCGAGCGGTTCCTGCAACTGGCACTCAAGCATCCCAGGGACGTGGTGGCGATTGATTCGCTGAGCTGGATCGCGGTTCAGGTACTCCGCGGCCCGGAGCTGGGCCGAGCACTGGTGCTGTTGAAGCAGCAGCACCTCAGCAGCAAGAAGCTGGCGGCGGTCTGCGAGGCCCTGGAGCGGAAGCCGTCGACGGCAGCCGAGCAGCTGCTCCGTGGTGCGTTGGCCAAGAGCCCACACCGCACCGTGCGGACCCAGGCCTGCTTCTCATTGGCCCGCTTCCTCGAGCGGAAGATGACACTGAGTTCGAAGCTCGCCGAGCGGCCTGAATTGAAGCTGCGGTTCGAGCAGTTCTACGGCAAGGACTTCACGCGGCTGCTGGTCAAATTGAAGCCATCAGCAACCGTTCGCGAGACCGAGCGACTGTACACGCGGGTCGTCAAGGACTTTGCCGACATCAGCCGAGGGAAGCCGACCGGCGACCAGGCGGTGCGGTCGCTGTTTCGCATCCAGCACCTCTCGGTCGGTCGACCGGCCCCGGAGATCAGTGGCCGGGACATTTCCGGCAAGGCCTTCAAGCTGTCCGACTACCGCGGCAAGGTGGTGATGGTCGATTTCTGGGGTCATTGGTGAGGCCCCTGCCGGGACCTGTACCCGCACGAGCGGTCGCTCGTGAAACGACTGGCCGGAAAACCCTTCGCCCTGCTGGGGGTCAACAGCGACGAGGATCGCAAGGTGCTCAGGACGGTGATCGCCAGGGAGAAGATCGTCTGGCGGAGCTGGTTTGACGGGGGCAGCCCCGAGGGTCCGATTTCCACTCGCTGGCAGGTCAGCAGCTGGCCCACGCTCTACGTGATCGACGGCAAGGGGATCGTCCGCCATGTCGACGAGGGAGGTGCGGAGTTGAACATCAAGGCGGCCGAGGCGGTCGTTGACCGGTTGCTCAGGGAGCAGGCCTCGAAGAGGTAGCTGCCCATTGAAAAACTCGAGGTGTGCCGGTGGCCGTGACACACATGTCATCCCGAGCGCGTGGCCGGGTCCGGTCAGCTTGAGGACCTTGGCGATTCCGGGCCAGGAACACCTCGAAGGGGTTTCACACGTCGAGGTGTCGTGATGTGGAACCCCGTTGGGGTTCACAAACGCGTGGGGGCGTGTTGAACCCAGCGTAGCCCGCCTGACGGCGGGCAACACTGGGCTTTGGGATGGAACCGCATCGCGGTAATTGGGTACCGGGCCGCTGGTGCTGGTTCACGGGTTGTCGGGCCTGGTGGGCCGAATCGCACTTTCGAAACCCTGCTCGACGACGATTTTCAGGAGTCGTGTCGTGGTGACTTGTGCCGGGTCGTAGGTCACCGTGATCTCGTCCCGCTCGAGATCCGGCTCGATGAAACTCACACCAGGAAACCCTGCCAGGGCTTCAGCGACCCGGTTGGGTCACTCGAGTCAGAACAGCTCGAGCCGCTCGGTCATCCCCGGAACGTGGATCGTCGCCAGTGCCTTGCCGGTGACGACCGTCGAGCCGGCCGGACCGCCTGATGTCGACGTATTCTGCGGGCAGCCGCACAACAGCAGCACTCCGAGGACACCCAGGCAGGCTTGTGAGCAGGCCGAGGTCATCGCGACACCCTGGCCGTGGAGTCTGCGGCCACATCACAGGCGACGCGGAACCCGATCAGCTCGTAGCGGTTCCGCGGCATGCCACGGTGCCGATAGGCCGACCGGCAGGCTCGGGCGTCGTCGACCCAGCAGCCGCCGCGCACGACCAGGTAGAACCGGCCAAATCCAGTTGGCAGGACCCCGACGGGCGGTCCCAGCGGGTCCCTGGGCGGGCTGTCGCGGTAGTAGTCCTTGTCGAACCAGTCGGCACACCACTCGGCGACGTTGCCGTGCATGTCGTACAGTCCGAAGGCGTTGGGCTTGTAGGAACCGACCCTGGCGGTCCTGCGGAGGTACTTTCCGGGCGGGCTCTTCTTGTCGCCGGCTCGGCCGGGATAGGGATAGCGTCCATTGAAGTTCGCCTGGCTGGCCGACAGCGAGTTGCCGAAGTGGAAGGTGGTGGTTGTGCCGGCCCGGCAGGCGTACTCCCACTGGGCTTCGGTTGGCAGCCGATAGGTCCGCCCGGCCTTCCGTTCGGCGGGTTGAGCCGAGAGTTTCTTGCAGAAGTCCACCGCTTCCTGCCACAGCAGGGTTTCCATCGGGTGATCGGGTCCGCCGCCACGCTTTGCGGTGAACACGGCACGAGGCCGATCGGGTTTCATCAGCCTGTTGTACTGCCGCTGAGTCACCTCGTGGGCACCCATCAGAAACGGCCGGCTGATCACGACCTTGTGCTGCCGTTCTCGAACCCCCCGTTCAGCCTCGGTCCTGGGCGACCCCATCACGAACTCACCCGAGGGGATCTGCACCAGCTTCATGCCGATCGAATTTGTGATGACCCGGGGCTTGGCCGACTTGGCTGAGCCGTCCTGGGCGACGGTTGTCCGGCCGGTGTGCACCAGCAGCAAGGTTGCGGCAAGCACGCTGAAGGAAGCCATCCGACATGCTGCTTGTTGAGGACGGTCGACGTGTTTCATCGCATTTGTCCTGCTGGTTCGTTGTTGCAGCCCGCGTGCTTCAATTGGTTTCGACATGCACCTGGCTCGCGAGCACGTGAGCCTGGTCATCGAGGATGCTGCGTGCCGGCCGTGGAGTGCGCATCAACGAGATCGTTGGTGGAATCGTGGTCGAATCGAACGCGACCTCGGCCGGTAGCGGGCTTCCATGAAAGAGTGCTGGTGAGGACCACAGGCCGTAGGCCCCGGCGTCGGCAAAAGCCAGAACAGTTCCGGTTTCCAGGGGTGGCAGAGGGCACTCTGCGGCGAGCACATCGGCCGGGAGGCTGAGGCAGCCCAGGACATCGGTGGGCCGGGTATCTGCGGGGTCGGCTTCGAGGACCAGTGGTGGCCGGGCGCGGGTGGAGAGCCGCAGTCCGCAGAGGTCGGCTCGCTGGTGAGTCCCTCCGTCGACCACGACCGCCGGCCGGCCCTGGTGCGACTGGTGGCCGACGACTGAGACGAGGTACCAGCCGGCCTGGGCGACCAGGAAGCGACCCAATTCGAGGGCCAGTCGTCCCGGAGCCACCTGTTCGAGCAGGCTACCGAGTGCCTCGCCAATCCGCTCGAGGTCCACTTCGGTCTCGGCATCGCAATAGGGAACCCCGAAACCGCCTCCGATGTTGATCAACCGGGGCGAAATCCTCAGTACGTCTGCGGCCCTGAGCGAGAGATCGACGGCTCCTTGCAGGTGCGCGATCACCGCGTCGGTGTTGAGCACCTGCGAGCCGGCGAAGATGTGCAACCCGATCAGTTCCAGGCCACCGCGGTCGAGCAGTTCCCGGCACGCGGGCAGGTCGTCGATGGTCACACCGAACCGCGAATCGGGACCGGCTGCGACGACGGCGGCGGATCCGAAATCCGGCCGCAACCTCAGCACCGCCCTGTTGGGCAGCTTGGCACGGGACAGGCTGGCCAGTTCGCTGGCCGAATCGATCGAGACGATCGCATCGGGCAGCGATTTGAGCTGCTCGAGCATCTCGGGCGACTTGTACGGTCCGGCGGCGAAGATGCGTGACGCGGGGAATCCCGCCTCGACCGCCGTGGCCAATTCGCCTGCCGAGGCGACGTCGGCGCCCAGGCCGCAGTCGGCCAGCACGTCGCAGAGGCCCAATGATGCGTTGGCCTTCAGCGAATAGTAGACCTCGAGTGATTCTGGCACGCCCGTCACGCCTGGCAGGAGGCTCTTGAGTCGATCCGCCTGGTTTCGGACTTTCTGGAGGTCGTAGACGTAGGCGGGCGTGGGGTGTTGCCGGGCGATTTCGGCGAGTCGATCGACCGGCGGGTCAGATTCAGGCAGTTGCGAGGTCACGGTGTGGCCTGGAATCCGGTGACGATGATCCGTCGTGGTTTCCGGGGCAGTTTCTTGAGCACGCTGGGCCAGGCTCCTCCCCAACCTTCGACCGTTCCGGTCACCCGGACTGTCTGTGTCCGCCGGAAATTGCCCTGCAGCAGGGCTTTGGTCATCTGTTCAAAGGCCAGTCGTTGCTGCTTGCTCTTTCCCTTGCCCAGGATGAAGTGAGCATTCGAGCCGGTGATATCGAGCCGGGTCTGCTTGTTGGAGACCGAAAGCGACCCGACCGCGGTGACTTCCAGCGCCACCAGTCCGCTGCGTGTTCCCTTCGAGAGTCGAGTCGCCCAGACACTCTCGTGCAGCTTGTCGAGATCGATCAGCTTGCCCTTGCGGGCCTGGAACCTGATCGTTCCGTGTGTATATTTTCCCAGTTTTTTTGGTCGCAGGAAGGCGACCTTGTTTTCGTCCACGTCATACAGACGTGCGGTGGCGTCACGCGCCATCCCGCCTCATCAGTGCATCTCGACGCCGGTCACCGTCATGTTGCCGCTGATCACCTGGGCGTTGGCCGAGCTGATGGCGAGCAATGAGAGTCCCAGCGTGAGTGTCATGATCGTGGGGTGCATGCGTCTGGTTCCGGTGAGAAGAGTAGTTCCGGGGTTGCTGCCACAGGAGTTCACGATACCCGTTGACGGTGGTATGTTTCCAACTGTTTGTTCGCGTTGACGATGGCCGAGAGTCGTTCGACGATCTTTTCGAGCTGCAGTCCGGCGAACGCGAAATACAGTTCGTCGTCGGCCAGTTCTGTGTAGACGCGGTTGCCGACGCAGCCGAGGTTTGTGGCACTCAGTCCCGATTGCATCACCTCGGGGATCGCCGCACAGGTCGGCCGTCCGACCATCGAGGTCTGACAGGCGACTCCGGCGGCGTGAGCCGCTTCGGCGAGCACCATCATCTGGCGTGCGCTGCCGCGGACGAGCACCACGTCGGGATCGGTTGTCGCTTTGGCCAGGGGAGCGTAACTGACGACGCCGAAGGACTCTTCGCGTCGCGGGATCCCGGCCACCTCCTGCATCTCGAGGTATTCCAGATCGACCATCGTGCCGATCACTCCCTCGAGCTCGGCTCCCTGCTCTTCGGGCAGGTCGATGCCGTGGGTGTGTGCTCCGATCGGGCAGCCGTAGTGGTCGGTCGCCTCGGTGTAGAAGGCCTCACCGTCGGCAGCGCGTTTCCAGTACGCGCAGCCAGCCGCGGCCATCTGCTCGGTTCGCGGAAGAGCCTCGGGTGG
>CAUZJR010000193.1:0-9887 GCA_963580005.1 Planctomycetota bacterium
TTCGAAGCCTAGCAGAACCACATCCTTGGCCGTGGCCTTCTTGACGGTGAAGTGCTCGACGAAGCCCTTGGTGCGGTAGTAGGGCACCTTGCCCTCGGGCGAGTCGAGCTTCTTGAATCCGGCGGCAGAGCCCTCGGGAGTGTACTGCCTCGAGAAGGCGATCCCTCCGGCTCGCCAGACCGGTTCTAGAGAAAAACTCTGGTCGCCGGCCGAGAGCAGGTTACCGTCGAGGTGCACGATGCGGTCGGCGGCCCGGTTGGCCGCTCGAGTGATCCCCTCCATCCGCGTCCCCGCCGCCTCGATCTCCTCCAATACGAAGTTGACGAACCGGTCGCCGGCCTGCTGGACTTCGACCGGACCCGTGTTCCGTGGCTTGGCCGCGGGCATCACGCAGCGGAAGCCGGTGTAGAGGTTCAGGTTGTCGGCCGCGGCGCCCTGGCGATCGGCGCTGCGCAGATGCAGGGCAACATTGGCCCACGATCCGCCTCGCCGAGACCGCAGAGTCGACTTCGTCGGCAGAGTGTCACTCTGGTAGGGCAGCTGGTAATCCAGGCACCACTCCCAGGCGTTGCCGGCCATGTCGTCGATGCCGAAGGGACTTCGCGACTTCTTGAACGACCCGACACGAGTCGTCAGCGGATAGTTCTCCTTCTGATCGCCCTTGTACCACTCGGTCCACCCCTCGGCACTGACCAGGTCCGTTCCGGCGTGGTACGACGAGTTGTTGCACAGCGTGCGGTCCCAGTTGTTGCCCCACGGGAAGGCGGGGCTGGGCGCGAGTTTCCCCTCTGCCGTCTTCTTGCCCGCGCCCCGCGCGGCGTACTCCCATTGAGCTTCGCTGGGCAGGCTGGTGCCGGCCCACTTGCAGTAGGCCACCGCGTCGTTCCAGTTGACCTCGACCACCGGGTGATTCCGCTTCCCCTTCGGGAAAGCGGGACCCTTCCAATGAGGAGGCGTGCGGTGGCCGGTGGCGGAGGTGAACTTGTGGTACTGCGAATTGGTCACCTCGTAACGGTACATGTAAAACGCGTCGATCGACCTGGCGTGTCGAGGAGACTCGTCCTCGGTGTGAGTCTTCCAGGCCACCGGCAATCTGGTCTCGGTGAACTGCGGATCGACCTCCGCCGACGTGGATCCCATCAGGAAGCGACCGGTCGGGACCAGGACCATCTTCGCACCGTCCCGCTTGTTGGTCCTGGTCTTCTTGAGATTCAACTCGGCGATCGCCTGAGACCACGACGCGGTGAACAGCAGCACGGTGAGAAGTGTGTGCGTCTTTGAGAGTAGTGGCATCGGGAGCCTCGAGGGTGGAGAGTGAGGGTGGAGAGTGTGAGTGGGAGCAGAGAGTTGAGAGTTGAGAGTTGAGTGGCGCGATGCGATCGTATCACGCTGTTTCCCAATCAAACAACTTACCGGCCACCTGGCGTGTCGGTTGGCCCGGAGCTGAAGGACCCGAGTGACCTCTGACCATCCCAACGCCCGCCCCGATGCCCATCCGGTCCCTGGCTGGGATCGATCGCTGTTGCCCGAGGCGGACTTCGAGTTCGTGGTCCTGGCCGACACCCACTACATGCTCGAACCCGGAGAGGCTGCGGTCGAGTTCTCATCGCGTCGTCTGCAGTCCGAGCGAGCGGAGCGGGCCTGGCAGGTGGCCGCGTCGCTGGGGTGCCCCGACGTGTTCCACATGGGCGACCTGGTCCAGGAATTTCCCGGCACCGAGGGTTTTTCGGCGGCGAGAACCTCAGCGATCGAACAGTTCAGGGGCCACGGCCTGGACCCTCACTTCGTCGCCGGCAATCACGACATCGGCGACAAGCCCGACCCGACCATGCCGACGCGACCGGTCACCTCCGAGTCACTTGCCGACTTCCACCGGGCACTGGGACCCTCGTGGTACGGTCTCGACCTGGGCCCGTTGCATCTCGTGGTGCTCAACTCGCAGATCATGAACGGTTCGGTGCCCGAGGCGTTGGCGCAGCGAGCCTGGGCCGAGCAAGACCTGGCCGCACACTCGGACCGCCGCCTGGTGGTGATGCTGCACCTGCCGGTGTATCTCGATCGACCCAGCGAGCCGAGCCTGGGCCACTACGACAACATCGCCGATCCGGATCGCGGATGGTTGATCGAGTTGCTCAAGCGGCACGAGGTCGAGCTGCTGTTGGCCGCTCATGTGCACTGCAGTTTTTTCGACCGGGTCGGTTCGACCCGCTACCACATCCTCAACTCGACCTCCTTCACCCGACCCGGCTTCTGCCACATGTTCACTTCGGCCCCGCCACCGGACCAGGGACGCGACGATGCGGCCAAGCTGGGGTTGCTGTTGGCGCGGGTGCGTGAGAGTCGGATCGACCTGCACTGGTTGAGGCTGGATGAGGTGACCGGTTTCGGGGGTCCACTGAAGTCGGGGTGGCGCAACGTCGTGACCCGCCTGCCGTCCACACCGCCCGACTCGCCACTGGCACTCACGCTGGCACACCCACTGGCCACCCGAACCGAGATCCCCTTGGCGTGGCCCTCGGCCATTCGACAGCAGGTCCGAAACGACTACCCGCTGCTGGCGTGCCTGGAACTGGGGGCAGCGGCCGTGAAGGTGCCGGCCAGCGATCTCGACGACCCGTTCCTGGTCAACCGGATCGAGGTCCTGCGGAGCGAGGAGGTGAAGATCGTTGCCAGTGTGCTGTGGGACGAGACGCAGGACCTGCCGGGGTTGATCGAACGACACACGGGTCGCGTGGACACGTGGGAATGGCAGCTGGCAGGTACCGATCAGCCCACCGAATCTCAGCTCGAGACGCTCCGAGGGTTGCAGGCCGCCGGCCTCACACAGGCACTCTCGGCCGTCGTTCCCGGCGCAATCATCTCCGGCAGACAACATCCTCGTACCAGCACCGGATTCTCGATCAACGCCCTGGCACAACTCGATGCGCAGCTCAACCGGGCCGGAGTGGTTCTCGATCGAGTCGCCTGCCGACTTGGCCCGGGCCCGATTCGGGTCGACGAGCTGGATGAGATGGTCCGAGTCGGAGCACTCGAGTCCATCCGCGGAGTCGATTGGCAGTTGCAGTTGCAGGGCACAGGTGACCGCAACTGGGCTGAATGGGCCGTGATGTCGCTGCTGGCCACCGATTCGGTGCCCGGGTCGCGGCTGTTCATCGGACCGCTAATGGACATGGATCGGACGATGGACGTCCGAGACGGGCTGCTCGATTCACTCTGCAACCCCAGGCCGCTCTTCAATGCCCTCCGCTGCCTGAACTCGATCCTCTCGACGCAACGCGAGGCTGCTCGGATGCATCGAACTCGACAATGGGATTGGACGGTTTCTGACCGGGGGGTTGTGGGTGAGTCCGAGACGCTGGCCGTGGTGATCCCCCGAGTGCCACTCGATGGCTCTTCGCTGAGTGACCTGGTCGGCGAGTGGACCCGGCGAACCGGTCGATTCCGAGTGTATGACCTCGTTGGGTGCATGGTGCAAGAGTGCGGCCCCCAGCAGTTGTCCGGGTGTCTTAGGTCGCAGTGGCTGGATCCGCT
Organism: Planctomycetota bacterium; assembly: GCA_963580005.1. GTDB lineage: Bacteria > Planctomycetota > Planctomycetia > Planctomycetales > Planctomycetaceae > UBA8437. The sequence continues at coordinate 3,532 of CAUZJR010000193.1, forward strand.
GGTGATGGTCAGCCTGTCGGTGGACGAGAGGTCAGCGGGATCCGAGGGCCTCGACGGCCACGCATCTTGACGGGTGGCGGATCGGATTCTACGATCCGCCGCCCTGTTCCCACCGGCCCGCTGTTGCACGAGAGACCATGACGGCCGAGACGATTCACAGCGACTGGAACCCGTCGCCGCGGCTGGATGATCGGCCCAGCTACGACAGCAAGCGCTTCGCCAGGAACGCTCGTGGGCGAAGACTCCAGCAACGCGAACGCCAACTCGTGGACAATTACCTGTCGACGTTGAACCCCGGCAGCATCGTGCTGGATGTGCCCTCGGGCATGGGACGCTTCACCGACCTGATCGACCGTCACGGGCATCGAGCGGTTTCCATCGATCTCCTCTTTGACCACGTCCAGTACATCGCGAATCGATCCGACGTCGTCAGCACCTGCGCGGTGCAGGCCGACATTGGCCGTTTGCCACTGGACGATGATTCGGTCGATGCCGCCCTGTGCATCCGACTGCTGCAACACCTGACACCTCCTCAGATCATCACCGCGCTGGGTGAGTTGAGACGGGTCGCCCGCACAGCCCTCTTCACCTACTACTCACGGTGGACGGTGAAGTTTCTCAAGAAGCACATCCGCCGACGTCCGCTGAACGGTCGCTACTATTCTCCGACCACCATCAGGCAGCTCTGCCGGGACTCCGGCTGGTCGGATGACACGCTGCTGACTCGCAGCCCGCTGCACAACCTGCACTTCATGGTCGTCGATCGAGACGAATTGCCGACGAGCCAGGCGGCCTGAAGCACTCCCCCACCCCGGCGAGCCCCCGTCAGTCTTCCTGGACGGCTCGAGACCTCACCTGTGGCAGCAGCTACGCGTCGGGCCCCAGCAACGTCGGCATCGGCTCACCGGTGGCGACAAAGCTCATCGAGATCGAGTTGACGCAGTGGCGGGTGTCCTTGGCGGTGTGAGCCTCGCCGAGAAAGACGTGGCCGAGATGACCTCCGCAGCGTCGGCAGAGGATCTCGGTACGACGACCGTCGGCGTCGGTCTCGCGAACCACCGCCCCGGGCACCTCGTCGTCAAAACTCGGCCACCCGCAGCGGCTGTCGAACTTGTCGTCCGAGAGATAAAGCGGCGCGTGGCACTGTCGGCACACATACGTGCCGGAGTCCTTCAGATCGTCGTACTCGCCGGTGAACGGCTGCTCGGTCCCCTTGCGAAGGATCACGTATTCCTCGTCAGAGTTCAGCTCGTTCAGCGGAGGTGTCGAGTCCATGGGGATCGTCTTTTCGTTGAGGGAGAAAGGAACTCAGCTAGGGCCCGGGCCAGTCAAGATGCCGGTGCAGGAACCGGTAGGTTCCCTGCCCGTTGATCGTATGCGGTCCGTCGAAGAACTCGAGTTCGGTGATCGCCTCGAGCCCCATTTTATCGTAATGACGACGAAACCTCGCGTATTCGCTCGCCACCCATTCCGGAGGTGCCCCGCCATCGAGCCGGCCCTGCTCGACCATGAACGGACGCGGTGTCATCAGCATCGCCAGTTCGGCGTACCCGGCCACGTGACCCATGTTCCACTCGGGGATCTCGTACTCGGTCGTGAAAATGTAGTTGTAGCGGGTGTCGTTGCCGGCAATCGAGCGGACAAAGTCGGTGAAGTCACCCGAGCAGATTGCCAGCGAGTAGCCGGTGACCAGCGGCGGGACCCGCATCGCGGTCTTGCCTCCGTAAGAGAGCCCGTAGAAGGCGATCCGCTGTGGGTCGACCTGCGGGAGGCTCGAGAGCCATGCCAGTGTCTGCTCGTGCTGTGGGATGATGTAGCTGTACAGCGTGCGGCCCAGGGGGTTCGACTTGCGCTGGATCACCCGAAAACGATCGCGGCCGTGGTAGGGGTTTTGAGGCGAGTAGACAACGAAGCCGCGCAGGCAAAGCTCTTCGGCGAAGGCCTTGTAGAGTCGGAACGCCCGAGGCTCTCGTGACACGGTGTCCATCGCCGTTCCCTCGAGCCCGTGCTGACAGACCACCACCGGACGCCGTTGGCCGGGCTTCTGATCGCGAGGCAGCAGCAATAACCCCGAGGCGATCACGTCGGGAAACACGTCGAGTGACACCTCGAAGCCCCGATACCGCGGATGATCCAGCACCAACCGCGACCTGGCATTCGCCGGCAACCTTCGGTCGGGCAGCCGTCCAATCATCTCATCATAGACTCGCTCGCGGTGACGCCTGCCTGTTGCCTTCCAGTCGCTCAGTTTCTGCGGACCCTTCAACCACCTCGCGTCTCGCACCTGCGGGCTCTTACGCATCAGGTCCTGCACGTGATCCTGCAACTCGTCGAACTGCCGTTTCTGCCGGGCACGCTGCTGGTCGGCGGTGGGCCGGTTGGGCCTGGGGCCGAGTTTCCAGGCGGGGGGTGGCTTGTCCCAAGATGTCTTGATCCCCAGTCCCTCGGCGAATTCTTCGATCGCCACCTCCGACCCGGCATCCTGCTCGGCGAAGCGATCGTGCCACGCCAGCCGGATCTGCTTCTTGGCCCCCTGCAGTGCAAACAGCTTCCGAGCCCGCTTGAACTCGGCCCGTACCGATTCGCCACGCTGCGGGGTGATACGTCCGGGCGCGGCCGAGTTGCGACGCCCTGCACGGACCGGCGGCGGGCCGTCGACACGAGGGACCCGGCAGGGCTGGATCACCAGCCGCCGCCCGGCGATCAGGCCGGCCAGCTCGGCGTCACCGAACTCTCGCAGGATCCCAAACACGTTGCGGCAGATCGGTTCGCGCCAGAGTTGTTCACGCTGGTCGAAGTAGCCGCAGACCAGGGTCGAGTCGACTCGCGGATCCAGCGCCGAAGTGTACAACGCCAGCAGCCCGCCTTCGCCGACACCGGCAAGGCCCACCGGCAGCCTGTTCGCTCGGCCCGTGTCGAATTGGCCCAGCAGGTCGATCGCCGCCAGGACCTTCTGCACCTCGTACCCGATCACGTGGCGGCCCATTTCAAAAGCCTGGCGATAGATGAACTCGCGGTGCGTCAGGTTGGTGTAGGTCACGTCCGGGTGACCCGAGAACTCGTCGTCGCGGTTGATCAACAACGGCACAACCACCAGGCAACCGGCGGCGGCCAGCCGGCGAGGCAACTGAGCCGATGCCGGGACCCCGGGCTCGATTCCGCAGAACTGTTCGGGGGTCCAGGCGGCGTCGGGGATCGCCACGACGCAGGCCCGTGGCTCCCCGGGCACGATCATCAAGCCCTCGGCAGTGACTCCCTCGAGGACCTTCCACCGCACGGCCAGGACCACCGAGTCCTTGCCGCGGGCCAGGTGCAGCGGTTGAGCCGGCCGGCCGGGAAACTCGAAGTGAATCGAGTGCCCCGCGACGGATGACAGCCGCCTGTCGACCAGGCCGATCTGCCGCCCAAGACGTTGCCGCATCGCGGCTCGCTTCGTGCCCGACGACTCGGCCGAATCCTTGGGAGTGGGAAACAGGCGAGACCAGTTGCGGCGGCGACGCCCGGGAGATGCCGCCAGTTCACGAAGGCTGTACCGATTGATGCCCTCGACCATCACCTCCACGAGCGGCCGCGCGGTGGTCAGTCGGCGGGTACCGGGCAATGGACCCGGCTGGTCGCCGGCAGCTGTCCGCACTGGCCACGCTGATGCGATCAACAACAGGCCACAGGCGATCGTGAATTCTCGCTGCATGACGGCACGACTCAGCCCGGGTCCCATCTGATTCGCCGCGAACCTCGTGAAGGTCAACCCCGTGCGGCGATGTTGGCGAAAAAGAGCACGATCCCGCCGAGCCAGACCACCGTGAAGATTCCGCCCAATATGATGCCGATCCAGGCATGAGCGGTCCCCTTGATGGCGGGGTTCGCCTTCCGCTTCTTCAGGCCGATGATCCCCAGGATCAGTGCGGGGATCGCCAGCAGCAGGCCGAAGCAGGGGATGATCGAGAAGACGCCCAGGTAGTAGGCAGCCAGGGCGGGGCCGTTCTTGTAGGGGATGATGCCACCGGTCGAATCACCCTGCTCGACCGGTGCCGGCTGCTGGTATGCCAACGGCTCAGCAAACGCCGGATCTTCAGGCTGGTTTTCGAAGTCCTGTGACATCTTCCGGATCTCTGGTGGTGCTCGAATGAAGGCTGCTGTTGATCACGCGATGATTTCGTGGATCGGTTCTCCGTAGTCGATTTCCAGCCGTTTGCGACCGGGGACTTCGAGCCGCCTGGCATCCAGGCCCAGCAGCTGAAACAGCGTGGCGTGGACATCGGTGACATAGTGCCGGTTCTCGACCGCGTGGAAGCCCAGTTCGTCGGTCGCTCCGTGGACCACGCCTCCCTTGATGCCGCCTCCGGCCATCCAGATCGAGAACCCGTAATTGTGGTGATCGCGGCCGTTCTTGCCCTGGACACCGGGCGTGCGGCCGAACTCGCTGGTCCAGACCACGACAGTTTCCTCGAGCAGACCTCGCTGCTTCAGGTCTCGCAGCAGGCCGGCGATCGGCTTGTCGGCCTGGCCGCACATGCGGTCGTGGTTGCCGATCAGGTTGGCGTGAGCGTCCCAGGCACCGGCCGCTCCGCCTCCATGAAAGACCTGCACGAACCGCACACCCTCCTCGACCAGCCTGCGCGTGGCCAACAGGTTTTGGCCGAAGGGACGGGTGGTCGGGTTGTCGAGACCGTAGAGTGCCTGGGTCTGCCGGGTCTCGCTGCCCAGGTTCATGATCTCCGGAACCGCAGTCTGCATGCGGAAGGCCAGGTCGTAGGACTTGATGCGGGCCCGCAACTTCTCGTCCGATGCGTACTCGCGTGCCGCCTGGGCCTGCAGGCGACTGAGCAGGTCTCGCTTGATCCCCTGGACCGGCCCGCTGACCTTGGCGGCGCTGTTGGCATAAGGCAGCGGGTTCTTCGGATCAACCTTCAACCAGATCCCCTCATGTTGGGGACCGAGGTACTGGGCGTCGGTGCCCCCGGCACACTGAGACTCCATGCCGCGGTCGCCGATCGAGAGGAACTGGGGGAGATTGTCGCTGAGTGATCCGAGGCCGTAGTGGATCCAGGCTCCGACGGTGGGGAAGCAGCCGTCCAACAGGTGGCGGCCCGAGAGGAATTCCAGCTGGGCTCCGTGGTTGTTGTCGGTGGTCCACATCGAGCGGACCACCGCGATGTCGTCGACGAGTTTACGAGTCTCGGGCCACCAGTCGCTGACCTCGGTGCCGCTCTCGCCGCACGCCTGATACCCCTTCTGCAGCGGCAGCACCCGGGCCTGCTCGGTCTTGATGATGTTGTTGAGGACCTGCTCGCGGACGTTTCGGTAGTAGGGCGACTGGACGATGGAATCCAGGAACGGGGTCTCGGTCAGCGTCTTGCCCGCGTAGCGATTCAAAGCCGGCTTGGGGTCGAACCCCTCGTGATGACTCGTACCACCCCGCATCATCAGCCAGATCACCGACTTGGCCCGGGCCGGGAAATGCGGCCGACCGACCGGGTCGGGACCGTGCGGCCCCGAGGACGTCTCGGCCGACAGGTCGCGACCGATCATCGAATCCAATGCAACCCCCGCCAGGCTCATCCCGGTCCAACCCAGCAACTCGCGGCGTGACGAGCGGTTCGGGAATCGTGCTGATGGTTCCATGTGTTGCCGACCTTCTCAGCGGATGACCAGGAAGTCGTTGTGCATGACCAGCACATGAGCCACGTGCCGGTGCGCTCTGATTCGGGCCGCAGCCGGTTCGAGTCCCTGCTTGCCGAGTTGCTCGACCAGGTCTCCGCAGGCGTTGACGGTGATCGAGAGTTCGGCACGGGAGGGGGCTCGTCCGAGAATTGTTTCGTAGGCGGTGGTGACGAATTCCGAGTGCGATGCGACCGAGAGCCTCTCGCCGATCGCCCCGGCGAGTGTCTGCACCATCCGGCTGTTGGCCAGCGCCAGCGATTGCTGCGGTGCGACCGTTTCGTGACGCCGGTAGCACTCCTCGACACCCGCCGCGTCGAATGTCTCGAGCATCCCGAACTTGTCGTCGCGGGCGTAACGGTAGTAGATCGTCCGCCGCACACCGCTCTCGGCCGCAGCACTCGGCAAGACCATGCCACCGACCTGGGCATCGAGTTTCCCCGAGAGGGCCAACAGGCTGTCCCGCAGCACCTCGCCTTCCATCTGCCTGAGAGCCACCCGGCGATAGAGCCGGTTGTCGGGGTCGCTGACCTCGGCCGGGTCGCGGGCGTCGATCTTCGACTCGCGGCCATAGGCTCGCGACGTCGTGATCACCCGGTGCAGGTCCTTCATGCTCCATCCGCCGTCGCGGAACGAGGTGGCGAGGTGGTCGAGCAGTTCGAGGTGATCGGGTCGAGCGGTCCGGGTGCCGAAGT
>CAUZJR010000194.1:0-9885 GCA_963580005.1 Planctomycetota bacterium
GGGTGACCCCAGCGGCCAGCAGAGTGCCGGGGCAAAGCGAGGCCTGGGCGAAAAGCTCGCCAAGGTGTACCGCAGCCATGCCGAGTTGCTGGCGACCGAGAAGCCGGCGTTGGCACTGGTGTCGCTCGAGTCACGCTCGGCTCCGGCCGTGATCCGCCAGGCCCTGGAAGCGGGCTGCCACGTGTTTGCCGAGAAGCCGGCGTGTGTGAAGGCCGAGGATTTTGCGGAGCTGGTCAAGTTGGCCGACAGCAAGCACCTGCACCTGATGCTGGCCCTGGCCAACCGCACCAATCCCGAGACCCAGGTGGCTCGGAAGCTGGTCACCGGTGGTGAGATCGGCAAGGTGTACGGGATCGAGCTGCACATCATCGCGGACCAGACACGTTTGAAGAGTGCGGCGTACCGCAAGCGGTGGTATGCACAGAAAGCACGAGCCGGCGGCGGTCACCTGGCGTGGCTGGGGATTCACTGGCTGGACCTGGCGACCTACCTGACCGGAACGCATGCCACTCATGTCACCGGTTTTGCGGCCAACGTGGGCGGTCAGCCGCTGGATGTCGAGGATTCAGCGGCGGTCGCCCTGAAGTACGCCAACGGGACGTTGGGCACCCTGACCTCCGGCTATTACCTCGACCGCGGCTACCACACTCACATCAAGATCTGGGGTTCCCAGGGCTGGGTGCAGTTGGAACGTGTCGAGGGCAAGCCGTTGACCTGGCAGAGTTGGAAGCCGGGTGCGAAGGCGGGAGTCCAGACGTGGGAGGGCAGCACCGAGCCTCGTGGCTACACCCCATTTGTGCAGGCCGCCGTCAAGGCTGCCGCCGGCCTGGCCGATGCCCCGATCTCATCTGCTGAGAGCCTGCGTGCTCTGCAGACCGTTTATGGTCTCTACCAGGCTCACGCTACCGGTCGCACTCAGACGATCGGTTGAGGATCGGCTGCCGACCTGTTTTCCGTCATCAGCCCCAGAAGGCCCAGAGATGCGTGAACTGCCGATTCACTTCAAGCTCCGCTGGCTTGACGACCAGGGCAATGAAACCGGTTTCTTTTCGAGCAAGCGGGGTAGCTTTGACGGTCAGACCCTGGTGCTGGACGACGTGGAATTGTCGGTTGCGAACATCATTTCGATGGAGGCCTACGATGAGCGATTGGCGGTGGCCTTCGTAGCCGGCGGGATGGCCGACAGCGCGGCGTTTCGCGTTTACAAGGTCCCGGCGGCGGACCTGAAGCGTGAAGTCGATGTGGTCCGCAGTGCGACGTGGGCCGAGATGACTCGTGAGAAGATGGTGGAGGAGGGGCGTGGGGGGTCGTTTCGGACCACGATCTGTTCGCAATGCACCGCGACGCTGGACGTTTCGGATATGCCCGAGACTCCTCAGGTCTACTGCCATTTCTGCGAGTCGTTGACGACGTCGGGTCCGGGCGGGATGCCCGACGAGCACGAGTTCGGGCTGTGCGAGGAGTGCGGGATGTTCTCCAAGCCCAAGCGATTCACGATCTTCTACTTCTACTTCCTGGTCGTCGTCTGGGGTTACAGTTCCAGGGTGACTCATCGGTGCCCGGCGTGCATGCGTGGTGAGGCGTGGAAGATGCTGCTGGGCAACCTGCCGTTTCTGCTGGGTGTGCCGGTAGCGATTGTCCAGCTGTTCCGCTGTTACGGAGGCAAGATCACCGGCAGCGTGCTGGCCGACCTCGACACCGCCAACCTGAAGGCCCGTAAGGGCGACATGCTGGCGGCACTGCAGGGCTACCAGAAGGTGCTCGAGCAGGTCCCGTTTGCCGCCGGTGTGAAATACAACCTGGCGTTGGCGTTGCTCGAGCAGGAGGAGATCCAGCGAGCGGCCGATTCACTGGAACTGGTTCTCGCCGACTGTGCCAATTACGCGCCCGCTTATGCCGCTCTGGTCAGCTGCTACGAGCATCTTGGCGAGGAAGTGAAGCTGAAGGAGCTGCGTCGCATCTGGGGCGATGACGACGAGGACGTCCCCACGCTCGACGACGAAGGGGATGCGGCTGATACTGGTGCCGAGATGCTTGACGCCGACGATGTCTGGTCGTGATCATCACGCTCACGACCGCACGGCAAGCTGCATGACAACTCCGACCCGCAACCTCGAGGCCTGACCGATGAAGCGTACGACACATGCAACACCTCGAGGCCGTCTGGCCATCGGCCTGCTCTCGATCGCCCTCTTGCTGGGTCTTTCGAGCTGGGCCGCGGGCTGGTTCATTCCGACCGAGACGACCGTCACCGAGTTGTCACCGGGCGTCTTCTTCCGCAAGACGCAGACCAAGCCCGAGTTCATTGGCTGCAACCAGGGCTGGGTGGTGTTTCGGGACTTCGTGCTGGTCATCGATGCAAATTTTCCGAACCAGGCCGATGAGGTCATCAAGCTGATCCGCAAGACGACCAACAAGCCGATCCGCTACGTCTTCGACACTCACTACCACGGCGATCACGCCGACGGCAATGCGAAGTACACGGAGCTGGGAGCCGTGGCGATTGCCTCGGAAAGCAGTCGAGCCCTGTTCGACACCAAGGGCATCGCGGGGTTCCAGAAGTCTCAGAAGGAGAAGAAGGAGGAGTACGGTCCGTTGGGTTATGACAAGCCGTCGCTGTACTTCCCTCGGAAGCTGGTGATTGACGATGGGACGATGCGGGTCGAGCTGATCACGTTCGGTCATGCTCACACCGCCGGCGACGCGATTGCCTGGCTGCCCAAGCAGCGGATCGCCTTCACCGGCGATTGTTGTGTCAACGGGGCTTTCAATTACACCGGGGACAGCAACACCGAGAGCTGGATCAGGGTGTTGACCGAGCTGGCCAAGCTGCCGATCAAGACGATTGCACCCGGGCATGGTGAGACGTCGAGCAAGGCGTTGATCGCCACTCAGAAGCGGTACTTCGTGGAGTTGCGTCAGGCGATCCAGAAGGGGATCGATGATGGCAAGACGCTGGCCGAGATCAAGAAGACGATCGATCTGCCGTTTTATAAGAAGTGGACCGGGGTGGATGTGAAGACTCGCGAGGAGAACCTCGAGCACGTCTTTGGCGAGTTGACGAAGAAGTAAGGGGACTGGCTCACTCCGCCCGTGGCGGGGGTGCCTGTCCCCGATGGGTGATCCGGTTCTTGCTCTTCCGGGCTGACCGTTCTGTGGCGGGACAGGCACCGGCGCCCTCGCCTCCGGCTCGGCTCTGGAGCCAGTCCCTATGCGTTGCGGATGAAGTGCGCGGCGTAGCTGCGGACTTCCTGTCCGTTGAGCACGTGGAGCTGTCTCAGCCTGGTGACGGTTTCCTGGCTGAAGCGTCTCAGTGGCACGTGGATCAGTTTGCGACGATGTTGCCGGGCGATTCTCCGCCAGGCGGCTCCCGGCGGGGTATGGCTGAGCACGGCGATGTGTCGCTGGTGGCTGTAGTAGCAGGCGGCGGCAAGCAGTCGTTCCTCGAGCGTGTCGGCCCAATCGAATCTCGGGTCGGCCCAGACATCGGGAATCGGCCGTGGCGGGAACAGGAACATGGCTCCCCCGTAACTGGCCACGCCGATGCCCGGCCCGGCGAGTTCTTCGTGGAAGTCGGAGGCAAACAGTGCCAGGGTCGATTCGTCGTGATGCTCGGCCATCCAGGTGATCCGCCACGGGTAGTCGCGGGGGTCGGCCGGTGAGTCGAAGAACATCAGCACGCAGTCGAGACTACCTCGGGTCGGCGGCAGCACCTTGACGAACAGGTCTCCGGTGTGCCAGTTCCTGAGAGTTTCGCGGATATCGAGACCGTCTCGGAAGCTGGTGGTGAATTTTTCGGACCGTGCCAGGTCGGCTCCGAGCAGCGAGAGGGCCGAGTCCTTGACGTGAGTCCGAAACCTCTCGATCGCATTATCTTCCGGTGGCCAGCTGCACTGCCGATGCGGATCCCACTGCATCTGCCACTGGTCCTGTTGTGGTTGAGGCGGTCGGGGCTTGAGCTTGAGGGTTCGCCAGGTGAGTGGTGGTCCCGGCAGGCGGCTGACCAGCTCGACCCGTTCCCCATCGGGCAGTTCTCCCTGTCCGATCCCGAACCGGATCTCCTCGAGCGGCAACGGCAGTGCGTAGGGATAGTCGCGAGCGGTTTCGGCCAGCGTGATCGCAAACTCGTCTCCGGCCACCTGCTTGGCGGCGGTGACCAGGGTGTAGAGGTCTGGTGTCAGCCGGCGTTCGATCAGCGAGAGGTTGCGGACGTAGCGGAAGAAGGTCGAGAGCAACTGGGGTGTGATCGAGCGTGCCCGCGACTTCCATTCCGCCTGGTAGCGGTCGCGGGTTTCCAGCAGCAGTTCCTTGAGCCCATCGACGGACAGGTTCTGATCGTCGTCGAGTCGTGCTCGAGCGGTCTCGTAGAGCCCGGTCATGAAGGGCAATTCGCCCAGGACAAATGCGAGTGTGCGGGGGTCGACGGCCAGCGGCTGGGTTTCTGCTACGTCCTGGTCGTCGCAGATCCGTCCGCCGCGGCGGTACGAATCGCGGATCCACGGCCAATCGAGCAGGCTGCAGACCAGGAGTATCGATTCGTGTTGTTGTTCGAGTTCGTGAATCCTCGCGGCGATGTGTTCGACCCGGTCTGCGGGTTGCCCATCGGGTGGCCGGGGCAATGCGGGCAGGATGGCGGCGGCGAACTGTTCGAGTTCGACGCGTTTCAGCGCGTAGGCATCGGGCAGCACGGCGGCCAGAGGTTCCCAGGGATTGGTCTCGGGGTCGACAAACGCCCGGGGAATGTGTTCTCCCACCGCGGTTCTCAGGGCCGAGATCACCGGCTGGCACGGATCGATCGGCACGTAGCTGGCTCGCCGCACCGCGGACGGGTCATCGTGGTGCTGGTCGTCCTGGTCGTGAGGTGTCCAGCCGGCGTCGTCGAACCGAGCCGATTCGTGTTGCAGCACGATCGTGGCGCCGGGCAGGTGTTCGAGTGCGGCTTCGGTGTCGGCCTGGAACGAGGGGGGTAGCGGTACGGCCAGGCAATCGAAGTCGTGTTCGAGCATCACCTTGCGGACGGCGATGGAAAAGTCGCCGCTGCCGTGGATCACCGGCACGGCCAGCGTCTTGCCGCTGATCGCCAGGGGTCCGGTGAATTGGTCGCTCATGCTCAGGACTCGTCGTCGTCATCGTCATCGTCGACGTCGACGTCGGGGTGCAGCGGGTCGTCGCCGGTGAAGAAGAAGTCTCCCAGGCCCAGCGGCATGATGTTGCCGCCCAGGGATTGTTGTTTTTGGGAGGCCAGTGTCTGGAGATCGAGGGCGTCGTCGCCCAGGCAGGCGGTGACCGATTCGGCCCAGGCGTGATCGTTGGAGAGCGGGTGATCTGGGTCGTAGGCGAGTCGTTTGAGTGCGTAGCGGAGCACGTTGATGCCGTCGCGGGTCGAGAAGTCGAGCTTCAGTTCGTGGGCCTGCTGCAGGAATTCGACGGTGAGGTTGAGCATTTCGGAGTTGGCAAAGGGGAGATGGTATTCGAGGATCGCTCGCTCGTCGTCTCGCGAGGGGTGTTCGAGTACCAGCGTGGGTTGGAGTCGGCTGAGGATGTAGTCGGGGACTTCGAAGGTCGACTCGTCCTCGTTCATCGTCACCACGCAGCGGAAGTCGTCGTGAGCCGGGATGGTGATGCCGGCCACGATCGACTCGACGTAGCGTCGATGGTCCAGCAGCGGTGCGAGGCTGGCCCACGACTTTTCATTCATCCGGTTGCCTTCATCCAGCACGCAGACGCTTCCGGTGAGCATCGCGGTGACCAGCGGGCTGGCGTGGTACTGGATGGTCCCCGATTCGGCCAGCACCGGAGTGACCAGCAGGTCCTCGGGTCGCGTGTCGGCGGTGCACTGGTAGACGAACAGGTCTTGTTCGCGTGACGCGGCAGCCGCCATGGCCAGGGTGGTCTTGCCGATCCCCGGGGCCCCGGTCAGCCGAGGAGCCAGCGGCAGGTCCTTGTCATCGACGGTCAACCAGCAGGCGAGCAGTTGCCTGAGCACTTCGCCCTGCCCGATCCATTCACCTCGCGACGGATCTCTTGCGGAGAGATGGAGGCGAACGCCGTGGATCTCGACGTGATCGGCCATCAGCGTGAGGTCGCGGCCAGCTCGGTGAACAACCGCTCGACATCAGCCCGGGTCACGGTGATCTCTCGAGTGAACCCGGTGTGGGCCCGCTCGTAGAAGATCTGGCTGGCGAGTTGGGGCTGCGAGTGGATCAGAGCCGAGAGTTTTTCGTGGGTGTCGACGTCGCTGCCTTCGGCGGAATCGAGATGCTCGTCGAGTTCCAGGATCTCGGCCTCGACTTCCGAATCGAACACCGTCCTGGTCTCGACAACCAGGGACTCGAGCCGCGGGTCAAACTTCTTGTAACTCGCCATCTCGGTGATCTCGGTGATCTCGGTGATCTTGGACTTCGGACGTAGTTGAGCCAGGCTGCGGCGGGCCAGTTTACACGTCCGCACTCGGCCTCGACAGGCTACTCGGTGATGATGTCCCGCACCGACTGGCCGCTGGGGATCATTGGCAGCACGTGTTCCTGGTAGGGGCAGATGACATCGAGCAGGTAGGGCCCGTCGCAGGCGAGCATGGTGGCCAGTGCGTCGGAGAGTTCGCTGCGTTTTCGGACCTGGGCTCCGTCGACTCCATATCCCCGTGCGATCGAGACGAAGTCGGGGTAGGTCTGTTCGAGGTGTCCGTCTCCGGAGCCGGTGTATTCGGGTGCGTCGACGGGTCCGAGCCAGGTATGAGCTCGTCGCCCGTCGAAGAAGCGATCTTCCCACTGCATGACCATGCCGAGGTGCTGGTTGTTGAGCAGCAGGATTTTCACCGGCAGTTTTTCGCAGTACAGCGTGGCCAGTTCCTGGATATTCATCTGGAACGACCCGTCGCCATCGATGTCGATGCACAGGGTATCGGGATGGGCAGCCTGGGCACCCATGGCGGCGGGCAATCCGAAGCCCATCGTGCCCAGCCCCGAACTGCTCATCCAGCGACGTGGCTGGCGGAAGGGGAAGTGCTGAGCCGACCACATCTGGTGCTGTCCGACTCCGACACTGACACACGCATTCCGGTCGGCGGCCAGGCGAGCCAGTTCGCGAATTGCTGTTTGCGGGTAGATCAGCTGCGGGTCGTCGGGGCACAACAGCGGGTTGGCCTCTTTCCACTGGGCAACCGTCGCAAGCCACTCGTCGATCTGCGGCACGTCGTCGTCGGTGATCTGTTCGTTGAGTTGTTCGAGCACCACTGCGACGTCGGCGACGATCGGGAGATGAGCTTTCTTGTTCTTGTGGATTTCGGACGGATCGATATCGACGTGAACGATCTTGCCGTGTTGAGCGAATTCTTCGAGCTTGCCGGTGACCCGGTCGTCGAAACGGACGCCCAGGGCCAGCAGCAGGTCGGCCTCGTTGATGGCGTAGTTGGAATAGACGGTGCCGTGCATGCCGAGCATACCCAGTGACTGCGGATCGTCGGCGGGGAAGGCACCGATCCCCATCAGCGTGTTGGCCACCGGGATGCCTGTGCGGTGAGCGAACGTCGCCAGCAGTTCAGAGGCCTCCCCGTTGATCACTCCACCACCGACGTACAGGATCGGGCGTCGCGAGCGGCGGATGGCGGCGATCAGCTGCCCGATCTGTTCCGGGTGATTCGTGCGTACCTCGGGACGGTATCCCGGCAGGTCAGTCGGAGGATCGAAGTCGGGTGGTTCGTCGAGCCTGAGTATCTGCACGTCCTTGGGGAAGTCGATCAGCACCGGTCCGGGCCGTCCGGTACGGGCCACGTAGAAAGCCTCCTTGACCACCCGTGCCACGTCCTCGATCTCGGTCACCAGGTAGTGGTGCTTGGTGACGGCCCGGCAGACCTCGACGATCGGAGTCTCCTGAAAGGCGTCGGTGCCGATGACCTGCCTGGACACCTGCCCGGTGATCGCCACCACCGGCACGCTGTCCATCTTGGCATCGGCGAGGGTGGTGACGAGGTTGGTGGCGCCCGGTCCGCTGGTGGCCATGCAGACACCGACTCGGCCGGTGCTGCGGGCGTAGCCCTGGGCCGCGAAGCCGCCTCCCTGTTCGTGACGCGGCAGAATCGTTCGCAACCTCTCGGCATTGCGGATCAACGCCTGGTGCAGCGGCATGCTGGCACCTCCGGGATAGGCGAAGATGCAGTCGACGCCCTGGTGAATCAGCGACTCGACCAGGATGTCCGCTCCGCTGATCCCCGCGGCGTCCCGCGCGGCCGACTGACGAGGTTGGGTGGTAGACACGTACGGGATCTCGCTGAACGTCTGAACCGCGACAACCGATTTCGGCTGAGTGGATGCGGGGAACCTGCCTGCCAATCGGCGATTCCGTTCGCGCGTATCACGCAGACCTGCGCGTCAAAGCTGGATCTAGTGTAAGCGGTCAGTTGGCGACCGGCGAGAGCAGTTTAGCCTCAACCAGCTCGCTCCCAATGACGCCTGTGACGGCTATAACGATTGCGCAGCACCCGGCGGCCCCACACCGCAGCCACCCCGGCCACCACCACCGCAGCCGCCGCAACGACCGCCACCGCAACGGCAGCTGTGCCTCCGACTTCGAGCATCCCGGCGGCCAGCAGCAGTCCCAGTGCCACCAGGCCGGCAGGGAACTTCCAGGCCATGGCCAATTCGACCACCAGCAGCCCCAGCAGGATACTCAGCAGCAGACGACTCAGTGGCCGACCCGGTTCCTGGAAGACCGCGGCGGCATCGGCATCGTGCCAGCGGGTGTAGATCGAAGCGTCGACTCCCGAGAGCCTGGCCCGATCGGTCTGGCCCTCGGCCGTCGCCAGGTCGCTCTCGGATGTGTCGAGGTTGACCCCGTAGGTCTCGATCGACTCGGCCGGAGGCACCAGTGAGAGCCGGTAGATGCCCGGCACCAGCAGCGGGTCGCTGACCAGGCGGCCTCTGGCCGTGGTGCCCGGCAGCGGGATCTGGCTGGGGTCCTGGGCGGGGTCAATCCGTGGCACGGTGTTTGCGGCGACGGGGTTTTCCATGGCCAGGCTGCTGCCGTCGGGAGCCACCAGGGTGCCGGCGGTGACCTGTGGTCCGACGGGGCGGATGATGGGCTGACCGAGCAGGTGATTGCGGGCTGACCAGCGTCCGGAGGTTGCGTACCGGACCAGTTCGTGGATCATCGGTGGAAAGCTGGTCGAGAGGACCGGCCAGGTGGTCCAGCGGGGATCGAGCGAGGTGGTGACCATCACCACGTGGCCGTGACCGAACCGCCGCACCAGGATGGCCGGGTCACCGGAATCGAAGGCCAGGGCGACCTGGCTGCCCGGCAGCGGGGTTGTGCCGAGGTATCTGAGCGTGACAGTGGTGCCCAGGCCATTCCCGTCGAGGCCTCGGAAGACCTCGAGCAGTGGATGAGTGTAGTTGCCCGGATCAAAGACCACGGCTTGCTGGGTGGGGTCATCAGCGGAGACGAGTTCGCCGATTCGGGCTGGCAGCAGTCCGGATCCGGCCTGGCCGAGCAACCGGTTCCAGGACTCGGTGTGAACCGAGTTGCCCATCCCGATCACCAGGCCTCCTCCGGCGGAGACGAACCGTGCCAGCCGGGACGCTTCGAGCCGGTCGAGTCGAGGGACATCGCACAGCACGATGCAGTCGTGTCGATCGAGGTCCTGGCCCACGAGGCGGCTTTCGGGGATCACGGTGGTTGCGACTCGTGGCGAGTCGCTGGTCTCGGCGGCTCGATCCGCGGTGCCGAGTCCCGGATCGAGAGCGGCTTCGACATAGAACGTGGCCACCTGGTCTGGACCCGCACCAAAACGGCCTCCCGCCAATAGCACTTTCAGCCGGTCACGAACCGGCAGTGCGATGTGCCGGTGATCGTCGTCGGGGAGTCCATCGCTGCTGAGCCTGACTTCGGCGT
>CAUZJR010000195.1:0-9798 GCA_963580005.1 Planctomycetota bacterium
AGTCGGGCCGGCGGGCGGGCGGGCAGTCGGCCTGGTGCCCGTGGCAACAGTGCAGGACCTCGAGGACGGGACAGCACAAACCGTCCACAACGGCCTGATCGACCCGGGCGTTCGGGTCCGGATCGGAAGTCGCGCAAAGAGCAGCCTCGCAAGAAGCCTGCAGTCCAGGAGGCGGTGGACGCCTGATTCGCCTGCTGGCCGATCGGCTACCGCCCGGTCGCCTCGATCCGGTACAGGCCCATGCGGGTCCTGAGATACAGGCCGTCGCCCACGACTGCGGGCGAGGCCATCAGGCCTGCGGCAAGGCGATTCACGCCGAGCACCCGGGCTTGGCGTCCGCGCTTCAGGACCGTCGTGGTTCCCTTGCGGTCGAAGAAATAGACACGGTCACCGGCGATGATCGGCGAGGCACTGAAGTTGCCTCCCAGGCGGTGCCGCCACTGCAACTTGCCCGACTTGGCATCGAGACAGCTGACCACGCCCTTGTCGGTGACGGTGTAGATCAGCCCATCGGCAATGACCGGCGAGGGGGTCGACGGCATCTGGGCGGTGGCAGACCAGTTGACGTGCGATCCGGTCACATCGCCGCGGCCGTCGGGACGAATGGCCAGGAGGTGAGGTTGAGCGAAGTCGGTGATGACATACACCAGTCCACCACCGGCCACCGGCCTGGGTACCGACGAAAAACCCTTGTACTTCAGATGCCACAACTCTCGACCCGTTCGCGGGTCGTAGGCATAGCACCCCTGGGCGGCCGGGCTGACCAGCACCGGGGACTTGTTGTCACCGACGAGCAGTGGAGTGGAGAACGCTTTGCGGGCATGCGAGGGGATCTTGGCCAGGTCGATCGACCGATCGATCCGCCACGCGGTCTTGCCCGTCGCTTTGTCGAGCGCCGTGATGTACTGGCGATCGCGCCCGTCGCAATGGAAAATCAACAGGCCGCCGAAGAGGATCGGAGACGAACCGGCACCCTCCTGGTGGTCCAGGTTCACGTCTCGACGGGTCCAGACAACCCGGGCCGTGGAGGTGTCCAGGCAGGCAGTGCCCTCGGTCCCGAAGTGCACATAGATCCGGCCCGCTTCGATCACCGGCGACGGACTGGCATGGCTGTTGAGCTGGTTGATCGGAGCCGGTTTCTCGACCACAAACACCTTGACCCTGTGCCTGATCGTCCCGTCGCTTCCGACACAGAGCACCCACAGCGACTTGCCATCCTGCTCGGCCGAGGTCATCCACAGCTGGTCGTCCCAGGCAACCGGTGTCGACCAGCCCTGCCCCGGCAACTCGACCCTCCATCTCACGTTCTCGGTTTCACTCCACTTCAGAGGCAACCGTGCCGAGTCCGACCGACCGTTGCCCGCGGGGCCGCGGAAGTCGGGCCAATTGCCCGCCCGTGCGGATTCGATCAGACACAGAGCCAGCAGGCAGAGAAGGACGGGGCGGAGGAACCGGACGTAGGACATCGGGAACTCGGGGTCGGAAGAAATACGGGCCGGGGTTGAATCGGGTGGAAACCCGGTTGATGATCTCCTCAACACCCCACGCCAGCCGCCCGGTGTTCTGCCTCGACCGGACCGCGAGGCCCCGACTATGACAGGCAGCCTCGGTCGATGTCCACCACGCTCACAACACTCGACTTCGTCCTGCTGGGACTGTACCTCGCCGGCACACTGGGGCTGGGCCTGTGGATCGGACGCTCGGTCCGCACCGGCGAGGACTTCTTCCTGGGCGGTCGCAGGCTGCCGTGGTGGGCGATCGGCATGTCGCTGGTCGCCACCGACATCGGAGGCCCCGACATCATCGGTGTCGGAGGAGCCGCCTACAGCCACGGGATGGCGGTGGCGAACTTCGAATGGATCGGGTGCGTGCCGGCGATGATCGTCGGAGCGCTGGTCTTCATCCCGTTCTTCTGGCGCACCGGAGTGGCGACCATCCCCGAATACCTCGAACTACGATTCGATGTCAGGGTCCGCACCGCACTCTCGGTCTGCTGGCAGATCTTCATGGCCTGCAACCTCGGCGTGATGCTGCTCGCCAGCGCACGGATGATGTCCGAGCTGTTCGGGTGGGGTGAAACATCCTGCATCCTGGTCACCGCCGTGCTGGTCGGAACCTACACCATCGTCGGAGGACTCGCCGCGGTGGTCTACACCGACATGATCCAGTGCAGCGTGATGATCGTCGGCTGCCTGGGAGTCCTGGTGCTGGGACTGGTCGAGCTGGGGGGACCGGCCGAGTTCTGGAGTCGACTCGAGCCGGCCCAGAAGGCACTGGTGCTGCCGGTCGATACCGACACGCCCTTCCCCTGGACCGGGATCCTCTTCGGACTCGCCCTGATCCTCAGCCCCGCCTACTGGATCGGCAACCAGGCGATCGTGCAACGAGCCCTGGGGGCCAAGAGCCCCTTCCAGGCCCAGGCAGCCTACGTCTGGGGCGCCATTCTCAAGAGCCTGATCCCGGTGATCATTGTCGGTCCCGGGCTGGTGGCCATGCTGCTGTATCCCGATCTCAAACAGGGTGACCACGCCTTCCCGCAACTGGTGGCCGTGCTGCTGCCGACGGGACTGCGAGGCATCTTCCTGGCCGCGTTCCTGGCGGCGTTGATGTCGAGCGTCGACAGTTACCTGAATTCAGCCTCGACTCTCGTCGCTCACGATATCTACAAACGCTTCATCAACCGCAACGCCGATTCCCAGGCGATGCTCAGAGTGGGACGACGGGTGACCGCCGTGCTGGTCGTGTGGGCGATCGGGTGTGCACTGCTGATGGCCCGGCTCGACGAGGGCATCTACACGATCTTCCAGACGCTGATGTCCTTCTTCCAAGGCCCGGCACTGGCCGTGCTGATCGCCGGGACACTCTGGAAACGTGCCACCGGTACCGGAGCACTGGTCGGATTTCTCGGTGGACTGATGACCACCGTCGGCCAGTTTCTGCTCAACAACCAGACAGTCTGCGAGCACCTGGGCCTGCAGCCCCTGTTCCAGATCGAGGACCCATTCCTTTATTACTCGATCTGGGGCTTCCTGGTCTCCTGCTTCCTGCTGGTGACCGTCAGCCTGGCGACGCCACGCGAACCCGCTGAAAAGACTGCCTTGACGGTGCTGAAATGACAAGGACCTTCCTGCATCAGATCGGCGAGACGATCCGAAACGCGATGGCGACAGTCCCCCTGTCGCTGGTCGGCTGGATCTTCGTAGCCATCCCGCTGCTACTGCTGATCTGGGTCCTGAGAGCAAAGATCGGAACCGAAAACGACGAACTCGACCCCCGCCAGTCTCGCTGGCTCCGCATCGGCGCCGCCACCGCGCTGCTGTTGCAGATCGTGATCTACGGACTGCTGTAGGTCAGGCTGTGCCTGAGTGTGCCCGACTGTGCCCGAAAAACTCACTTCTTCTTCTGCTGCTGCTTCAACAGCGGCAGCTTGGCAAGAAACTTCTTCGGATTCGCCATAAAAGCCACCCTGCACTTGCCGCAGCAGAACCAGACCTTCTGCTTCTGAAACATCACCATCTGGTCTCGATCGATCGGCTTTCCGCTGACCGGGCACTTTGTCTGCAGGGTAAATCCCTTGTCGAGTGATCCGAAGACGGCCGCGACTTTCTTGTCTCCCTTGAGCGTGGCCAGTTTCTTGGCACAGCCCTGGCAGCAGACCTTCAGTTTCACTCCGCCGACGTTCACGGCCACCGAGAGGAAGTCATCGAGGTCGTGGCCCTTCAGCGGGCAGGCCACCTGGACAATCTCACCGGTCTGGAACCACTGCCGGTGCACCGCGGTGGTGTAGACCTTGGGGGATGCGTTGAAGATGTCGGGGCAGCTCTGGCAGCAGAAGTAGAGTTTCTTGCCGCGGTACATCACCACCGCGTCCTTTTCGGCCGGCTCACCCAGCACCGGGCAGGTTGCCTTGAATTCCTTCGGCTTCTTGCTGGCCGCCTTTCGCTTGGCTCGCGAGGCATGTTCTCCACCGGCAACGTTCATCGCCAGCGAGTACACCCTGGTGTTGCAGGTCAGGTACAGCGTCTTGCCATCGGCTCCTCCAAAGGTGACATTCGCACAGAACTCCTTGGTCGGGATGAACCCCACCGGCTTGCCCGCGGCCGACGCGACCCAGACACCGCCCCGGCCGGTGAAATAAAGATTTCCGCTGGCATCGATGGTCATTCCATCCGGGGAGGACATGTTCTTGGTCCCCGGGTCGAAGAAGTCCTTGCCCTTGCCGGTGGTTCCGTCGGCCTTGATCGGATACGACCGCCACATCTTCCGCTCGCTGTCTCCGACGTAAAGCACCTTGCCGTCGTTTGAGGCGATCAGGCCGTTGGGTAATGGCATGTCCTGGATGATCAGCCTGATCTTGCCGTTGGGGGCCATCACGTAGACCTTGCTGGTCTTCTTGTTCGCAAAGTCGGGGTCGGTGAAGTAGATGTTGCCGTTGGGTGTCTGGCAGACATCGTTGGGCTGGTGCCACTTGGTGTTGACCGCCAGCGTCTTCGAGTTGCCCGGTCCGGTGGGGCCGAACGAGTAGCTCATCAGCCGGTGCCCATAGGCCTGGGCACCCAGCAACCGCCCATCCAGCGACAACCACGTCCCGTTGACACCCTCGCTCTTGTCCAGCCAGACCGTCCCCTTGCCCTTGGCATCGAGCCGGATGATCTGCTGGTTGGGCTTGTCGCCTCCGAAGAAGGCGGTGAAGTAGAGCTTGCCGGTGACCGGGTCCCAGGTCGGACCCTCGTGAAACGCCGCGCTGGAAAACACCTCGACCAGCACCGCTCCCTTGGCCACCGTCGAAGGCAACTCGGCAGCAGTCGTCGGCACGGCCACGGCCGCGAGCAGCAGGGAGGTGAAAATGCCGCAAACCGCCTGTGATACACATCGGGTCATGAGCCGGTCTCCTCGAGTGGTCGATCGAGCTGTTGGGTGGGTTTCATTGCAGCCGATCGAGGCCGGTGAGGCAAGCGGGCCGCCTGCATGGCACGCACCTTTCGTGCCACCGTAGAATGCAACACCATGTCGACATCCGACTCCACACCACAACCGTTGCCAACGCCCGAGCAACTGGCCGGGACCGCACGGCTGCAGGTGGTGATCCCCGTCGCGCTGATCAGCTTCTTCTACGCCAACCTGCTCGATTACGCGTTGCCCTTGTACCTGGGTGCTCGCGAGGCGGCTGCCGAGGCTTCCGGCGGGTCCTTTCCCAGGGGCATGTACGCCACCGCGGCGATCTGGCGAGTGACACCCTGGATCATCGGCCCGATCCTGGCCGGCCTGTTTTCGCGGCTCTTCGGTGAACGCCTGGTCTGGTCCCTGGCCCTGCTGGGTAAGCTGGCCGTCCCCCTGACACTTCTCATGCACCCTCACCCCCAGACCATCTCGCTGATGGCCATCTGGCAGGGATTCACCGGGGCCCTGATGTGGATCGCCGGGCTGTCGCTGGTGCAGATGGTCCCGACCCACCGCAAGGGATTCGCCAACGGACTGCTAATGACCTCGATGGGCGTCGGCAGCCTGATGGGCCCGATCTGTGGCCGCATCCTGCTGTACCGGGGCGAGGTCGGCAGGTTGATCTCCGAGGGCCAGGGCCCCGAGGCACTCAGGCGGCTGGTCAACCTCTCGAAACTCAGCTCCACCCCATCACTTCCCGACTTCGAACTGCTCTTCATGATCCTCGCCGGGACCACCACCACCTGCGGCGTGTTGATCGGGCTGTGGGGTCAGCGACCCGGCCGATTCCAGCGCGACGCACCTGCGACCCTCGCCAGCACCATCAACGATCTCAAGACGCTGGCCGCGATGCCGGTGTTCTGGGCATTGGTGATCCCGCTGTGCCTGTTCGGTGGAGCCGTCTTCGGGACATCGAACTACTTTCTGCCGTACCGGGCCGAGGAGCTGGGCCTGAAGGATGGATCCTCGGACAACGGCTGGATCTGGCTGACACTGCTCAAGACCCTGATGTGGATCCCCGGCGGGCTGGCCGTCGGAGTACTCGCCGGCCGACGTGCCCCGGGCATCGCCGCGGTGCTGATGATCGGAACCTTCTCGGCGGCAGCCACCTTCATCGGCGTCAGCCAGGCCGCGTGGCAACTGTTCGCTTCGGTCGCCGTCTTCGAATTCGCACGTCAGTTCATGAGATGGTCACACGGCGGGTATCTCACCGAACACATCGGCGATCGGCTCAGACCCACCGCGATCGGGTTCGCGATTACGTTTTCAGGACTCGGAGAAACGATTTACGGCTGGGCGTCCAAGGCGACCTGGGACCCCGACCTTCCCGAGTTCGAATCGTGGAGACCGATCCTGGTCGCGTCGATCGCCGGACTGTTCGCCACCGCCGGACTGTTTCTCTACGATCGCCTGAAGCCGATTCGAGCCGACCACGCACCGGAATCCGAGAACGACTCGGATGAACTGCATCCCGCTGTACCCCCCGAACCGCCAACCGAGACGGTCTCATGAAGATCACCAGCATCACCGCTCACCTGATGGGTATCCCCGGCCCCGGAGGCCACTCGCCGGCCCGCAACTGGATCTTCGTCCGGGTCGAGACAGACGAGGGTGTTGTGGGACTGGGTGAGGCGACGACCGAGTACCACGAACTGGCGGTGATGGCGATGATCGAGGGTCACCTGGCCGACCTGCTGGTCGGACAGGACCCCACGCGGATCAACTATATCTGGCAGCAGATGCGTCGATTCTACTGGTGGCGAGATGGTGTGGTCGCCACCAGTGCCGCCAGCGGCATCGACCAGGCCCTGTGGGACATCCTGGGCAAGGTCACTGGGCAGCCGGTCTACAAGCTGCTCGGAGGATCCGTCCGAGACCGCGTGCGGCTGTACGCTCGAGGCGACCTGGGGCTGGAGAGCCAGGGCGAGGAGATGCGGACGGCGGCCGACGAGGGATTCGATGCGTTCAAGTTCGGACCGGGGCAGTACGTCGAACCCTACAACGACGAGAAACAGGTCGACGTGGCATTGGCTGTGGCCAAGGAAATCCGTGAGGCGGCCGGGCCAGACGTCGAGTTGATGATCGACTGCGGCGGCATCTTCAGCCTCCAGGCCGCTCACCGACTGACCGAAGGGCTCCGCGACGAGGTCGGCATGCTGTTCGTCGAGGAACCGGTCAACATGGACACACCCGACGGATTGATCTCGCTGCGGCAGTCGTTCCCCGACGTGCGGATCGCGGCAGGAGAACGCAACATGACCCGATGGGGCTTCCGCGAGTGGCTCGAAGGGGGTGCCGTCGACGTGGTGCAACCCGATATTTCGCACGCCGGAGGGATCAGCGAGCTGATGCGGATCGCATCCTACGCCGAGGTCTACAACGTCACCGTGGCACCTCACAATCCCTACGGCCCCGTCGCACTGGCCGCAGCCGCTCACGCCGCAGCCGCGATGCCCAACTTCCTGATCCTCGAACACTGCCGACACCGACCGTGGCTCGAGGAGGTCCAGGTCCAGGGACCCCAGGTCGTTTCCGGAAACATCACGCTCGACGATACGCCCGGCCTCGGAGTGGAACTCGACTGGGACTACGTCAAGGCACACCCCTACCAGGCCCTCAAGCTCCGCACGTTCCACGACCGCGACAACGCATTGCCGCTGATCTGACCCTCCGGTTCGAGACACCCATGTCACCGATTGCACCCTTCGACATCCACGACATCGTTCACATCCGGGGCGTCGATCATCCCGAATCGATCGGGATCGGTCCCGACGGCGAGGCCTACACGACGGGGACCGGGTGCCAGGTCTATCGGCTGGATCTCGAGGAAAACGTCGGGCAGCAGTTCTCTTCGACCGAAGCCCGCTGCCTGGGCACCGCGGTTGACGCCGCCGGCAATCTCTACGCCGCACACACCGCCGGCGATGTGCTGAAGATCAGCCCCGATGGAGACGTCTCGGTCTATGCCGCTCCGGCCGGTGACCAACGGTTCCTGTGCACCAATTACCCTGCCTTCGACCGCCAGGGCCGCATGTACCTGAGCGACAGCGGCGACTGGTCCGGTGACCTCAATGGACGGATCTACCGCATCGAACCCGGTGGTGGTGAGGCGACCGCCTGGTATCCCGATCCGGTCGATACGCCCAACGCGATCGCCCTGGATGCCACCGAACAGTACCTGTACTTCGTCGAGACCTTTGGTTCGGCGATCGCGAGGATTCCGATCCTCGAGGACGGGTCGGCGGGTGACCTGGAGCGGGTCGTGCACATGCCCCGGCACATCCCCGATGGGATCGCCTTCGACACACAGGGCCGGCTCTGGATCGCCTGCCACCGTCCCGATGCAATCTACGTCTTCGACCTCGAATCGAGACGGCTGGAACTGTTTGCCGAGGACTGGATGGGTGAGGCTCTGCGAGGCCCAACCGACGTGGCCTTTGCAGGACCCGATCGCGACATCCTGCTGGCCGCTTCGCTCGACAATCTCGTCGTCCACCGCTTCGACAACACCGGAGCGGTCGGACTGCCGCTGAACCACCCGGACCTAGGTTGATGGAGCCCGCCTGATGCCACCTCTTCGCTTCGCACTCTTCGGCACCGGCGACTTTGGCCCGCAGTTCTCGCGGTACATCGGCGAGGTGGGTCAGCTGGTGGCGGTCTCGGAACCCGACTCAAATCGACTGGCCGCGTTCGTCGAACAGACCGGGCTCGACCTGGACCAGTACACCGACCACCAGTCGCTACTCGACGGCACCGATTGCGACGCGGTGGCCATCACCAGCCCCAATCACACTCATTGCGAAATCGCCGTAGCCGCCGCGGGTGCCGGCAAGCACGTCTACTGCGAAAAAGCGATGGCCAACACCGTGCCCGAGTGCTGGCAGATGGTGCGAGCCTGCCGCGAGGCGGAGGTGAGGCTGATGGTGGGGCACAAGCGACGACTGAGGCCTCCGTGGGCTCGCATGATCGAGCTCCGAGAGACACTCGGCCGGCCGCTGGCCATCACGTCGTGTGCCTACCACGACGCCCGCCAGTACGATCACGCCGGCTGGTGGACTCGACGCGACGGCTGCGGAGGCCTGTTCCCGGTCATCGGAGTGCACATCATCGACTGGATGCGAGGCCTTTGCGGAGACGTCGCAACCGTCCGGGCCGTCGCACCGCCGGTCGTCGACACTCGCTACGACTTCCCCGATACCACGCACCTGACACTGACGTTTGCCGAGGGTGCCGTCGCCACATTGACCGCGTCGCTGGTCTTCCCGCCCTGGAAGTTCCGCGAAGCGGGAGGACCGATCGTGCTGTTCGAAGGGGGTGGCCTGAGATTCGAGCCGCAGATGGATTACCTCGACCTGTTCTGGCAACACCGCGACGAACCCAACCTGCATCACGAACGCTTCGAGGACCTCGGGTTCGATCACGCCTACCGCCTGGAAATGGGCGACTTCGTCAAAGGGGTCGACGACCCCGACCACCGGGGATGCCTGGGCTGGGAGGAGGGTCTGAGGTGCGTGGAGGTGATGGAGGCGGCTGACCGGTCGGCGGCCGCCGGAGGCGAATTGATCACGCTGCCGCTGTATCCGGATCTGGAGGATGAGGCGTGAGGTCTGCCGACTTCACTCCTTCTGCCACCCCCGGCACACCTGCCACCCCCGGCACACCTGATCGCTGGTACCTGCTCTCCTACGTCGCGGTGACGTACTTCTCGATCTACGCTCACCGCAACCTGATCAACTACATCCAGCCGTCGCTGCTGATGCCCGTTGCCGAGGGCGGATTGGGGCTCGATGAATCGCAACTGGCATGGGTCGGCCCGGCCTGGCAGTTGCCGTATTGCCTCTCGCAACTCTTCGCCGG
>CAUZJR010000196.1:0-9791 GCA_963580005.1 Planctomycetota bacterium
AGCCTGACCAACGCGCAAGTTGGCTGGATCCTGGCCTCGCTGAAGATCGCCTACGGAGTGGGCCAACTGGTCAACGGGCAGCTTTCCGAGCGGTTCGCTCCGCGGATTCTGCTCTCGATCGGCATGTTCTGCTCGGCGCTGCTCAACATCGCCTTTGGACTGTCGACCGGTTTCTACTTCCTGCTGTTCATCTGGGCGGCCAATGGCTACTGCCAGTCGCTGGGTTGGACGCCGTGCGTTCGGGTGGTGGGCAACTGGATTCCGTTGTCACGGCGAGGCTGGGCACTGGGTGTGATCGGGACGGGGTACCAGATCACCCTGGGTCTGACGTACCTGATCGCCAGCGAGTCGGCCGCTCGCTGGGGCTGGCGTGGTGCACTGTTCGTGCCATCGATTCTGCTGGCACTTGCGGGCGTGTTCATGCTGGTGTTTCTTCGTGAGACTCCTTCCGGGGGCCGGATCCTGGAGGAGTCGGGGGGTTCGTCGCAGGGGTTGGTCGAACGACCTGGAGTCCGCGAGACCCTGTACCTGACGTTTTACAACCCGACCCTGTGGTTGCTGGGCCTGTCGTTGGGCCTGCTCAACGCCTGCCGTTACGGTTTCCTGGACTGGGGTCTGAAGCACCTGATGGACGTGCAGCAGATTACGATTGGCAAGGCGGGTCTGAAGTACTGCGTGATTGCGGTGGGTGCGGCGGCCGGTTCGTTCCTGGCCGGGATTGCCACCGACCGTCTCTTTGGCGGCCGCCGGGCCCCGGTGATTGCGATCCTGCTGATGATCCTGGGTGTGGCGACGCTTTTGTATGAATCGGTTTCGCGCGCCTCGACGGTGGGCACGGTGCTGTTGCTGGTGGTGATTGGTTTCTGCATTTATGGTCCCCAGGTCCTGCTGGTGGGTACGGCTCCGGCCGACCTGGCTCACCGGGGCACCGCGGCGGCGGCGGCGGGGTTCGTCAACTTCATGGGTTACATGGGTGCGGCCACCGGTGACGTGGTGACCGGGATCTACTCGGGCGGCTTGGACGGCTCGTGGCAGGTGACGATCTACATCTGGGCCGGCTGGGCGTTTGCGGCTGCGCTGACCACCGGGGTGCTCTGGAACACGACCTCGCGGCAGGTGGGTCTTTTGCCGAGTTGGCTGCCGAAGTCGATTGCCTGCCTTTCGTTGGGCGTCGCCGGCAGCATGGTCGTGGTTGCCGGTGGGCCCTTCTGGCTGGTGGCCGGAATGGGCATGGCCCTGGTGGGGGTGCTGCTGAGTGGATCGGTCAAGCTGTTGTCGCTGCTGGCCGCAGGGATGTCGCTGGCCGGGTTGGTGATCCTGTTTGTCATCCCCCCCGCCGCCCCAGATCTCTCGACCTGGTTCACCGTCGTCCCCCGCGTACTGCTGGGGCTGACGGTCTTGACATGCGTGATGGTATTCGTGGAGAGGGAATAGATGACCAATCGGGCGATCATCATCGGAGCGGGCCGGGGGGCTCGGCTGATGCCAACCACAGCCGATGCCCCCAAGTGCTTTGCCGAAGTCGGTGGGCAACGCATTCTCGACTGGACTGTCGACGCGTTGCGGGGTGCGGGGATCGAGCAGATTGCTTTCATCGGTGGCTACCGGATCGAGGCGGTGCAGGAGGCCTACCCCGAGTTCGAGTTCCGGCACAATGACGATTGGCCCAACAACAACATCCTGGCCTCGCTGTTCTACGCCGAAGACCTGATGGATGAACCGTTTGTCTGCTGCTATTCGGATTGCCTGTTCACCTCCAGGCTCGTCACCGGGATCCTGGAAACTGAGGGCGAGAGCGTGCTGGCGGTGGATACGGGGTGGGTTGAGCGTTACGCGGGGCGGACCGAACATCCTGCCGACGACGCCGAGAAGATCACCTCGGTTGATGGGCTGGTGACTCGGATCGAGCGGGAAATTTCCGAAGAGGCGGCGTACGGTGAGTTCACCGGGGTGGCTCGATTCGGGAGTGAGGGAGCGAGGGTGCTGCGAGCGGAGTATCATCGGGCCCGTGAAGCTCATGCGGGAGGCCCGTTTCGTGGAGCTCAGCTGTTCGAAAAGGCCTACTGGATTCACCTGTTGCAGGAAATGGTCGAGGCGGGTGTCGAGTTTCGGCACGCCGATACCGCGGGTGAGTACATCGAGATCGACACTCAGCAGGATTTCGAGTACGCGCGAGGCTGCTGGACGTCGGAGGGGATTGCACGATGAGTGACATGCCGTTGTTTCCGACGTCGGTGGTCGGATCGATGCCGCGTCCGGCCTGGGTCCGTCGATTGATCAGCAACGACGCCTCGATCGAAGACGCCGATCGCGACCGCTGGATGGACTCGGCCATCCGCTCTGTCGTGGCGCTGCAGGAGGCGGCGGGGCTCGATGTCATCAGCGACGGGGAGTGGGGTCGCAAGAGCTACATCGGGGTGATCGCCGAGTTGGCCGAGGGGTTCGAGTTGAGCACGGCCGCTGACGGGAGGCCCTGGACGGTGGTCACCGAAAAACTGGCACCTCGCCAACCCGGCTACATCGCCGCCGAAGTGGCTCGGACCAAGCAACTGACCGACCGGGCCATCAAGTCGACTCTGCCGGCTCCGGCCCTGTTGGGAGAACGGATGTGGGACCCGCTGGCCTCGGCCGCCGCGTATCCGACTCGCGAGTCATTTGTGGAGGCCTGTGTTCCGATCCTGCGGCGTGAGGTCGAGTTGCTGCGTGACGAGGGGGTTTCGGTGGTGCAGATCGATGACCCGCACCTGTGCCTGTTTGTCGACCCCGAGGTCCGGGCCGGATACGACGACCCGGATCGGGCTGCGGAGTTTGCCGTCGAGATGACCAACCGGGTGGTCGAGGGGATCGAGGGTGTGAAGCTGGCGGTGCACCTGTGCCGCCGTGCGGGGGCCCGCGTGCGGGGCGAGCATGCTCACGCAGGAGGCTACGGCCCGATTCTCCCGGCACTCAATCGTCTCAAGGTGCACCATCTCACGATGGAATTCACCGCGCCTCAGGCTGGTGACATGGAGGTGTTTGGGGCATTGCGTGAGGACTTTGAGATCGGGCTGGGGTGCGTGGGCTGCCAGCCGGGTCGGGTGGATTCCACCGACGAGATTGTCGAGCGGGTCGAGGCGGCGCTGGGGCACATCGACGCGTCGCGGGTGACATTGAATCCCGATTGCGGGTTCGCGCCCGGTTCGGCCGCGGAGGTGAGCCTGGACGAGGTGTACACGAAGCTGTGTCACGAGGTCGAGGCGGCCGGTCGGCTGCGGGAACGCCACGGCGGCTAATCACCGGCGCGGTGGGCCTTTTGGTCCTGTGGAGTGGCGCTGCCGGGTCGGGCTTTTCCCTGGGCCCTGGATGTCAGGAAGACCTCCTTGGTGCGGATCGCCGTCCGCGGGACCTGGGCATTGAGCTTGGCCTGCTGGATCAACTCACGGCTGTCGTCCCGGTGCGCGTACATGGCCTCGCCGGGGCTGACGTACTCGTTCCAGTGCTTCTGGAACACGGCGACGGTGTCCTTGTGGTCGTCGAGGATGTCGGGCACCGTGTGCAGCATGGCCATGGTGCGTTCGTACTGGATGAAGAACTTGCCGAGGAACTGGGGGAGTAGTTTCGAGAGAACGGTGTGCGTGGCGATGTCGATGAAACGGGGGATCACGTATCGGGGTTTGACCAGCGGTCCCATGATCTGTCCGAGTGCCGTGCTGAAGATCTCTGAACTCTGCTCATCGGCATCGTCGAGAAACAGTCGCGTGTAGCCTCCGGCACGTGCG
The DNA here is from genome assembly GCA_963580005.1 of Planctomycetota bacterium. Classification (GTDB taxonomy): domain Bacteria; phylum Planctomycetota; class Planctomycetia; order Planctomycetales; family Planctomycetaceae; genus UBA8437. The sequence goes on from CAUZJR010000196.1 coordinate 3,759, forward strand.
TGCGTTGTGATGTCGATATTGCCGGGCACGGAGATGAGTTTCAGTTCGGCCAGGGAGCGGATCAGTGCCCTGGCGATGGCCTCGGACAGTGATTCGTTGGTCCAGCCCTGGTCTTTCGAGGAAAAGGGTGGGAAGCCCTTGCTGCCTCTTTTGTCGAGCTTGTATTCGAGTGCGGTGACCGGTTCGGGGTGAAAGGGCTCACCGATCCGCCACAGGTCCCGTGAGGTGGCCCGTTGGCCGGTCCGTGAGATCATTTCTTTATTGAGCGTCCCGACCGCGTCCTCGATGTCCTCGGCTTTCAGCTCGGTGAACAGAGCATGCACATGTCCGGGTCCCTTTTCGATGGCCCCATCCTCGCAGACTCCGAAGGTGGAGTTGTGTTTCTTGGCAAACCGGTTGAAGTCGTCGAGGCCCTTGCGGAGTTCCGGTGCCAGGCAGACGACGTCCCAGTTGTCGGCCAGTTTTTCCGGCCAGCTGGGATCGAGTCGAATCGAGCGACCGCGGAGCTGGTTGACGGTCATCGAGGTGGTGGCGGCGGTGAGATCAACCAGGACATTGATCCGGTTGGCGTCCCAGCCTTCCCCCAGCAGTCCTCGGGTTCCGACCAGGCATCGCGTGACTCCGTCCTGGAACAGCGCGGTGATCAGGCGGATGTAGAGTCGAGGTCCCCATTGGCCTCCCTTGCCGGCGACCTCCATGAAGCCGCCCTCGCGTGGCGTGAGTACCAGTTCGACATCGGCATCTTCAGCAACCAGCCACTCGCCCGCCTTCTCCAGGAAGTACCCGGCGAGGTCGTCGTCGATGAGGACCGTGGAGCCGGTCACGAGAATCGGGTCGAGCAGGTCGGTGTTGGGGTCGGTGAGTAACAGGCGAAAGGCCTGGATGGCTCCGCCGGACTCCTCGTCGAGCAGGTGACTGATTTCCTCGCTGACCGCCGAGGTCTTTTCGTAATCGGAGATCACGACGGCACGGATCGAATCGCCCAGGACCTGGAATTCGGCATTGAGTATCGGGATGGCGGCCAGGGCCTTGGCTTTCGAGTAGGCCATGATGCGGCCGGCCGGCGAGGCACAGACCTGTGTTGAGGTCTCGGTGACCTGCACACCGAACATCCGCAGCCGCCCGGTGGCCTGCTCGGCCAGTTCTCGATCGGCCGCCGATTCGCTGCGGCGGAGGGCGTTGCGAATGTAGCGGCCGAGCAACGGGATCAGGATCGACAGGTCGGTGGGGATCTGCGGAGTCTCCCATTCGAACGGCAGCACGATCTCGGGGATGCCCGAGGGCAATGGCCGAAGGGTGGACTGCAGAAAGAATCTCGCGTTGTAGGCAAAGTCGGGATCGCGACGTTCGTACTCGTGCCAGGTCTCGAGTTGAACAAAACCGGCCTTCAATTCCGCCAGCGTCTCGGCCAGCCACTCTGGCAGGGGCAGCGCACGGGGGATGTTGTTGTCGCCGGGAGGCTGTTGGACGCAGAGGTCCTCGATCAACCCCGTCAACTTGTCGTTGATGTTGGCCAGGTATGAGAACTCGTCGGCGGTCGGCCTGACAAAGTAGACCAGGTCCTGGTAGGGAGCCAGGAAGCCGTCCTTGACGACGGCCGGGACCGGGACCTGGAAATCGACGGGGCCGAAGAAGGCGTTGTAGCGTTCGACATCCTCGAGGATCTTGCCGTCGAGGTCGGGGGGGGTGGCAGTCAGCCCGACGATGATGGGACCCTCGAACAGGTCCTGGGCATCGGCCAGTACGCGGCCCCAGTGACCCATCAGGTGGTGGCATTCATCGAGAATCACCATCCCCACGCCGGCGTCCTTGAGTCGCTGAAGCGTTTCGAGCGAGGAGCGGTGCAGGGTCCGCATGGCGTCGCCGCCCAACGCGATGGAATCGCGGATGATCTTCCTGTTTCGAGACATGCGGGTGGCATGGTATTCGGGGTTTCGCTGTTTGAGGTCTTCGATCCAGGCCAGTCCGGCCTCGGGAGAGTCCGCCTGTCCTTGGTCCATCAGGTAGGTGATCCAGTTCTGGATCGCTCCCTCGTCGATGTCGTCGCCTCCGCGGCGAGGCAACGTGACGGACTGGTAGGTCAGCGAATTGAGCAGCGAGGGGTCCTTGGGGTCGGTGCTGGCGAAGTCGACCAGCGGGCGACCCGATTCGGTCGAAAACAGGTCCGTGCGGGCTGCCCACTGCATCTGGATGGCTGAGTTGGGAGAGAGCACGACGGCGGGGCAACGGACGTGGATGGCCCAAAGATAAAGGCCCAGCACCGTCTTGCCCGATCCGGGTGGTGCCACGATGTGAAGCCGACGTTCGCCGCGATCGAGCTGCTGCTCGGCGATCTTCATCACTTCAACCTGCGACGGTCGCAGCGTGCCGTCGAAGTTCACGTTGGGAAAGTCTCTGATCAAGACACTCACTCTCAGCCGTTCAGCCTGTCACCGGTTGTTCGATTCCTGCTAGAATTGTGGTCATTGGTAACACACCCACACCCGAATTTCTCGCTGTTCGAGAGGAAACTCAAGATGAAACGCTTACTGGGCCTGCTGTTGGCCTTGGCCTTGGTCGTCGGCTGCACCGACAGCGGCACCTCGGGCCCGTCAGCCGCTCCGGAATCCGGCTCGTCGACCGCCAGCGCCAGCAACCTGCAGACGGTTGTGTTCAATGTGCCGGGCATGACCTGACCCACCGGATGTGCTCCGAGAGTCCGTGAGACTCTCGCCGACCAAAGCGGTGTGAAAAACGTCGAAATCAAGTTCGAAGCACGTCGGGCCATCTGCACACTCGACAAGGGTGCGAGTTTCGATACCGAGAAGGCGATCGCCGCCCTCGATGACGAGGGATTTGAAAAGAGCACCGTGGCGAAGTAACCGCCCGGTGACGAGAATACAAGCCGTCCCGCCTGTGCGGGGCGGCTTGTTTTTTGCGCCCCCCCGAGAGACCGACAGTGATGAGGCGAATGACGCGCGAACGATCCGCAGGCTTGGCGTGGGTGGCGTTGATCGTTGGGCTGGTGATGGGGCCGGTGGCTGCGGTGGCTGCGGTGGCAGCGGAGTCTCGGCCGAATATTGTTTTCATCATGGCCGACGACCTGGGATATGGCGACTTGGGCTGTTTTGGTCAGAAGCGGATTCGCACTCCGAACATCGACCGCCTGGCTGCCGAGGGGATGAAGCTGACGGATTTCTATGCCGGCTCGACCGTCTGTGCTCCGTCCCGTTGCGTGCTGATGACCGGTTTGCACACCGGCCACTGTTTCATTCGCGGCAACGGCAAGATCAACCTGCGACCTGGCGACGTGACGATTGCGGAGGTGTTGCAGCAGGCCGGTTACACCTGCGGATTGTCGGGCAAGTGGGGCCTGGGTCACGAGGGTTCCAGCGGGCTGCCGACGCGGCAGGGCTTCGATCACTTCTTCGGTTATCTCGATCAGCACCACGCTCACAACTACTACCCGAGTTTCCTGGTCCGAGGTGAGCGGCGGGTGCGGTTGCGGAACGAGGTACCCGGGGAGGGCAAGTTTGGCCAGGGGGTGGCGACCCGGCAGGTCGACTACAGCCACGACCTGATCATGACCGACGCCCTGGGTTGGCTCGAGGAGGTCCACAAGCGGCCGTTCTTTCTCTACCTGCCGGTCACGATCCCTCATGCCAACAACGAGGCGGGGCGGAAGGGGATGGAGGTTCCGGAGCTGGGTGAGTATGCGAAGACCGATTGGCCCGAGGTCCAGAAGAGGACCGCGGCGATGATCAGTCGCCTCGATCGCGACGTCGGCCGCCTGATGTCGATGCTCAGGCGATTGGGAATCGATCGCAACACCGTGGTGTTTTTCACCTCCGACAATGGACCTCACCGAGAAGGAGGCAACAACCCCGAGTTCTTCGATTCCAACGGCAAGTTCCGTGGTATCAAGCGGGCCCTGTACGAGGGGGGGATTCGGGTGCCGACGATCGTGAGGTGGCCGGGTCGCATCGCCGCGGGCAGTACCAGCCAGGTGATGGGCTCGTTTGCCGATGTACTGCCCACCCTGGCAGAATTGGCAGGAGCGAAGGTGTCCCAGCGGCTGGACGGTCTGAGCATCGTGCCGACTCTGACGGGAAACGCGAAGGAGCAGAAGCTGCACAAGTACCTGTACTGGGAGTTCTACGAGGGGGGCGGGGCGCGGGCGGTGCGGATGGGTCAGTGGAAGGCGGTGGGGAAGTCACTGGATGGGAAGCAGCTGGAGCTGTACCACCTGGGGAGCGATCCGGGAGAACGGAAGAACGTGGCGGCGGAGCATCCCGAGATCGTGGCCAGGGCGCTGGCGGCCATGCAGGACGCTCATACGCCCAGCCCGATGTGGAAGGTCCGCGGTCGTCGCAAGGCCGGCAAGAAGACAGGAACCGGGAACTCGATTGACGGCTCGCGCGAGCCGAAGAGGTAGAGATGTCAGTGAGGCTGTGTTGCCTGGTCGTGCTGCTGGGTGCTAGCGGGGTGGTTGCCGCACCGAAGCGGCCCAACCTGGTCGTAATCATGGCCGACGACATGGGATACGGCGACGCAAGTTGCTACGGCAACATCGCGTTTCGGACGCCTCACATCGATCGGCTGGCCGCCGAGGGGTTGAAGTTTACCGACTTTCATTCCAGCGGCAGCGTTTGCAGTCCGACCCGCGCCGGGTTACTCACCGGGCGGTACCAGCAGCGAGCCGGGGTGCCCGGCGTGATCAACGCCGACCCCAGCGTCAACCGGCATCACGGGCTTGCGACTCGCGAGGTGACCTTTGCCGAGGTCTTGCGTGAGGCGGGATATGCGACTGCGGTTTTCGGTAAGTGGCACCTGGGATACCACAGGAAGTTCAACCCGATCCACCACGGCTTCGACCTGTTTCGAGGCTACGTCAGTGGCAATATCGATTACATCTCTCACTTCGATCGGATGGGAATCGCTGACTGGTGGGACCGGGATCGGCTGGTTCCCGAACTGGGGTATTCGACCCACTTGATCACTCGCCACGCGGTCGAGTTCATCAGGTCCCAGGCCCAGGGCAGCCCCGGGAAGCCGTTTTGTCTGTATGTGGCCCACGAATGTCCTCATTCGCCGTACCAGGGACCCGGCGACAAGCCGGTCCGCAGCCTGGGAAAGGGCAACCTGAAGGGGGCGGCACGCAAGGACATCAGGGTGGCCTACCGGGAGATGATGACCGAGATGGACGCGGGGGTCGGGGCGATTGTCAATGAGCTGCAGAAGGCCGGGATCGCCGAACAGACCCTGGTGCTGTTCTTCTCGGATAACGGAGCTAACCGGAATGGCAGCAACGGGTTACTGCGAGGAAACAAGGGGAGCGTTTGGGAGGGAGGTCACCGGGTGCCGGCCATCGCCTGGTGGCCGGGCACCGTCGCCGCCGGTCGCACGACAGCTGTCACCGCCATCTCGCTGGACGTGATGCCCACCCTGGTCGAACTGGCCGGTGGGCGGTTGTCCCAAGGGCATCGACTGGACGGCAGGAGCTTGGTGAAGGTCCTGACCGGCACTGAGGCCGGTGACGGGAAGTCGAGCCCTGGCGGACGCAGGGACCTGTTCTGGGAGTTTGGCAAGAAGGCAGCGGCTCGACACCAGGACTGGAAACTGGTCGTGGGCCAGATGCCCGGTGGCCGGGTCGGGCTGTACAACCTGGGGAGTGACCTGGGGGAGAAGCAGAACCTGGCGACCAAGCTGCCGGGACGGGTGCGGCAGATGCAGGCTTTGTTGACGGCGTGGCGGGCCGAGGTGGCCCGCGGAGCGACCGTGCAGCCGAAGCGGGTACAAAAAAACCGCGTTCCCGGTCCGTAGACCGAAAACGCGGTGGGTGGACTCTTCGAGTCCGCTCAGAAGCAACGTAAAGGGACTAGCCCTTCTTCTTCGCAGCGGGCTTCTTGTCCTTGGCACCCGGCTTGGCACCCGGCTTGGCATCCGGCTTGGCACCCGGCTTGGCACCCGGCTTGGCACCCGGCTTGGCACCCGGCTTGGCACCCGGCTTGGCACCCGGCTTGGCACCCGGCTTGGCACCCGGCTTGGCATCCG
>CAUZJR010000197.1:0-9752 GCA_963580005.1 Planctomycetota bacterium
GTCTTGAGCACCCGGCTGCCGTCGCCCAGCGACGTCTCGCCCGCATCGCCAGCGCGAGTGTAGATCCGATCCAGGTAGACCATGCTGCTGCTCAGCCTCTCTGTCGCTTGATGGCCTTGGGAGCCGTTTTGGGTTTGGGGCGAGCCGCCTTCTTGAGAGCCGGCCTAATCCTGGTGGCGGGCCGGGCCGCCTTCCTGGCCGGCTTCTTCACAGCTTTCTTGACAGCCCTCTTCTTGCCAGCTTTCTTGACAGCAGGCTTCGGTGTGGGCGTATCGTCGGGTGGGGTAGCAGTCTTGGCAGCCGGTTTGGCGGCCGGTTTGGCAGCCGGTTTGGCAGGTGCGGGTCCGAAGATCTTCTTGAACTCGGGGAAGGTTCTCACGGCTTTCAGGTCGGGGTCCTTGTTGAGCCAGGCCTTGTCGCGCCAGCCGTACTTGACGGCCAGTTCCAGTTGTGCCAGCGCCTTTTTGCGGCAGGAGGCGATGCGGGTATTTCGATCGGCGACGGTCTTGTCCTTGTTGATCATCTCCACGGCCCGGCTGTAGACGCAGGCGAGGTTGTAGGCGTACATGCGTCGGACTGAGGAGCTGTTGGAGGAGGTGGCTTTCTTCTGGGAGTCTTCTGCGTACTTGAGCCCGGCGTCGAGTTTGCCTTCGCGGAGCAGGACGATGGCCATGCCGGTCATGGCTTGCGAGTTGAACGGGTCGAGTTCGACGGCCTTGAGGAAGTCCTTGCGAACGTCCTCGAGTTTCTGGTCTTTCATTTGCAGCCGTGCGTTGCCTCGCCCGGCGTACCCGGCCGAGAGCCTGGGGTCGATCTTGACGGCGAGGTTGTACTGGGCGAGGGCCTGTTTCCAGTCGAGTTGCTGGGAGTAGTGTCGTCCCATCGAGATGTACTGGTACCCCGGCGACCGTTGCAGCAGGTTCCTGAGAGCGTTGACGGCGTAGTTTCTCTTGTTGTTGTTCTTGTCCGAGCGGGCTGCTTCGAGTTCCTTGCGGGCTCTTGCGGTCCCGACGTTTGCCAGCGCATTGGCGGTGTAGTTCCAGGTGTTTGAGGAGCTGCCGGAGTTGAACGCCTTGATGAGCATGGTGACGGCTTCGGGCGAGGCATCCTGCGTGAGTGTTTCGCAGGCGGCGTTGACCAGCGAGCTGTCGTTGGAGGCGAGTGCATCGGGAGCGAGCTTGCGGAAGGTCTTGATGTCGATTCGGCCGACCGCTCGCAGCACAGCGGCTCGTTCGCTGTTGGAGAGCTTGGGGTAGTGTTCCAGCAGCTTGGAGGCGATGTCCTGGTCGCCGATCTGGATCAGGGTATTGATCACCGCGGCGCGGTTGGCCGGCGAGTTGGCCAGGTGCTTGAGCAGCAGCGGGATCGCACGCGGCTCGCGAGTCCGGACCAGCAGCCGGTGCATGGTGCTGTCAGGCGGGCTCGATTTGAGTCTCTTGAGCACGTGCTCGACGGCCAGTTGCTGGCTGGGTCGGTCGGGCCGCGAGGCGAGCAGGGCCAGGGCGGCATCGCGTCGCGGCGGGTGAGTGCCTTCGAGTGCTTCCTTGAGCACCTTGATCAGGCCGGGGTGTCCGATTTGGGCCAGTGCCTTCATGGCGATCACCGACAGCTCGGGGTCGGCGTTGGTGGCGAACCCGTGAATGGCATCGGCGAAGGCGGGTCGAGGGTATTTCGCCATGGTGCCGACGATGTTCTTGCGGGCCTTGGCATCGGCCTTGTCGAGCATCGTCAGCAGCGTCGCGTGGGCCTCGGGGTACCTTGACGCCGCCAGGCTATCCGACGCGGTACTCGAGAGCGACGGTTGATTCCTCAGCGCCAGGCTCTTGAGCCGGCTGATCGCGGCGGGTTCGCCGAAGTGCCGCAGGCTGACGATCGCGGCACCGGCGATGGCCGGCGAGTCGTCTCCGGTCAACGACAGCAGCAGCGGAAGGTCTTCGGTCCGCAACCGGCCTCCCCCACAGGCCAACGCTGCGGGTCGGGTCAGCGGATCGCCCCGCTGGATCTCCTCGAGCAACTCGGTTCGAGGCAGCACGCGGTAGGCGGTGGCCAGGGCGGCCGTCACCGCCTGCTCGACCGTCTTGTGCACTCGGGCCCGGTTCCCGAAGGGGTCCTGCGAAATCGACTGCAGGTTCTTCACAACCTGGTTGATCGGAAACGGTCCATTGGAGGGACGGTTGCTGGTGTTCGATCGCTGGTTGGGGATCGTCGCGAGGTGCAATTCGCGGATCACGGCAGGAATGGTCGGGAAGGGTGTGTTGCCGGTTGCGGTGCCACGTCCGGCCAGTGATGCGGCCTGGTTGAGCCAGCCGAAGATGCGGGATTCGATGGGCGGCGCCTTGTCGGTGAAGCGGATCACCGAGCGGACGACTCCGGCAGTGGCCAGGGTATCGAGCTGGTCGACGAGGGCCGCGATGTTGATCGTGTCGAGCGGTCCGCCGATGGTCACCAGGCCGAGGCTGCCGCGAGGTCCGATGCGGCGGGTGGTCATCGCGAGCTTGGCGCGGGATCGAGCATTCAGATCGATCGTGACCGAGCCGGTGTCGACGCCCAGTTGCAGGCTGAGCTTCGGGACACGGGGTCCCTGGGGCAGTTCGGGAAAGACCACCCAGGTCGAGCCGCTGCCTCCGCTGGGCAGCTCGAGTTCCACCAGCCGCTTCAGCGCACGGAGCTGGAAACTCTGGTTGCCGACCTGGAACGATGCCGAGCTCATCGTCGCGGGCATCGCCGCGGGCATCGCATGCGACTTGCCATCGACGCTCAGCTTGGCGCCGTCGCGCGAGATCTTCAGGGGTTTGCCGGTGAGATTGACCAGGACCAGCTTGGCCGCGAGGAACCTGTTGCCGGTGGTGCGGTAGTAGGGGGCACCCAGGAACGAGGATTCGACCATTGCCACCACGCGCTGCTTGGCCGGGTCGACCGGGACCACCGTCTTGCCTGTTTCCCGCAGCTTCTTCAGTTCCACCTCGAGTGTCTCGACCCGCTCGAGCAACTTCTGAATCAGCGAGCGGTTCTCCAGAGTCGACTTCGGTGTGGCCGGCGGCTGGGCCTGGGCGGAAAACGCCCAGGCCGCCACGACCGTCGCGAAGAGACCTGCCAGCAGGTGCCTTGATGAAGGGAGTATCATCGGAGGGACTCTCGTCGAAATCGAGGGATCGGGTTGGAGGGAAACCAGTTCAGTCTAACAGCCTCTCGGCCTCGAGGGGACCGGTGAACAGCTCGATCCGGGTTTCCCATTTCTGCCCGGCCGCCAGGACCTGCCAGCCGGAGGTGGTTCCTGTCGGATCGAGATTGATGGCGTCGGTGACGCAGGTGTAGGGCTCGAGACACACCGCGTCGCGGCCCGGGGGCGTGTAGACAACGATTTCGCGGAACACCCGCCCGTCACACCTCTGGGTCAGGCATCGCCCGGCACCCGGATCACAGACGCTCATCTCCAGGACCTCCAACCCGCGATCGTCGATGTCTGCGATCGAGGTCAGCACGTGATCGAGTTTCATGTCGCCGAAGCGGCCGCCGTGCCGCAGGTCACACGACGGGTCCAGGGGCAACAGTTGACCGGTGGGCAGGCAGGCGTCCAGTTCCCATTGCCGTTGAGCCGGGACATGGATCCGGCAGTCCGCAGCAGTGCCACCGGAACCCAGCGGCAGGCGGAAGTAGGGATGCGTGCCGAGCCCAAACGGCAGGTCCTCGTCCTGGGGGTTGTCGATCGTGATATCGGCCAGCAGGCGGTTCTCTTCGAGGCGGTAGCCGACTCTGATGCGGGCGTCGGTCGGCCACAGGGGACGCCGATCGGCGGCGTCCAGAGAGAGCTGGAACTCACCGGTGACACTCGAAGCATCTGCCGAGATCACTCGCCAGGGTCGATCGAGACAGAAGCCATGAATGGCGTTGCCGTTTCCATCGTCGGGCGCGATCCCGACAGGGAGTTGGCAGGACCTGCCGCCCCATGAAAATCGACCGTCTCGGATCCGGTTGGGGAACGGGAACAGGATCGGGATCCCATGTCCGCTCGGGCGACCTTCGCCCTGGGCGAATCCGGGCACCGAGTCGAGCAATTCGTGGCCGTCGACGGCGAACGAGAAGCAATTGAAGCCTCGGTCGACGGCAATGCGAGCGACGGCGCCTCCGCCGGAGTCGGAGATTTCAACGATCCCGGTCATGGTCTCCACCCTCTCGGTCCCGCGACGCTCAATTCCACTCGGGGTTTCCCGGTGTCGGCGGAATCGTCCGATTGGTTTCATGGATGCGTTCGACCAGCTCGTCCCACAGTGTGTAGGGATCCCCGGGCAGGATCTCGGGTGCCACCGCCGGCAGGATGTGCCAGTCGCCGTGTTCGAGTTCACCTTCGAGTTGCCCCGGTCCCCATCCGGCACAGCCGGCGAAGACCCGGAATTCCAGGTCATCGCTGCCGCCGACAACCTGCTCGATCACCCGTTCAAACACGTCGGGGCTGCTGCCCACGTAGATGCCGGGCACCACGTCGGATTCCTCGGTCTCGAATTCCCCGGCACTGTGCAACATGAACAGGGCCGCCGGTTCCACCGGACCGCCCACGTAGACCAGTTGGTCGGAGTCGGGCAGATCAAAGTGCTCCGAAAGTGCCCGGGTGACTGAGACGTTGGACGGTCGATTGACGACCAGTCCCATCGAACCCGACTCACCGTGCTCGACCATCAATACCACCGAACGGTAGAAGTTCGGATCGCGCATCTGCTTGCCGGCGACCAGGAACTGGCCCTTGATCTCGGGGGCCTCGTCGTTCGGTGGACTAGGTGTGCTCGACATTCCTGTGGCCGGTTGGTGGCATCGGGAGTTCTGAGACCGGATTATAGTTGGCGGCAGGCGGCGTGTCTCACCGGAGCGAGGAAGTGGCATGAGCGAGGGACGATTGTCGAAGGCGGCCGGCGATGTGGCGTGGCTGGGCGAGGTCACCCGGGCTCCGGAGAAGGTACCGCGGGACAAGCTGAGACGACTGGCCGATGTGCTGCTCGGGCCGGGTGCCGTGGTGGTGAAGACACGACGCGAGTGGACTCGACACCGTCAGTCGTTGCGTGCCGCGTGGATGAAGTTCCTGGGCCCGATGCCCCTGAGACCGATTTCGGCCGGCTTCGAGGTGTTGCGTGAAGACAAGCTGAAGCGGGTCAGGCGGCAGTTGATCCGGTACGAGGCGGAGGCGGGGCAAGAGGTTGAGGCGTACCTGCTGTTTCCCGTGACCCCGACTGACGACCGCGGGCCGCGACCCGCGATTGTCGCGTTGCACCAGACCACCCGTGACACGATCGAGCAGATCGCCGGGGTCAAGGGGCCGCCGGTGCAGCAGCTGGGCCTGCAGTTGGCACAGCGGGGTTTCGTGGTGATCTGTCCGAGGAACTACCTGTGGCAGAACGTGGCCAGGTACACCGAGGCGGTCGAGCGGTTCAAGGGTCGGCATCCCGGCACACTGGGCATGCACAAGATGCTGTACGATTCGCAGCGAGCCGTGGACATCCTGGCGGGTTTGCCCGAGGTGGATGCCGGTCGGATCGGGGCGACCGGACACTCACTCGGCGGCAAGGAAACCCTGTACCTGGCCGCCTTCGATGAACGGATTGCCGCTTCGGTGGCCAGTGTGGGTGGGGTGGGGTTCGGGTTCACCAACTGGAACGCACCGTGGTACCTGGGCAAGGGGATCGACGACGAGACGTTTCCCCTGAACCACCACCAGTTGTTGGCCCTGGCGGCACCTCGTCCGTTCCTGGTCCTGGCCGGTGAGAACACGACTCCCCAGGCGTCCGATGGCGATCGAACCTGGCCCTTGCTCGAGGCGGCCTTGCCGGCTTGGCGGTTGTACGGGGATCGTCCCAGGCTGGGGATGTACAACCACCGTCAGGGACACTCGATTCCCCCCAGGGCCTTCGCGAGGTTGCACGAGTGGCTGGCGACCTACCTGCGGCCGCGGGGGACAGGATGAACGACCTGGGTACGATCGAGAGGGCTCCGGTTTCGACCGGATTGGCCGACGAGCTGGCGGTGTTCTGGGAGACGATCTTCCGGACCTCGTTCGAAGAAACCCGCGAGGTGCTGGGCAACGGCATCGAGGTCGGTCGGAATCGGGATACGGTGTGGTGCCTGAGACAGGACCTGTCGCCGGCGACCCTTGAACTCTCGGGACTCGTGTCGACCTGCCAGTTGACGGTGCCGGTCGAACAGGAAGAACTGGGTGGCCTGGGGGGTGTGGCCACGGCCGAGGACTGTCGACGACAGGGGCTGGGCGAGCGGTTGTGCCGCGAGGCGCGAGACCTGTTTCGGGAAGGGGGCGGTGAGGCACTGTTCCTGGGAACGGTCAACCCGGCTGCCGCCCGGGTCTACACTCGATTGGGCTGGCAGCGGCTGGCTGGCAGCACGGTGTATGCCAACATCACCGGCGATTTGTCTCCCGAGGAGTTCCTGGTTGACTGGTTTCGCGGTGCCACCGGTCCGGTCACCGTCAGCCCCGGCACCGCTCATGCCCGCATTCCCATGATCCCCCTGCTGCTGACTCCTCACAGCGAACAGGTCCTCGACGCCAACGTCAACCTGGTATCGACCCGCTACGCCCGCCAGGATTCCTGCATGGGGCTGTATCCACGTTACGCCGAGTTGGTTGCAGCGGGAGGTGCGTGGTTTGGAGGCTGGAGCGAAAACAAGCGGCTGGTGGGCCTGGCCAGTGCTCGGCCCTTGGTATCCGGATCTGATGAGCCCGAATGGACCGCCCAGATCGATGCCTGCGTGAACCGGGTGGCTCGAGCCGCATGGCGAGACCTGATCGATGCGGCCCTGGCGTGGTCGACCGAGGCGGGTGCCAGCGAGGCGCTGGTTGTGACATCGGTCGAGGACGAGTCGAAGAGGATCCAGTTTGAAGCGATCGGGTTCCATTCCGACGGTGCCGGCGACGAGATCGACATCGGAGGAAGATACGTTGGAACCCACCGCCTGAAAAAGAACCTGGGGACCAGGGCCTGAACAGTGACACGTGACTTGCCGAGCACTCGTGGGTCCGTATTCACAACCAGGGCCCTGATCTCAATTCCAACAGACGTGCGTCATACGCCGAGCGGGTGAGACATGACAGATCGTAATGTAGAGCAATCCTCTGACACGACGGCGGAACCCCAAAAGCGTCCTGGCGGTGCGTTGCAGCCCTGGGATGTCGGCATCCTGCCCGATCCACCGGCGATGAACTGGAAGAAGTTGCCGACGTTGATCGGTCCGGGGATCCTGATGGCCGGCGTGGCGATTGGAGCCGGCGAGTGGTTGTTCGGCCCGGCCGTGAGTGCTCAATACGGCGGCACGCTGCTGTGGTTGGCGCTGCTTTCGATTCTCGGCCAGGTCTTCTTCAACATCGAGGTGATGCGGTACGCGTTGTACTGTGGCGAACCGATCGTGGTGGGCTACTTCCGCACCACTCCCGGGCCACGATTGTGGTTGCCGTTGTACCTGGTGCTCGAGGTCTGCAACATCTGGCCGTTCATGGCTGCCAACGCGGCGGTGCCCCTGGCCGCGGCGATTTTCGGCCACCTGCCCACCGACCTCGACTACAGCCTGCTGGGGATCACGATGACCGAGGCCGAGTGGGTCAAGGCACTGGGGTACGTGATCTTCTTGGCTGCGTTTCTGCCGCTGATCTTCGGTGGAACGATTTACCGGGTGATTGAGAAGATGATGACCTTCAAGGTGGTCGTCGTGCTGCTGGTACTCGCGGTGATCGCCGTGTTCCAGGTCAGCTGGCCCAACGTGGTCGAGGTGGTGACCGGTTTCGTGCGGTTCGGCCAGGTGCCGGATCGGGCCGAGACGGTCATCGCCGGGCGTCACTTCTCGGTCAAGGTTCCCGTCGACGGCAAGCAGGTGACGTTGCGTGGGACGATTGGCGAAGACGGGGCCGATTTCATCGAGTTTCTTGTCGATGGTCAGAAGGTCGGCTCGGACCTCGAGGAGCTCGATCCCAGGATCCGGGCGGTCCGTGTTGAGCTGGAGGCGACGGTACGGAAGTCGGCGATCGACGGTCAATTCGAGGTGGTCGACACCGAGGGATCGCGGCAGTTGATCATCCGCGGACGGATTCGTGACCCTCTGACGAAGGGTCGCACCGAGTCGGCTTGGGTGGCCACGTCGTATGCGTTGGTGGTGGGAGATCGGAGGCGGGAATTTGCTACCAGCGAGGCGATGCCCGAGGAGGTCCGCGAGTGGGCCGACGAGCTGGTGTCGTTGCAGGGCATGCGTCGCACGGGCTTGATCGGGTACATCTCCGATCATGGAGAACTGCCCGACTTGAACTGGGCGATGATCGTGGCGTTTGCCGCGATTGCCGGCACCGGCGGATTGGCCAATACGCTCTCGTCCAACTACGCCCGCGACAAGGGCTGGGGCATGGGGCATCATGTCGGAGCGATTCCCAGTGCGATCGGAGGCCACGAGGTCCAACTCTCGCACGTCGGCATGGTCTTTGATGTCGATGAGACGTCGCGGCCTCGCTGGAAGCGCTGGGTTCGGTTCATTGTCCGCGATCAGGCCGGTGTCTGGCTGGGCTGCTGCCTGCTGGGAATGGCGTTGCCGTGCATGATGTCGCTGGAGTTCATCCGCAATGTGCCGGTCGAGGGGAACCGGGCGGCTGCGATGACCGCGGTGGGGCTGGCCGATCACATGCCGGAATACCGCGGACTGATCTGGCCCTTCATGCTGATGATCAGCTTCCTGGTACTGGCCCCCAACGCCGTCTTTTCCGGCGAACAGATTTCGCGTCGCTGGACCGATGTGATCTGGACCATCAGTCCACGCGCCAGGCGACTCGAGGGCGGACAGGTTCGCCTGATCTACTACAGCATCCTGGGCGTGTACGGTGTCTGGGGCCTGTTCGCCCTGGCGATGTTCGACCCTCTGCAAATCGCCGTCATCGGTGCGGTGCTGCAGAATGTGGCATTGGGGTGTGCCGCGTTGCACACGCTGTACGTCAACCGCACGCTGCTGCCCAAGGAGTTGCAGCCCAACGCGCTGATGCAGTTCGGGCTGGTCTTTTGCAGCCTGTTTTTCATCACGGTGACGTTCGTGGTGGTGGTGACGCGGGTGATGTGAACTGTGCCGGCTGTTGGAGAATGGGACAGGCACCTGCGGAGCCAGTCCCTGCAACCGGTGGAACTTCTTGACCGTGCCCTGTTGCGGTTCGGATGATGGGGGTAAGGAGATCCTGCGCCGATGCCCGACGTGGTTCACAAACAGACGCCCTAGCCCGCCTGCGGCGGACTATTCGGCGAAGACCCGGTCGTCGGGGTTTCCTCGCGAGAGCAGGTAGGCCAGCAGGTCGAGCAGTTCGTCTTTGCCGAGCGGGTGCAGCAGTTTCTCGGGCATCAACGAAGTCTTCGACGGCTGTGCCTCATCGACCTCGGCGGCCGGCACGGTGGTGATCCTGGTGGCGTCGAACGGGTTGGTGAGGATCGTGAGTGTCCCCTTGTTGTCATTGACGATCCGCCCGGTGATCACCTTGCCGGCGGTGGTGACGACGGTACTGGCGCGGTACTGATCCGAGACGACCTTGCTGGGCACGATCAGTGATTCGGCCAGGTCCTTGACGCTGAACCGTCCGGCGACGTTGCTGAGATCCGGGCCGGTGGCACCTCCGGCTCCATCGAACCGGTGGCAGGCTCCACATCGAGCGGCCTGGTAGCTGCGTCGTCCGTTGGCGAAGTTTCGGCCGACGAGTCCAGCCCTGGCCGCGGCGACCACCTGGTCGACGGTCCACG
>CAUZJR010000198.1:0-9721 GCA_963580005.1 Planctomycetota bacterium
ACAACGCCACGATTGGCGGCCGTTCGGCGCTCGAAGCGATTGGTGACGAGGAGTGGTTGCAGGGCGAGTTCATCAAGACGGTGCAGCAGCGAGGTGCCGCGGTGATCAAGGCTCGAGGTGCGTCGAGTGCCGCGTCGGCGGCCAACGCGATTATCGACAGTGTCAAGAGCATCAACACTCCGACGGCCGCGGGCTCGTCCTTCAGCGCGGCGGTCTGCAGTGATGGCAGCTACGGGGTCGAGCAGGGCCTGATCTCGAGTTTCCCTCTGACCTCCGACGGGACGTCCTGGTCGGTGGTGGGGGGTCAGCAGCACAATGAGTTCGGTGCCGAGAAGCTTGAGGCGACGGTTGCCGAATTGCGTTCCGAGCGGGACATGGTGCGAGATCTCTTGCCCGGCTAGCCCTTCCCGCACCCGGCTGTTGCAGTCACGGCGACGATTTGGGGCGAGAGCCCATGTCACTGGCATCCGACGACAGCCGTTACGTCTGGCACCCGTTCACCCCCATGCAGGCCTACTCGGACGAGTCGGCCCCGGTGATCGTGTCGGCTGAGGGCTTCGAGCTCGTTGACGAGTCGGGCCGCCGATATCTCGACGGTGTCTCCTCGCTGTGGTGCAACGTCCACGGGCACCGGGTTCCGGAGATCGACCGGGCGATCCGCGATCAACTCGACCGCGTCGCTCATTCGACCCTGCTGGGACTCGGCAATGATCTCTCGATCGAGTTGGCTCGCCGGCTGGTCGAGGTCACTCCCGAGGGACTCGATCATGTCTTCTACAGCGACAGCGGTTCGACGGCGGTCGAGGTGGCTCTGAAGATCGCCTGGCAGTACCACCGTCAATCGGGTGAGTCGGCCGCGGCGGGTGGCTCGCAGCGTGACCTGTTCGTGGGTCTCTCGGGAGCCTACCACGGCGACACCATCGGCTCGGTCAGCCTCGGCCAGATCGACCTGTTCCACGGTGCGTACGGGCCGTTGCTGTTTGACACTCTGAGGGTCCCGGCTCCGGTGGCGTTCCGTCATCCCGAGGGGTACAGCGACCGGGAGTGGCTGGAGCGATGCGAGGCGGATCTCGAGCGGATCTTGCGTGAGCATCACGAGCGGATTGCGGGGGTGGTGATCGAGCCGCTGGTGCAGGGGGCTGCGGGGATCCTGGTTCATCCAGAGGGTTACCTGCGTCGTCTCCGCGAGTTGACCTCCGAGCTGGGCCTGCTGTTGATTGCCGACGAGGTGGCGGTGGGATTCGGGAGGACGGGTCGGTTGTTTGCCTGCGAGCACGAGTCGGTCTCACCGGACCTGCTCTGCCTGGCCAAGGGCCTGACCGGCGGCTACCTGCCCCTGGCGGCGACCCTGGCGACCGGGGAGATCTTCGAGGCGTTCCTGGGCGAGCCTCACGAGGGTCGGACGTTTTATCACGGTCATACCTACACCGGCAACGCGTTGGGTTGCGCCGCGGCGTTGGCGTCGTTGGAGTTGATCGAGACGGCCGGTGTTCTGCAGCGGGTGTCTGATTCGAGCCTGAGGCTAGAGCGGGGCCTGGAGGCGTTGGCCGATCACCAGCATGTCGGCGATGTGCGTCAGCGTGGGGTGATGGTGGGCATCGAGCTGGTGGCAAGCCGTGAGGGCAACGTGCCGTTTGCTGCGAAGCGGAGGACCGGTCACCTGGTGACCCTGGCGGCCCGTCGTCGCGGCGTGGCGATCAGGCCCCTGGGCGACGTGGTGGTGCTGATGCCGGCTCCGGCGATGCCCGAGGCGGGGATCGAGCGGCTGATCGAGGTGGCGATCGAGTCGATCGACGAGGCGACCGCGTCGGGTGCGGGCTAGTCGGTTGCGGGCGAGTCGTCGCCGCCTGTTTCCTGCTCGCTCATCTCGCGAAAAAACTCTTCAGGATCGACCGTCTTGATTCCCGCCAGTGCCTCGATCGCCCCGTCGGGCGCGGCGGTGGCCCGCTTGAGTCCCTCGCGGGCAAACCGACGGTCTCCGCTGCGCATCCGCCAGGACCACATGATTGTCAGCGAGAGTCCTCCCACGACGACTCCCAGCAGCGTCACCGCCCATCTCATGCGTTGGGCGTCGCTGGTGCTCAGCCGTGTCGAGGTGGCGAGCCCGTCGATCCGGCGGTCGATTCGCTGGGCCAGCAGCATCGGGGCCGAGTGGATGCGGAGGTCCTCTTCGACGATGTACTGGTCGCGTTTGAAGAAGTAGCCGACGACGCGGACTGGTACGGGGGGTGTGATCATGCGGCCGGTGGGCAGTCCCACCGGTGGTTGGGTGAGCCGAATGCGGTAGGGGGTGGTGCCGCTGTCGGCGGTGAAGACCAACGCCTCGTACAACTCGCTGATCCCCTCGTCGTTTTCCCGTATCGGGAATCTCATCAGTCGCCTGAGGTCTCCGGCGACCGAGATCACGCTGCCGCGGAATTGTTCGGGCTGTTGCAGCAGCACCGGGAACGCGGTATCGCTGGCGACCGATTCGAGGTATCGGTTCGGCAGGTCGCGTGCTCGTGCCAGGATCCTGTGGTAGGGGCCGGCTTCTTCGCTGCGGAGCCCGACCGTATCGTCGGTGATCGCGGCCAGATCATCCGCGGGGATCGCCACCGCGGCGCGGATTTCGGGAGTGGCCGTGGTGGGTTGGTCGGAGTCGGGTTGGTTTGCAGCTGGGGTGGTGGGTCGAGGGGGCCCGGTCAGCCAGTACCAGGAACTTGGCTGGCTGGCCCGGTCGATCGCCACCAGCACCAGTCCCAGCAGTGCGACCATCGACAACATCCTCAGCTGAAATCTCCGGCCGAGATAGTTCGCGGGCTGACTCTCCGGGGGACTCTGCATGGCGACTCATTCTACGCGTGGCGGCTGTTCTTGCGAACCTCGCCAGACCGGACTATGCTGAATTCATGCGTCCGCATTCGCGGTCGTCCCTCGTAGTTCCTCTCTTTCCTCAGGCTGTATCGACACGGGCCCGCTCGCAGCGGTCGATGGTCGCCGTCCGATTCCGACATCCGCGCTTGGAAAGCCGATGGCTGAGATGCGATCCCGCCCGGTTCTCGTGCTCGTGGCCCTGTGGCTGATCGTGCCAACGATCGCCTGCGGTCAGGCTCGCGCACCGGCCAAGACCCGCGAAGGCAATTTCCTGGAAGCCCTGCGGCAACGGGCGTATTTCGAGTACGCCCAGTCGTATCTCGATGAACTCGAAAAGAGCCCGTCTGCTTCGGCTGAGGTCAAGGCGGTGATCCCCTACGAGCGTGCGATCACGTTCCTGGAGGCCGGCCGTGCTGCGGCGAGTCCGACGGAAAAGACACCGCTTTATGACAAGGCGGTCGGGTTCCTCGACCAGTTCGTCAAGGCGAATCCGAATCACGCCCTGGCTGCCGATGCGAATTCGCAGCGAGGCCAGATCCTGCTGGGCAAGGCTCGCGTGGAGATCTGGCAATCTCAGTCGCCCTCGAATACTTCCAACCGGACCGCGTTTCAGAAGGCGGGTCGTGAACAGGTCCTGGCCGCCCGCAAGATTTTCCAGGCGGCTCACGACCAGTACCAGAAGGCGTGGAAGGTCTACCCGACGTTCCTGGACCGGGTGCAGCAGGCCGATCTGTTCGAGAAGCGGAAGCGGGCCGAATCGCTGTACATGCGGGCCCAGTACGACCTGGCACTGTGTACCTACGAGGAGGCTCAGACTCACGATCGAGGCAGCCCGCCCTACGTCAAGCTGGCCACCCAGGCGGCCAACGAATTCGAGATGATCCATACCCGGTACCGCAGCCAGGTGATCGGGCTGTACGCGCGGATGTGGCAGGGGAAGTGTTTCGAAGAGCAGGACGACATCAACAAGGCGATGGGGATCTACAAGGAACTGCTCGGTCACCCCGGCGGTTCGGCCACGATGCGGGCGATTCAGGACCAGGTGCTGCTGTTCATGCTGATCTGTCTGAATCACGAGGAGAAGCAGGACTACCTGCTGGTGATCAACCAGTCGACCGAGTGGTTCCGTCAGCGGACGACACGCCAGCGGCGTGCCCCTCATGCACTGGGAATCCTCTGGGAGCAGGTCCTGGCCCAGGAGGCATTGGCCGTTGAGCGGACGATGGAAGAGAAGGACCGCAACCAGTTGTTGAGCGCCGCGATGGCCAACTGCCGGTTCATCCAGCGTTGGCCGAGCAAGTACAAGGACGTGGCGCTGTTCAAGATGCGCGAGTTGCAGGTGAAGTTGAAGGGTGAGGCGATCGATCCGCAGGACTTCGACAGTGCCTTCGGGTTGGCACACAACCGGTTCAAGAAGATCAAGGGCCACAACGACAAGATCGAGCAGGCCCGGGCTGAAAAGAAATCGGCCGCCGAGATCGACACGCTCACCTCGGATCGCGAAGCGCACCTGGAGCTCACGCTGCAGATGCTGCAGTTGGCCTTGAAGCTGGCCGATCGTGACACGACCAAGGAGGACCTCGACCGGGCCCGATTCTACATGGCCTACGTCTATTACCAGCAGCAGCAGAACTACGAGGCTGCTGTGCTGGGCGATTACATTTCGCGGCACGCCGGACCCAAGGCCGAGACGATGGCGCTGGATTCAGCCGCGATCGCCATGGCCTCTCACCTCCGTGGCTACATCGATTCGCCGACCCAGGAGTTGAAGCAGCAGAGCCTGAAGTTGATCGAGTCGACCGCGGCCCGGATCCTGGCGAAGTGGCCCGAGAGTTCCCGGGCGCAGGACACCCTGCTGCAACTGGCCCAGGTCTACGAGGGCAAGCGACCTCTGGAAGCGGCCAGGAACTACTCTCAGGTGGCGGAGAATTCGGAGGTCTACGCCGAGGCCCAGACGCGGGCGGGGCAGCAGTTCCTCAGGGCCTGGCTCGACGCCAACTCGGTACCGCCCGACCAGCGACCCGCTCAAAAGGACCTCGACGGCTGGCTGGCCTCGGCCCAGACACACCTCCGCAACGGCATCGCCCGGACCGAGAAGTCGACGCCCGAGACGGTCG
This sequence comes from Planctomycetota bacterium, assembly GCA_963580005.1. GTDB lineage: Bacteria > Planctomycetota > Planctomycetia > Planctomycetales > Planctomycetaceae > UBA8437. The sequence goes on from CAUZJR010000198.1 coordinate 4,971, forward strand.
AGGCTCCCGAATTGCTGGTTGCCGCGAAAGTCTCGTTGGCCCAGATCCTCAACAACTCGGGCAAGTACCAGCAGTCGATCGATCTGCTGGTCAAGTCGCCTCACAGCGTGATCACCGCGATCAGTGTCCCCGACGAGACGACTCGTCCCGAGAGTGGTGTGAAGCGTCGCGAGTTTGCCAGCCTGGCGGCTCAGCTGCTGCTGCGGGCTCAGATCGGGCTCAGGAAGCTGAACGAGGCCCAGACTGCGATGGAGTTGCTCGAGAAGATTGCCGGTGCCGCCAAGGGGGAGGCGGTGACGGAGCTCTATCGCCAGCTCGGAGACGAACTGAAGCAGGAGCTTGATCGGCTGAGTGCATCGGGGCAGCAGCAGCGGGTCAACGAGGTGCTGGCTGCCTTCGAGGAGTTCCTGGGTCGGCTGCGGCAGCGGACCGACCAGACGTTCAATTCCCTGATCTGGATCGCCGAGACCTACAGCGGGCTGGGGCAGGGTGCGACCGACGCGGCGCGGGCCACGACGTGCTTCGGTCACGCGTCGGAGAGCTACCGCCAGATCCTTGATCGGGCCGATGAGCTGGTCAGCGACGCGGCGAAGCGGAAGAAGCTGGTGCCGGGCGTGACCCTGAGATTAGCCAACTGCCGTCGCCATCAGGGGAAGTTCGAGGAGGCTCATGCATTGATCGTCGGTTTGGCCACGAGCCAGCCTCTGGCGCTGGACGTGCAGTTCGAGGCGGCTGCCTTGTACCAGGCCTGGGGGAAATCGGGCCGCAGCGACCAGTTCGACAAGGCGATCATCGGTGTCGAGTCCGAGCGGATCCTGGGTTGGAGCCAGATCGCGTTGTACCTGCAGCGGCTGATCGACAGCGGTTCGAAGGACGCCGATCGGTACCGGGCTCGGAGGTGGGAAGCCCGATACAACCAGTTGCAGTGTCGGATCGAGCATTCCGAGGTGGCCACTGACGCCAAGGGCAAGACCGACCAGTTGAAGCGGGCGCGTTCGGAGATCCAGGGGATGATGCTGGTCACCTCGGTCGTCGATCCCCGCTGGGCGCCGCGGTACGACGCGGTCTACCGCAAGATTCTCGAGGCCCTGGGCGAACCGGTGATCTCGTTGGCCGCATACCGCGAAAAGTACAAGCCCCAGGCGGTCGTTGAGGTTCCCACTGCGGTCACGTCCGGGCCGCCGGTGGCTGGAGCAGCCGCGGTGGCCGGGACCACCGGTGGCACCGCCGAGACGGGGATGGGCACTCTGGGCATGATCTTTGCCGGCCTGCTGCTGGCGGTGGGCGGAGTCGGGGTCGTGTTCATGATCAAGGGCTCTTCGAGCAAGAAGCGACCTCACCGCCGCTATGCTCCCGATTCGGCACCGATCCCGACGGCCACAAAAAAGCGAACCGCCTCGGGCAAGCGGCCGAAAGCCTCGGCCCAGACCGGCCGCAAGAAGCCACCAGCGAGACCCGATTCATGATTCCTTCTGACGGCAGCGGATCTCGGACAGCGACCCCCTGGATTTCCCGGAGAGCGACGGTGATGCGTGATCGAATCTCCCTGGCCGCCTCGATCGGCCTGGCCCTGCTGGTCTGCCTGGTTACGACCGAGTCGGTACATGCCATCGACCAGGTGATCCGCCGCAGTTCCAAGACACCGACGCGAGGCAAGATTACCGCGATTTCGAAGACGGGCCTGACCGTCAAGCCGCAGGTGGGTGCCGACGTGATGGTGCCGGCCAACGACATCATCGATGTCCGGTGGGACGGTGAACCGGCGAAGTTGATCACTGCCCGAGGCGCCGATCTCGCCGCCCAGTTCGCTCGAGCCCTGACCGCCTACGCCGACGTGGCGACCGATGCGAAGTCCAACGCCCCCAACATCAAGCTCGACCTGCAGTTCCTCGTCGCCCGTGCCACCTCCGGTCTGGCGTTGGCGGGAGCGGGAAAGCTGGAGGATGCCAGGTCGAAGCTCGAGGCGTTCCTGCAGGTCGGAGGCAGCAGTTTTCGGTACTTTACTGCGGTGCGTCTGTTGGGTCGTATCGAGTTGGCAGCCGGGAAGCACGACCAGGCCCAGGCCCAGTTCACCATTCTCGCCTCCGCACCCTGGCTCGACACCAAGATGGCCGGCCAGGGAGCCCTGGCACGAGTGCTGTTGGCTCGCAACAGCATCGACGAGGCGCTGGCGGCCTACCAGGCGGTGATCACCCAGGGCGGTACCAGTACCGATGCCTCGATCCGAGGTCAGAAGTACGCGGCGGTGCTGGGCAAGTCGACCTGCCTGATCCGCAAGCAGGGTCAGGCCTCCTACGAAACCGCCCTCAAGGACCTCGAAGGAGTCCTCAGCGAGGTCCCCGATTCCAATCCCCAGGTCCTCGCCGAAGCCTACCTCAGGCGGGGCGACTGCCTGAGGCTGTTGGGGAAGCAGAAGGCGGCGGTGCTGGCCTACCTGCACGTCGACCTGCTGTTCGCCGCCCAGGCGCCGTTGCATGCCGAATCACTGTTTCACCTGGGTACGCTCTGGTCGGCCGTCGGGCATCCCGAACGAGCCGCATCGGCCAGGGAACGTCTGCGGAGTGACTATCCTCAGAGCTCCTGGGCGAAGAAACTGGGAAGTTGACCTCCGGTGGGGATGCCGACGGGGCATCGCCACTTGAGCTGATTGATCAAGACCACCACAACGATTGGATGACTGGAGATGAACATGTCGGACCGCCTCTTCGCACGCCGCACAGCCGCGTGGATGGTTGCCAGCCTGTGCCTGGCGACATTCCTGGCCCTGGGCCCGGCTTCCGGTTTTGCCCTGGCCTGGCAGGACACCAAGAAGACCGATCCTGCGGCGGCCGGAGGCGGCAGCGCTCCGGCACCGGCAGCCGGCGGCAATGCCGCTGCTGATCCCGCCACCGGTGCGGCCGGTGATGCGGCTGGTGATGCGGCCGGTGGAGGTGGGACTGCCGATCCGTCTGCGGCTGCAGAAAGCGGTCCGCCGGCTCCGACCTCCGAGAGCCTGTTGAAAAAGGCGGGTGAGGCGTTGGGTATTTTCTTCGGCTCGATCTTCCTGCTGATTTCCTTTGCGCTGGTGGCTCTGGTGATGATGAACGTATTGCAGATCCGCCGCGACGTGCTGTTGCCGCCGGACTTTGTCGACGACTTCGAATCTCAGCTCGACGGCAAGGATTACCAGGGCGCCTACAACATCGCCCGCGACCACGATTCGATGGTGGCTCGGGTCCTGACGGCTGGATTGACGAAGCTGAACCGCGGGTATTCCGAGGCGGTCGAGGGGATGCAGGAGGTGGGTGAGGACGAGAACATGTCGTTGGAGCATCGTCTGAGTTACCTGGCCTTGATCGGTTCGATCGCGCCGATGATCGGCCTGGCCGGCACGGTGACCGGGATGATCGATTCCTTCGACGAGATCGCCAACTCGGTCACCCAGGTCGAGCCGGCGAAGCTGGCCGACGGGATCCAGAAGGCGCTCTGGACCACCCTGGTCGGCCTGGGCATCGCGATCCCGGCGATGATTGCCTACAGCGTGCTCCGCAATCGGGTCTCGCGGCTGGTGCTCGAAGTGGGCATGGTCAGCGAGGGCCTGATGGCTCGCTTCCAGACCCTGGGCCGCAGCAAGCCGGCCGGTGGCGGTGCCGCGGCGGCCCCGGCCCCGGCGGCTCCGCACGAGTAATCCGTTTTGCAATCCGGCCGCGACTGCGTCTGACACGAGGAACCGCTGATGCGGATCAAGAAATCCGAACCGAACCATGCGGAAGTCGACATGACGCCGATGATCGACATCGTGTTCCAGTTGATCGCCTTCTTCATGGTGATTTCCAACTTCGAGCAGACCCAGGCCGACGAGCGGGTGCGGTTGCCGAGCGACGTGCTGGCCCAGCCGCCGACGGTCAAGCCGGCTCACGAACTGGTGCTGAATGTCGGGTTCGTCCGCGATCCCGACCATGGAATCCCCAAGCAGGGTCCGATCGTCTTTCACAACTCGCAGTTCTGCCGGATCACCGACACCGATTCGCCGTCGGAGGTGTTGATCTTCAACCGGAGTGCTGAGCAGAACCAGACGATTCAGACGGTGCCCTTTGCCTATCGCCTCGAGCAGGAGAAGCGGTTGTTTTTTGACCGCGGGGTGAACCCGGCCGAGGAGGTGACGGTGATCATCCGGGCCGACACGCACGTGCCGACGGGCCTGGTCCAGAAGCTGATCCAGATGTCCCAGGAACCGTTCACCGGCAGTGACGGCAGTTCCCAGGACGGTTTTGCCAAGTTCGCGTTGAAGGCCGAGCAGACCACCGACACTCAGTAGCTCCAGCCGCAGGGAAACTGACCGAGGCAGTTCCGTAACCAGAAGCCGGTCGAGAAGATGGAGCCACAGATGGCTCCGATGATCGACGTCGTGTTCCTGCTGCTGATCTTTTTCATGTGCACGTTGAAGATCATCAGCCAGGAGGGCGACTTCAACATCAACATGCCGGCGGTGGCCCAGGCCCAGACCGAAACTCCCAAGCTGTTGCCCGATTTCAAGGTCCGCCTGCTGGCAGACGTGGCGAGCGGTCAGCTGATCGAGGTGCGTTTTGGCCAGCGGAGCCTGGGAACCGGGCCTCGTGCCTTTCAGCTGCTGCAGCAGACGATCAAGGAGCAGATTGCCGGCAGCCCCTATGCCGACGAGATCGAGATCGAGATCGACGCGGACTTCGATCTGAACTACGAGCACGTGATCAGCGCGGTGAGTGCCTGCACCGGCGAGGTCTCCGGTTCCA
>CAUZJR010000199.1:0-9691 GCA_963580005.1 Planctomycetota bacterium
CGTCCCAGCTTCGGGTCCTGGCTGACCTACGGACTCGGCTCCGAAAACCAGGACCTGCCCGGGTTCCTGGTGCTCTGCCCCGGCGGCTACCCGATTTTTGAAAGCCGTAACTGGCGGAGTGCTTTTTTGCCGGGTGCCTTCCAGGGCACTCACATCGACACCAAGCAGACCGACGTCAAGAAGCTGATCGCCAACATCACCAACAACCGGCTCTCACCGGCCCGCCAACGGCAGCAGATCGACCTGCTCGGTGAGCTCAACCGCAGACACCGCGACCGCCGACCCGGCGACGGGCGATTGGACGCGAGACTGCAGAGTTTCGAGCTGGCGTTCCGCATGCAGACGGCCGCCACCGACGCCTTCGACATCTCCCGCGAACCCCGGCACATTCAAGAACTCTACGGCGACACGCTGCACGGCCGGCAGATGATCATCACGCGGCGACTGATCGAGCGTGGCGTCCGGTGCGTGCAGGTCTGGACCGGAGCCGGCCAGCCCTGGGACAACCACAACGGGCTCAAGAAGAATCACGGCAACCTGGCCCGTTCGTGGGACCAGCCGATCGCAGCCTTCCTCGCCGACCTGAAGCAACGAGGCCTGTTCGATTCGACGCTGGTGCTGTGGGGAGGCGAATTCGGACGGACGCCGGTGGCCGAGTACCCCGCACTCGACGGACGAGATCACAACCACTACGGCTTCACATGCTGGCTGGCTGGAGGAGGTGTGAAGGGCGGGCAGGCCTATGGAGCCACCGACGAGTTCGGGTTCCGGGCCGTCGAGAACCCCGTCCACGTCCACGACCTGCACGCCACGATGCTGCACCTGCTGGGTTTCGACCACGAACAACTGACCTACCGGTTCGCCGGCCGTGACTTCCGGCTCACCGACGTGCACGGCAACGTGGTCAGAGAACTGATCGCCTAGCAGGCCTCACACGTCGCAGAGTGCCACGGCCTGCCGCAGGCCTTTCATCGGATCACCCGTCGGGATGAACTCCTGGCCCACGTAGCCCGTGTAGCCCGCCGCCAGCAACGCACGCATGATCGGTGAGTAGTTGATCTCCTGCCGGTGGTCCAATTCGCCCCGGCCCGGGTTGCCCGCCGTGTGGACATGAGCGATCGCATCCTTCAATTCACCAATCCTCCGAATCACGTCGCCATCCATGATCTGCACGTGGTAGATGTCAAACAGCAACTTCAGGCTCGGTGAACCGACCCGCTTGATGATCTCCATCACGTAATCGGTGTGGTCGCCCTGGTATCCGGGGTGACCCTTCATCGGGTGCGAGGTGTCCCGCGTATTGAGCATCTCCAGCGCCAGAGTCACTTTCCGCTTCTCGGCGTAACCAACGATCTTCTTGTAGCCGGCCACGCAGTTGCGAATCCCATCCTCGAGTGAAATGTGATCGCTCTTTGGGTCGTCGGGATCGATGGCCGAGTAACCGGTGAAGCTGATCACGCAGGGCGTGCCGAACTCGGTGGCCGAGTCGATCGACTTCCGAGTCGCCTCGATCACCAGTTCGTGAAACACGGGGTTGTTGAACCCGCGGACAAACGGTGGCCCGGGTCCGATGTCGATCCCCGCAATCGCACACGTCAGGCCGTGCTTCTTCAACGTCGGCCAATCCGACGGCGGACACAACTCGATGCTCGGACACCCCAGCTTTTTGGCCACCCCGCACATCTTCTCGGTCGACCACGCCGACTTGAAGCACCAGTGCACGATCGACTGTCGAATCCGGCCCCCGGGCTTCACACCCGCCTCGACCTCAGAAGCACACGACACTCCCGCCGCTCCCAATCCGACCCCGGCCACCGCCAGCGCGTCACGACGACTCATGCGGTCCTCTTTTTTGCTCATACTTTGCTCATACTTTGCTCATACTTTGCTCATACTTTGCTCTCCAGTGAATCGGCCCCAGCGTCCGACTGCGAACAGAAGCCGATTGCCGTCAGGGCGTAGACGGCAGCCACGCGGACCAGTTCTGACACGGGGCATTCTTCGTTGACCGTATGAGCCCCCAGTGCGGCCGGCCCGTGCGTGATCGCCGGCACGCCGCCCAATGACACAAACGCATTGCCATCGTCGACAAAGGGCTTCGAGCCCACCGGAAGCTCCTCTCCGGAGACTCCTCCCGCTGCCGCCTGGAACGACTCGAACAGCGGCTCCTGCTGGTCGATCTCGTAGGCATCCCGCGACACCCGGAAATCGGCCTCGATCATCGTCCCGGTCTCGGCCGCCACTTCCGCGAGTGTCGCCTCGAACTGATCCTGCACCCTCTCGACCGCCGTATCCGGCAACCAACGCCTGGTCCCTTCGAGCATCAATTGCACCGGCGACTGGTTGAACATCTCGCCGGAATGCACCTGCCCGATAAACAGGCTCGCCCGACCGGCCAGCGGATGAGTCAACTGCTGCAACTCGAGATCGATCGCCGAGAACCTCTCGATCAAACGCGCCCCCGCGGCGATCACACTCGGCTGCTCGATCCCACCCAGCACCTCGTGACACGGCTCACCGTTTCGCGAGACTCGCACCTGGAACATCGCCTGGCCCCGCCCGACAACCGGGCAGTTGTGGCAGTGGTACTCGGGCAGCAGCACCCCATCGCCGGTGTAGCCCTCGGCAATCAGCGTGTTGACCTGGGTGCCATCGCCCCAGGGAACCTCGTGCAGGTCGTGAGCCGTCAGCATCACGCCTCCCGCACTCAGCATCCCGCCGTCTCTCAGCACACGCATCGCCTCCACCGCGGCGGCGATGCCACCCTTCATGTCCGACACGCCACTGCCATACATCACGCCCGCTTCGACACGAGGCGGAACAAACGGCAGGTGGACGGTGTCGAGATGTCCGTTGAACTGCAACACGCGACCTGGCTGTCCCGAGTCGAACCGTGCGACGACCGCCGGAGACGCCTCGTACCCGGCCACCGGACGCTCGACCTCAAAACCCTCGTCCACAAGCAACTCCGCCAGCCGATCGGCAACCTCGGCGGCCGAGCGGGTCGGGCTGGGTGTGCCCACCAGCACTGTGGCAGTCCGCAGCAGCCGCTCCTGGTCAACCGCATCACGGACCTGTGCAATAATTTCTTTGCTGAGCGTCTCGGACATCGGTCTGTCGTTCCTGTCGATACCGGCAAAACGGGTGACCGCCGATTATGCGGCATTGCACCCGGAAATGTCCTCGTCATGGCCCGGATTCCAGGAACCAGGCCCAGTTCTCGCAACACGCCCGGCGTCCCTGCCTGCGAACCCGTACCGGGCCAGCGGACGACTCCGGGAATTCACTCGGATCGTGGCCCTCAGAATCATCTGCTGCAAACGGGTCGCGGAACTGCCAAGATGAACAGCTTGTATGTGATCGAGGCGTGTTCGTGCAGGATCTGTACCTGGGCTTGGCCATAATGGCATTGCTGTCGGCCTGTGCCTTCGGTTTGGGCTACGGCCTGGCCGGCGGTCACAAGTGGGTCGGTAATGGCCTGGCGATTGTCACGGTGCTGCTGACCGTGTTTTACATCCGCTTCGTCTGGAACGACATTCGCCTGGCCCGCCTGCTGCCGTTTTCCAACCTGGTCGTCGTCGGCAACTGGCTGCCACTGGCATCCACATTCCTGGCCGGAGTCGTCTGGCGTCGCATCAAGCACTGGCGTCGCGGGGTGGGTGTCCTGGCACTGTGGATCGCGGGAGGTTACGCCGCCGCGACTCCGTTGTTGGCCCGGCCGCCGGTATGTGAAGACAACTGGACACCCCGCCGCGAGACCTGCCTGCAGACCACGCCGGCCACCTGCACCCCCGCCTGTGCGGCCACGCTGCTGTCGCTGCACGGGATCGAGGTCACCGAAGGCGAGATGGCCCGGTTGTGCCTGACCACGTCCAAGGGCACCAACTGGACCGGACTGTATCGCGGCCTGAAACTCAAGACGCACGGCACAGGCTACGACGTGCGAGTGCTCTCGGGATCGGCTCGACAACTGCTCACCACCCTCCGCAGCCCCGCCATCCTCTCGGTCGGACTCCCGATGGACGCCCGGCCCGATTCGTACTATCGAACCAAGTGGGTCTGGAACCCCGGCGAAGAACACTCGGTGATCCTGCTCGGCATCAGCAAGGAGGGGCTGCTGCAGATCATCGACCCCGATGACCGCATCATCTTTGAGAACTGGCATCCGCGGGACCTCGCGGTCCTGTGGCGGGGACAGGGGATGATGCTGGTGGAACGTCCGCGCTGAGAGCCCGATGACAGCCCACCGGCATTGCGATAGGATTGCCCGGCCCCACCCCCCCGTATCCTCCCGGAGCCCACTCATGCGGATCGCCTGCCGGCTGTCGCTAATGCTGACATGGGCCTGCCTGCTCTCTGTCCAGGGACCCGCATCCGCACAGGACGCCGACGCGGCCAAGAAAAAGGCCACGCAGGCCGACGACAACAAGCCGATTTCGGCCGAAGAGCTCGCCAAGAAGGCGATGAAGTCGATCGTGGTCGTTCAGTTCGCCGGCCGAGACGGACGCGACAAGGGGCTGGGAACCGGGTTTGTCATCGATGCCAACGGGCTGGTCGCCACCAACCTGCACGTCATCGGCGAAGCCCGCCCGATCACCGTCACCACCTCCGACGGCAAGAAACACAAGGTCACCGCGATCCATGCCACCGAGCGGGCCATGGACCTCGCCATCCTCAAGATAGACGCCAAGGGCCTGACCCCGCTGCCGCTGGGCGATTCGGACAAGATCCGCCAGGGCCAGCCGATCGTCGCACTGGGCAACCCGCTGGGCCTGAAGCTGAGCGTCGTTCGCGGCATCGTCTCGGGCACTCGAGACATCGACGGCCGGCCGATGATCCAGCTGGCCGTGCCGATCGAGGAAGGCAACAGCGGAGGACCGGCGCTGGACAGCCAGGGCCGCGTGATCGGTATCCTGACCCTGAAACACCGCCTCACCGAAAACCTCGGGTTCGCCGTCGCCATCAACGCACTGAAACCCCTGATCAAGAAACCCAACCCGATCCCGATCAGCCGCTGGCTGACCATCGGAGCACTCGATGAAGCCGACTGGCGGATCCACCACGGTGCACGCTGGAGACAACGCGCCGGGCGGATTCATGTCGAGGATGCCGGCAGCGGATTCGGAGGACGCGCTCTGTGTTTTTCGAAGCACGAAACGCCCAAGGGGACCTACGAACTCCAGGCCCGCGTCAAACTACACGACGACGATGGGGCCGCCGGACTGATCTTCTGTGCCGACGGCAGCGACCGACACTACGGCTTCTACCCCACCAGCGGACAAATGCGATTGACCCGCTTCGATGGGCCCACCGTCACCTCCTGGGCCATCCTCAAGACCCTGCCCATCCCCGCCTATCGACCCGGCGACTGGAACACGCTCAAGGTGCAGGTCACCGCAGAGAAGATCTCCTGCTTCCTCAACGACAAGCTGGTGATCGAGACCAGCGACACCCGCTACCGGACCCGCATGGTCGGATTGGCCAAGTTCCGGCACACGCGCGCCGAGTTCCGCTCGTTCCAGGTCGGCACCACACTGCCGCCCGCGGGACCGACTCAGAAGGCCATCGACACGATCACCGCACTGGTCAAGGACCTGCCGGGGGAGGGCGGTTTTTCCGGTGAGTTGATCGACAAGCTGGCCCCCCAGGGCGAGGCGGGACCGCAGGTGCTGCGCGACCGGGCCCGATTGCTCGAATTGCAGGCCACTCGGCTGAGAGAATTGGCCAAGCGAGTGCATCATCGACGTGCGGTGCAGGCGCTCGAGGCCGCTCTCAAGCAACCCGACCAAAAAATCGACCTGCTGCACGCCGCGATGCTGATCGCATGGCTGGACAACGACGAGGTCGACGTGGCTGCCTACCGAAAACAGTTCGACCGCATGGCCGCCAAGCTCAAGAAGAGCCTGCCCCCAAAGGCCACCACACAGCAGAAATCCGCCGCACTCCACAAGTTCTTCTTCACCCAACTCGGCTTCCACGGCAGCCGCATCGACTACTACAGCCGCTCGAACAGCTACCTCAACGAGGTCATCGACGACCGCGAGGGGCTGCCGATCTCGTTGGCGGTCGTCTTCATGGAACTGGGACGCCGGATCGGACTGGCCGTCGAAGGAGTCGGACTGCCCGGCCACTTCGTCGCTCGGATCCCCGCCGACAAGGGGCCCGGTCAACTGGTCGATGTCTTCGACGCAGGACGCACGATGCCCGCCCTGGAGGCTCGAAACAGGATTCTCGAGTCGTACCAGAGTCCGCCCACCGGCGAGCAGGCCAAACAGGTCGTGGCCCAGTTCCTCGAAGCAGCCAAGCGAAAGGCGATCCTGGTCCGGATGCTCGCCAACCTCAGCGGCAGCGCACGACAACGATCCGACGAACCAGCCATCCGACGCTATGCCGATGTGATTCTCGCCATCGATCCCAGCAACTGGACGCAACGGGGCATGAGAATCCAGCTGTCGCTGCGGAGCGGGCTGTTTGACGAGGCACTGGCTGACATCGACTGGTTGCTCGAACACCAGACCGATGTCATCGACGTGGGCCGACTGCAGGCTCTGAGACAACAGGTCGAACAGGCCAAGGCGTCGCGCCGCTAACGGCTCAGAGCCATCCGTGAGACCCGCCCGAAGCGACCGGCACCCCCCTCGGGAGCCACGTCGCCGATCAGGACCGGCAGCCACATCGGACGCTCCACTCGATCCTCGGGCAACCGGTCGATCATCGGCAGGTCACCGGGCGCGTTCTCGGGACGCAACTGCTCGGCCGGGGCCGGGTAGAGATAGAGCTTGCGGGCCGAGACCAGCTTGGCCAGCGTTGCGGCCAACTCCTGGGGAATCCCGTACCACAGCACGATGTTGGGGTCACTCCGCAATGCCAGCCCCTGGTCCCCGCCGGTCTCGATGAACGGCGAGAAGTCATTGACCAACTCGGCAAACGACACCTCGTCACGACGCCGCACGTACTCGACCAGTGCCGCGGGCACCTGCCCGTGCTCGGCCAATGCCAACCACTCCGCCTCGGTGTCCTCGGCATCGCTGACCGATCCGAACGTCGCTTCCTCGGCGTGCCCGTGCTCTTCTTCGAGCATCTGGACCACGCGGCTGTCGGGCGTGGCCGGCCGACAGCGGTCCCGAGCCCATTCGCGGAGCTCGAAGATCTTCTCCTCCATCGTCACCGACAGCGGCACCGTCTCCTCACGCGAATTGTCGAGGTCCTTCTGCGTCAACACCCGACCCTGGTTGTAGCACTCGACCATCGCCGTCACGACAATCTGCTCGATCTCCGCACCGCTGTAACCCTCGGTCTGCCGAGCCAGCTCTTCGACGTCGTACTTCTCGGGCTTCCAGCCCCGCTTGGACAGGTGGATGTCGAAAATCGGTTTTCGTTCGTGAAAATTGGGCAGGTTGACAAAGAACAACTCGTCGAAACGACCGCGACGGAGCATTTCCGGAGGCAGGCGGTGGATCGAGTTGGCCGTGGCGACGACGAATACCTGCGAGCGGTGCTCCTGCATCCAGGTCAGGAATCGACCCAGCAATCGCGTCATCGTTGTCTCCTGGGCCATCTCGCCGCTGCCCGCGAAGCCCTTGTCGATCTCGTCGATCCACAGCACCGCCGGAGCAATCGTCTCGACCAGGTTCAACACGTGCCGCATGTTCTGCTCCGACTGGCCCTGGTCGGCAGCGAGCAGATTCGACACGTCGAGACGGACCAGCGGGAAGCTGAGTAATTCAGCGATGGCTCGCGAAATCAACGACTTGCCGCAACCCTGCACACCCAGCAGGAAGACCCCCTTGGGAGTCGGCACACCCTGCTCCTGGGCACGCGTGCTGAATGCATTGGCCCGCTGGGTGACCCACTCCTTGAGCCCCTCCAGGCCGCCGACATCGACCAGGCCCTCGTCCAGGTCATGGAACTCGAGCAGGTCCGATCCTTGCACCAGGTGCTTCTTTTCCGAGACCAGTTGCCGGAACATGTCGTCGTCGACCTCGTCACGGCCCAGCAGGGCCCGCGCCATGGCCTTGCGACCTTCGCGCGACGTCAGACCCAGCACGGCCTTCAACAGCCGCTCCTCCGACGCCCCGTCAAACTCCAGCGTCGGCTCGCCCAGCAGGCGGCGATCCGCCTGCACGGCCGCCAACTGCTCACGCATCTCCTCCAGGCCCGGCAACGGCAACTGCATCGACACCGCCTCGGTCTGCAGCTCGACCGGGATCTCGCACACCGGGCCCATGAACAACAGAGTCTTGCGGTGCTCGGTCAACGTCGGCACCAGGTCCCTCAGACGACGCACCACCGCCGGATCTCCCAGGTACGGATGGAAGTCCTTGAGCAGGAACACGTGCTCGGAGGGGTAGGAGACGATGTCGTCGAGAAACGCGGCAGGGTCCTCGGGCAGGCTGCCGTTGGAAAGAGCCGGCTGCCAGCCGGTCGTCGACGACCAGCTCACAAGACCTCGCTCGATCTCCAGCGACAGTTCCGACAACTCGCTCTCCCATCGCTCCTCCTCCCACGTCTTGAGGAACAGCATCGTGTACCGCGACAGCACGCGGGACCTGAGAGTATCGAGAGCTTCTGATGTGCTCATTTCTCTTTTTTCGATTTACCGGACTTGCCGGACTTGGCGGACTTGGCGGACTTGGCGGACTTGGCGGATTGACTCGAACCGCCGGACCGTTTCGCCTCACGGCCACCGGGTTCCTCCTTCAACTTCTCAATCAATGTCTGCAGCTCCTCGAGGAACTTCGTCTTGTTGCGGCGCCAACCGGTGAAATCGGCCAGCACACGACCGGCCACCTCGGTCGCCTCGGCGTGCTTCCAGCTTCCGCTGAAGAGGTACCCGTCGAGGTTCAAGGGCCACATCAGCGTCACCGATCGGCCCGTGTGCGTCTTGACCGCCTCCTCGCGACGCTTGACCGAGTCGATCAGCGAGTCCATCCAGTCGGCCGACAGAGTGGCCCGGGTGGCACACAGCAGCACGCGGTCCCAGACCCGGAACCCCCGTGCGGCGACCTGGCCAGTCAGGCCGTTGTCCTCGGTCGAGCGTCGAGGGTCGAGCCAGCAGCGGACCCCGTGCTTCTGCAACGTGTTGTGCAGCCGACCGGCAAACGATTCCTCCTCGGCACCATAGACGATGAAAAACGTGTCCGAGGCGGCCGTGGGTTCCTGGTGGGTACCATACATCTCGATCCAGTCCTGCCCCACGCCGTTGCCCCTCAGGAACGACGCGGGAATTCGTGCTCCGGATCGCTCGAGTGTGTCCAGGCCAATCGAGCCGGGTCCCAGGTGGGTCATCGAGTCCAGGCCGGTGGTCCGCGACAGATCCACGTCGTTCCAGGTCAGCCAGCCACAGCGGACCCGTTCGAAATTGGCGTGATCCAGATCGGCATGCGAGAAGTTGACCCCCAGCAATTCCGCGCCGGCCAGGTCGGTCTCCTGCAGGTCGGCGTCCAGAAAACTGGCCTCGCTGAGCACCGCGTCCGAGAGATCTCCGCCCTGGAGCACCGCCTTGGAAAACTCTGTGCCCTCGCCTCGAATCCCCTTCAGCATCGCGCGGAACAGGCGAGCACCGGAAAAATTCGCCCGGCTGACCTCGGCCCCCGCCAGATCCGCTCGAGTCAGGTCCACTCCCGAGAAATTGGCGCCGGTCAGTCTCGAGCGGCCCAGCTTCGCGCCCACCATCTGGCACCGCCTGAGA
>CAUZJR010000200.1:0-9593 GCA_963580005.1 Planctomycetota bacterium
GGCGTTCCTGGCCCGCCCCGAAGCCTACCTGCCCGTAGCTGGAGGCATCGACCTGGTCAGTGCCAGCCGCAGACGTCCTCGCAGAGGACAACTCGACTTCGCCACCTGGTACCAGGATCGCCTGTACCTGTTCGCGACTCGGGCCAACCTGGCCGAGTTCCAGCGGCAGCCGGATCGCTACGACCGCTAACCCCGGGGACAGGCACCGGCGCCGCCAAAGGCGGCTCTGGAGCCAGTCCCTCGGCGCAAGGCAATTGTCCTGTGGCCGGTATCAGCTACAGTTGAGTCATCCACCTGAAATGCCTTTCTGGCCGTGTGTGCCCCATGCCTGTGCCTCGTGTCGCGATCGTCGGCCGACCGAATGTCGGCAAGAGTTCGCTGCTGAACTGGCTGGCGCGGCGACGGGTGTCGGTGGTCGATCCCACCGCCGGAGTCACTCGTGACCGGGTCACCTTCGTGATGCAGACCGGTGAACGGTACATCGAACTGGTCGACACCGGCGGCATCGGACTCTACGACACCGATCAGCTCGAGGACAAGATCGAGCGGCAGATCCAGGTGGGGATCGACGAGGCCGAGTTGCTGATGTTTGTCGTCGACGGACAGCAGGGCATCACGCCGATGGACCGCGAGGTCGCCAGCCGGATCAGGCCGCTGAAGAAACCGAAGCTGCTGGTGGTCAACAAGTGCGATTCGCCTCGGACCGACCTCGAGGCTCCCGCGTTCCTGGAACTGATCAACGCCCCGCTGGTCGCCACCAGCGTCATCGGGCACCGCCACCGTGGAGAACTGCTGGCGACGCTGCTGGATGTGCTGCCGCCGGCCGACGCCGACGAGGCCGTTTGCGGGCAGGGGATGACCTCCGACCCGGAACTGAAACTGGCGATGGTCGGACGACGCAACGTCGGCAAGAGCACCTTCATCAATGCCCTGGCCAACGACGAACGGGTGATCACCAGCGAGATTCCCGGCACGACCCGCGACAGCATCGACGTGAGATTCGAAATGGATGGACGGTCGTTTGTCGCCATCGATACGCCCGGGGTCAGGAAACGCAAGAGCATCGCCAACGACATCGAGTTCTACGGGCTCGTGAGGTCCAGGCGGAGCATCCGGCGAGCCGACGTGGTGCTGATGTTCTTTGATTCGCAGGAGACGATTTCACGAGTCGACAAGCAGCTGGTCGAGAGCATCGTCGAATCTCACACTCCCTGCGTGCTGGTCGTCAACAAGTGGGACCTCGCGATCGAGGCCGAAATGACGATGGAGCGCTGGTCGCAGTACCTGATCCAGACGTTCAGTATGCTCAGGTTCGCACCCGTGGCGTTCGTGACGGCCGAGACCGGACGCAACGCCCACAAGTTGATCAACCTGGCCCAGTCGGTCTTCAAACAGGCCGGCGAACGGGTCAGCACCGGGCGACTCAACCGCATCGTCCGAGCCGCGATCGCCGCCAATGCGCCTCCCCATCGAAAAAACCGGCGGCCCAAGATTTTCTATGCCACACAGGTCGACACCTGCCCGCCCACCATCGTGCTCAAGTGCAATAACCCCCAGCTGTTCTCACCCCACTGGACACGCTACCTGCTGGGAGTCTTCCGCGAGGAGCTGCCCTTCCGCGAAGTGCCGATCAAGATCCTGATGCGAGCCCGGCAGCAGGACGACGAGTCCGGGCCGGCACTGCACGAGTACCCCGAAACCGACCTCGTCGAATCCGACTGAAGCGGAGCCGCCACCCGAGTGGTGGACAGGCCGCGGTGGGATGGACTAGTGTGAGTCGGCAACGCGGTTCGCGACGGCCGAACGCTGTCCGCCCTCTCGGAGTCTCCCCATGCCTCGCTTCTCCCGCCTGCTGAACCTCGCGCTTGCCCTCGCTGCGGTCTCCCTGGCACCCCAGCAGGCAACAGCAGCCGATGCCCGGGCCGTCGAAGCGCTCCGCAAGGAAGTCGCCGGGAAGGGGTTCCTGGTGGCCAGCATCAAGCAGAAGCGCGGCGACTGGGACCTGGTGCTGATGAGGCCCGATGGCTCTGAACAACGGAAACTGACCGATACGCCCGACTGGAGCGAGGCCGCTCCGAGATGGTCGCCCGAGGGTCGACGACTGCTGTACCGCCGGATCAAGGCCGCCAGCGTGATCAGCCACGACCGCTGGGGGTTCCAGGGCGAACTGGTGATGGCCGACGCCCTGGCACGAAACGGACGCGTGCTCGGAAAACACACGTGGGGCTGCTGGAGCCCCGACGGCAAACAGATCTCCACACTCTCGCTCAAGGGCATCGAGATCATCGACCTGGAAACCTCGAAGGTCACGCGACGGCTGAGCCGGGCCGGGTACTTCCAGCAACTGTTCTGGTCACCCGATGGCAAGTGGTTCTGCGGGACCGCCAACGTCGGAGGCGAACTCTGGACGATTGTTCGCATGGATGTCGTGACCGGGAAATGGAACGTCGTCAGCCGCTTCCGCAACTGCACCCCCGACTGGGCACCCGACTCGAAACAGGTCATCTTCAGCAACCGGCCCAGCAACCAGCAGGGGTACGGATGGACCCAGCTGTGGATCGCTCCGGGAGAAGGCAGCAAACGTCGCATGATCTACGGAGAAGACAACCGCCACATCTACGGCGGTGGACTCTCGCCCGACGGACGCTACGTGCTGTTCACTCGCTGTCCCAAGGACGGAGGAGGCTCCGAACGAGCCGGGGCGCCGGGGGGACTGATGCGGTTGTCCGATGCGCCGATCATCGGCGGAAACAGCCCCGCACTGAGAAAGCTGCATCCCGAGGCCCACCAGGGACCGGTGCTGGAACTGCCGGATCTCTGGGAACCCCACTGGACCTACACCGACGTCACCGCCGGAAAGTAGCCTCGCCGAAAAGTCGCCTCGCCGAAAAGTCGCCTCGCCGAAAAGTCGCCTCGCCGAAAAGTCGCCTCGCCGAAATCGGCCCAACATGTCCCACAGCGAGATGCCGGCGATGGAAGAGGGTGACGCGGCCAATCCCGGCTCGACAGCTACCGATCCCCCGTCGAGCCTCACGGCCGCACGGCTCTTGATCCTGGGAGTCTTCGTCGTGGGGGCGGCCGCGATCGGGATCGGCTCGGCGCTGAGGAACCAGGCCACGACAGCCGATGACCGCAAACGGGTTGCTGGAACCGCTGTTGCCGGAGACGTGAGGACGGCCGGCCGGTTCGAGGTCACCGCGAAGCTGGTCGAGTTGCCCGGTGACTTCCTGCCTAACGATGGACTCTACAACTACGCCTTCGTGTTGAAGTACGAACTGCTCGAGGTTCACCGCAGCGAGGGTGATGTCGAATCGACCTTCTACGTGGCCCACTACAACCCGAGAAAGACTCGAGCCAGGGTCGCCGACGAGTTCTACTCGGACCTCGGAGGCAACCTGATGCGGTTCCGGGCCGGCGACGTGCACCGGCTGGCACTCGAACTCCCCTGGGATCAGCACTACATCGGACCGCTGGTCGACCGCTACCACGACCGGGCCGGCAAGAGAATCTACTGGGCGATCTGGAGCAACTCGGCGGGTGCCGGCCCATGAACGGCCCATGAACGGCCCATGAACGGCTGCTAACGGCTGCTAACGGCTGCTAACGGCGTCGGTAACACTTGTTCCAGACCAGGAACAGCAGGATCGGCGAGGCGATTAGCGTCAGGCTGAGGTCCATGATCTGGAAGACCTTGACCGAACTGGGAAGTACCATCAGGTCGATCACCACCGGCACAACCACACTCCAGCACAGCAGGATCATCCCGATCTGCCGCAGCTTGTACTCGGCCGCCTTCGCCTCGGAACTGCCCGCCACCACAACCTCCGCCTTCGCCTTCTCCTTTTTTTTCTTCGCCGCCGCTCCCGCATCGGCAATCGACTCGTCATCGGCCTCCAGGCCGGCGTAGAACTTCGCGATGCCCTGGTTGATCGACAGCGGGCTGGCAATCAGTCTCCGCATCGGCACGCCGGTACGGAGCCGCAGTTCGTCCTCGAGATCGTGAGTCGGCTCGTCGACACACGCCACCAGCAGCATGTCGTCGTCGACAAACAGCGGCAGGATCGTGTTCCGACGTGCGACGCCTCGAGGGATCTTGGCCAGGATCGAGTCGTCGGGTGTGAGTTGTTCGAGGTCGACGTAGGGGAGCCCGAGCTCCTTGGCCAGGGCTTCGGCGGCGACCTCGGCATCGACCAGCTTCATCTGCACGACGGCATCCCTGAGCGAGAGACCTCGACGATCGGCAAAATCTTCGGCCTCCTCGACCTGGTCCCGACTGAGCCCTCCGCTGCGGACCAGGGTCTGAGCGATCGTCGGACGGACCTGGTCCTCGGCCTCCTCGTACTCACGACCCAGGCTCTCGTCGTAGTCTCGCTTCCGCTCGGGATCGGTCAGGCATAGCATCGCCTTGGCCAGATCGTTGAGCAGTTCCTGGGACTGGACCTGGTAGGTCCCGGTCGCGTACTTGCGGACGTGTCCGTTGAGCTTCTTGTAGTGGCCGCGGATCTTCTCGACATCGTCCTCGAACATCACCAGACGCAGCAGCGAGTACTGGTCCGGCGGACGTGGGATCTCCTCGGAAATCCCCAGCCAGTCCTTGTAGACATCCAGCGGCACGTCTCGACTTCCTCGAAGCACAGTCAACCGAAAACGTCTCGGACTACTCGACCACGTAGCCCTCGGCCAATGCCTCGAACGAATCCACGCCGTCGGAATCGAGACCCGTGTCGCGGACGATTTCGATCGACGCCGCGTTGTTGCTGGTCAGTTCCTTGGCCGTGCAGCTGATGCGACCCGAGGAGTCGTAGGCATAGGTCACCTCGACGGGAGACCCCTTGGGCAGGTCCGCTGGCAGGTTGGTGATCCAGAAGTCTCCGATCGTCGCACACGCCTCCACATCCTCGACCTCGCCTTCGAGAACCGTCACGTGGATCCGCTGCTGATTGTCCGCGGTCGTGGCGAACTTGCGAGTGACGTCAAAGGGCAACCCGGTATTCCGGGAGATCATGATGTGGTTCTTCTTCTGCTGGTCCTTGGGATCGGTGACCTTGGTGCCCAGCGAGTGCGAGTTGACGTCGGCGGTCGAGACGCTGCGGAGCCGATTGATGATCGCCTTGCCCATCCGAGTCTCACCACCGGTGGCTCGAGCCTCGAGAATCGCGGCATGGATCGCCGCCCCGTGACCCACCGCCTTCTCGGGATGTACGTCCCGGTTGGGAGGACGCTGGCAGATCTCCACGAGCATCTGCTCGACGACCGGCATGTGAGTCGAACCGCCGACCAGGACCAGCTCGTCGAGTTCTCCGGGGCCGACCCCGGCCTGTTCGAGCACCAGCACCGTGGTGGTCTTGGTCCGCTCGAGCAGGTCCGCCGTCAGACGCTCGAACTCGCCCCGCGTGACCGAGACGGTGAACGTGTTGCCCTGGCAATAAACCTCGATCGGCACCTGCGCACTCTCGGAGAGCCGACGCTTGGCGTCCTCGCAGTCCTGGGTCAACTGCCTCAAACCGGTGGGATCCTCGCGAGGATCCTGCTCGAACCGCTTGATGAACTCCTCGGCCACGTGGTCCACCAGCCGCCGGCTCCAGTCCAAACCGCCCAGCATCACGTCCCCGTCGGTGGCCAGCACCTTGAACTGGGTCGGCGTGTAGCGGACCACGGTCACGTCAAATGTGCCGCCGCCCAGGTCGTACACCAGGATCGTCCGCTCGGTCTGCTCGAGTTCAACCCGGCCCAATTCGCCCTTCTCCCACGCATGAGCCAGCGTCGCCGCGGTCGGCTCGTTGATGATGTCGATCACGTTGAGCCCCGCGATGCGACCGGCGTCCTGGGTCGCCTTGCGGCGGATGTCGTTGAAGTAGTACGGGACGGTGATCACGGCGTTGCCGATCGGACCAATCTTCTCCTCGGCGTCCTGCTTGAGCTTCTTGATGATCAGGGCCGAAACGAACTCGGGAGTCAGCTTCCGGTCCTGGTAGACCACGTGGAAGTCCTTGTTCCCCATCTCCCGCTTGATCGCCTCCACGATCCGGTCCGGAGCCTCCTCGGCAATCCGTGCAAACGAGGGCCCGACCACCACACGCTCGCTGTCGCCCAGCAAGACCACCGAAGGGGTGATGTCGCTCTCATCCGCATTGACGATCGCCTGCGGGTTGCCGTCGTCATCGAGCTGAGCGATCGACGAATACGTGGTGCCCAGGTCAATCCCAACGGTCTGACCTTCAACAAGATTTACGGCCATGCTCCATGTCCTTTTCGCAACAGCAGACGAATCCAGGGTGATTAGCAGCAGCAGTCCTCTTGATCAACTTGGCCGCAAGAGCGACCGACACCGACTCATTGTGTCACTCCGCGTGGACCGATTCAAGCTGCCAACCCGGGGCCAGACGCCCGCCCCGCCACGGCCCCGCTCTTCAAGGATCCCTACTTCCCGCCCAGGCCAAACTCAATCGACATCAACGGCGACAACCAACCGATGTCCTTCAAAGGAAACGTGGCGTCACCGAATTCAAAATCACTGACCGAGATCTTCGACTCCAGAGCCTTGCCCGCAAACGCACGCCAAGCCTCCTCGAATTGAACCCTCAGCCGATCAGTCTGCAGCCTGCGGTCTGTGATCTCGACCCCCGGAGACAGGCTGCCACTCATCGTGACCTTCGCCCTCGCCGGAAAACTGATCTCCAGAGGCCGACCACCCCTACGGCCACGCGCCAGCAGCTTCAACCGCGCCGTGTGCTCCAGGGCCAGGTCGAACACCGCCAGAGGCTTCCAGTCACCGGCGGCACGGGTCGAGACGATCAGCTGGGCGGCGGGGATCTTGAACCGGAATCCCATCGGGGCACGCATCGCCGAGGCCGAGGCATCGGTCGGAGTGATCGAGATCGGTTGTGTCAGAGCCAACTCGGTCCGCAGCTCGGTCGTCGACGGCAACGTGGCAATCCCCGGAATCACCTTCGACAACTCGGCCCGATCTCCCAGCTTGCGAACCAGGGGCTCGGGTGTGTCACGGACATCGACACGCGCCACGCCCCCGCCGATCGCGATCCGAGTCAGCGGGTCGAGCAGGTCCGGAGCAAAACCCAGCTGCAGGGTCTGTACCTGGGGCACCCGCGAGATCAGGTCCCGGACCTGCACCAGCTCACGCGGCTTGGCCACGCTCGCCATGGGATCACTCGCGGCGACGGTCATGCCCATCGCGACCGAGAGCCCGCTCTTGTCGAGCACCAGCGCCTCGGGCCAGAGCCTGACTCGTGGCTGGAAGACCGGCAATGGCCAGAGTTCGCCCAACACACCCTCTGCGTCCGATTCCGCCAGTTTCTGCTCCAGCTCAGCCATCAGCGACGGCACCAGTTCACGAATCTTCTTCTCCACAAACTCCCGCTTATCCGCCAGTTCACCGACAATCTCGTCGTAGATCACCGTCCGCTTCGAATCCTTCACCAGGCCCTTGACCTCGATCTCCTCAGGACCCACCACCTCGTACTGCTCGGGATCGATCTCGAAAACCGTGTCACTCAGTCCCAGGCTCAACCGCCGCTTGGCCACGGTCGGCTTGATCACGAATTCCAGCACGACCGGTTTCTTGTGCCCGATCAGGATCTGGCTGGTCCCGGCCACCGCCTTGACTGTCCGCTTCTTCTCGACCAGCCGCGTCGCTCCGTTGATCCTCCGGCGTACCACCGTGACGCCTTCAACCTGCGTCCGCGCGATCTCGATCGTGATCTTCTTCAACGTCAACCGCACCCGCATCGTGCCGTCATCCCGAGTCAGCAGCTCGGCCGCGGAGATCTCTCCCCGATAGCTGATGGGATCCAGGATCGCCTCGTTGTAGTACATCCGCTTCTTGTGTCGCGTCACCTTGACCTCGGCCTGGATCGTCAGGGGATCGAGTTTTCCCGAGAGCAAGTCCCTGGGGACGGCACTGGGAATCGCCGCGGCCATCGCGTCAATCACCTCGCTGCCGACTCGCAGGTAAGCCGCTCCCGCGATGTGAGCCACCGGGACAAAGGGGATCAGGTTCGCCGGCAGAGGTGTGCCCCGGGCCACCAGCTTGACCTCGGCACCGGGAAACGGTTTCCGAGGGTTTTGCAGCCAGGTCTCCAACGCCTGGCTGTCGTAGGCTCGCTGCCAGACCCCGTGCGCTGAGGATTTCGGTTCGTCGAATCGCACCCGCCCACCCGCCTTCTTCAACGCCGCCACCATCTCGCGAGCACGTTCGGGATACACGACCCGGTCCTTGGGACCATGCACAACCCAGACCGGAACGTCCTTCAGCACCGAAACGCGGGTCGTGTCACCGCCACCGGAAACCGGGACCACAGCAGCAAAGCGGGACGGGTTCTGCATCGCCAGGCTCCAGGCCCCGTAGGCACCCATCGACCACCCCGTGACGATCTCGCGGCGACGATCGACACCAAAGTCCCGTTCGACCTGGCCCAGGATCTTCAGGGCGAGCACGGCATCGGGCGAACCGGCCTTCCATCGCTCGAGATACCGACGACCTTGAGTTGTCTCGCACTGAGGGAACACCACAATGAAGGGATACTCGGCCGCGCGGGCCCGCACGAAGGGACCCAGCCCCGACCGCACCTGCTTCACACCGTCCCGACCGCAATCCTCGGATCCGTGCAGGTACAGGATCGTGGGGTACTGCTTCTGCTTATCGTAACCGGCCGGCAGGAAGACCTGGTACTTGTGACTCCCCTGCTCGTCCTCGTAGACCTTCTTCAGAAAACGACCCTGCGGCTCGGATTCAGCAGCGTCCTGGGCGGGCAGTGCTGAGTTGAAACACAGCGCCAGAGCGACCAGTGGTACCGACCAACCCGGCCGCATCCGCCTGCGTCCCGCCGCTGGAAAACGGTACAGCATCTCCAACACCCCACCCCAGGTTGCAGCAGCCACTTGACGACCGAACCGTTTCCAGCCGCATTCGCAGACAGTACTCCCCTCCCCTGTAACCGCCGCGCGGTTCGCTGTCAACAAGATAGCCGCGACACAGCCGCAGGCGGTGCAATTGAACGAGAATCCGTCGGCTCGTGCCGGTATCGGGGCTGGGGAAAACCCCGGCTCAGGACTCGACGTTCTGCTGCTTCAGTCGACCCCGGGCACGCGCCAAAGTGGGTCCGATCGAGTTCTCGGGAATGCCCAGTTGCTGGCCGATCTCGGCGTAACTGCGGCCCTCGAGATGGAACATCCGGACCACCGTCGCGTCTCGCTCGTTCAACCCGGCCAGCATCGCTTCTACCTCGTCGTGGTCATCGATCCGCCGCTCGTGGAGCGGTCCCGAGCCAGACCCCTCCAGCGACGCATGGTGAGCCGGCACGTGGCCCAGGGCCTCCGCCTTGCGACGACGGGCCATCTCGCGGACCACAACACGACGGGCAATGACCGCCAGGTACGTCGCCAGCGAACAGCGGGCTTGGAAGCGCCGCAATGCCGCAAAGTCGTCGGCCAGCAAGGCCAAAAATACCTCCGCACACAGGTCGTCGACGTCGTCGGATGACAGCCGGACGCTGCGGGCATGGGCCGTGTGATTGACCACGTGCACGAACAGACCGATGAATCGGTCCACGAAATCACGCCAGGCGCCAGGGTGA
>CAUZJR010000201.1:0-9558 GCA_963580005.1 Planctomycetota bacterium
GGTGGATGCAGCACTTCATCACCCGCCGTACGTCGAAGTTGTAGGCGTCCAGGAACGACGTGATCGTGATCCGGAAGACGTCGGCCGGATCAAGCTCCTCGGCAAGGCCGCGCTGGAAGAATTCCAGAGCCAGCCCGTCGGCGGCGATGTCTGAACCGGTGGATACGATCGGCTCACCGGCCAGCAGCGGGAGTTCGGGGATCGAGAGTTCCTGGGTTGAGCCGGGGACCGAACAGCCCTCGGGACCGCAGTAGCCCAGCCGCCCAAGGTAGGTTTCGATCAACTGCCGGGCCCGCGCCCGGTTGAACGTGATCCCGTTGGCCAGCAGGTCACTGTGCTCACGGGCGTCGATGATCCGCATCAGGGGGAGGACTCGGCCCGCTGAGCGATAGGCGTAGGTCAGGGTGTGGCAATTGGGATGGGCACACGGCAGCGGCATGAAGTCCTCGGCCACGAACCGCCCCTCGGTCTGCTCTTCGATCAGCCTGACCACCTCGGGAAACGTCACACGAGCCTCGAGTGTTTCGGGCAACACGTGGCGTCCGCTGTAGGTGGCCGGCTGCAGGCTGACCCCGGTGATCCACTTCCGGGCCAAGCCGAACTCGATGATCGCCCCCAGTTCGTCCTCGTTGACACCGCCCTGGATGGTCGTAACCAGAGTGGTTCTCAGCCCGGCCTCACCAAGAGCTTCAACCGCCGCCTGTTTCGTGTCCGCCAACGGCTCACCACGCAGCGACTCGTATGTCGACTCGCGGAACCCGTCGAACTGCAGGTAGATCTCCAGCCGATCACGATGCCGGGCAACCGCCTCGAGAAACTCACCGTCGCGGGCGAACCGGACGCCGTTGGTGTTGATCATCACGATGTCGATCGGCTGCCCGCAGGCGTAGTCGAGGATCTCGAGAAAATCGGGGTGAATCGTCGGCTCGCCGCCAGAGAGCTGCAAGACCTCGGGACGACCCTCGACTTCGACCAACCGGTCGATCGAAGCGATGGTCTCTTCGAGCGAGAGGTGTTGGCCACCGGGACCGCTCGAGGCGTAGCACATCGGGCACGAGAGATTGCACGAGCCGGTGATTTCGACCAGGCCCACGCAGGTGTGCTGCTCGTGCTCGGTGCACAAACCGCATTCGTAGGGACACCCTTTTCCGGTGGCGGTGACGCCGACCTGTCGAGGCACCTTGCCGGGGACGCTGAACTCGAGCCGGTCGAAGCTGTTGACGTCGCTGCAGACAAAGTCCTCACGCGACCCGTGCGTCGGACAGTGCTTGCGGAAGTAGACCCGGCCCTTTCGCTCGATGATCTTCGCCGGCACCAGCTCCAGGCACTCCGGACACAGGCTCTGCGTCATCCCGAGAAACGTGTGATCACGGAGGGGCATCGACATAATAGACTCGCGGCGTCCTGTTACACGAAAAGCATCGCACAGCCGACGAAGAAGGCGACCCCGACTGCAATCACCGTCAGGACCGCACACCCGATTCCTGTCAGGACCTTCGACCAGCCGGCACCCTCGGACGCCGCTGCTGCCACGGCCCACTGCGGGTCGACTGAATCGAGCCCGTTGCCGCACGACGTGCAGGAGGTTGAACTCAAGGGAGTCTCGGCGCCGCAATGCGAGCAGACAATCTTCATCTCGCCGCTCTCGCCGCCAGGCCCCTCAGTACCAGAATTCTCGGACATCGACAGCCTCGATCCCAGCCACTCTCGGATCTGATTGTGCGATCGGCCAACCGGACAATTCAAGTCCGAAACCGCCACAAACCGATGCCAAACGACCGGTGCCTGTCTGCGAGGTGGGGCTGCGGTGGGGCTGCGGTGGGGCTGCGGGCGGCAGTTGCAAACGTCAGGTTGACCTCGTAGAACAGGTGTTCGATTCCGGCGAACGGGCTTGGTTCGTACCGCACGTTTCTCGAAGTTCTCCATCGGTCCCGGCCGCCATGCCCACCGCTCTGATCACTCCCGAAGCCCTGCTCGAACAGCCAGGTCCTCACGTCGATCGGTTGCTGGAGGCCGGTTTCGAGGTCAAGTACCCCGGCGACCCGACGTTCACGCGTGGGTTGTCTGCGGCCGAGACGATCGCCGGCCTCGAGGGTGTCGACGCGTTGCTGGCCGGTGGCGAGAGATTGACATCGGAGGTGCTGGAGGGGTGTCCGGGCCTGCGAGTGATCGCTCGCTGTGGCGTCGGTTTCGACCGGGTCGACATCCCGGCGGCGACGCGATTGGGTCGCGTGGTCACGATTACCCCCACGGCCAATCATGCCGCAGTGGCCGAGCAGGCGTTGGCGCTGCTGTTCGGAGTCTCCAAGCGGGTTGCGGTTCACGACGCGCTGGTGCGAGCCGGTGGCTGGAGCACCTCGCCGATGCGGCCAATCCGCGGCCAGACGATGGGCATCTTCGGACTGGGTCGCATCGGCCGCAGCATGGCCACGCGATGCAGTTCACTCGGCATGACGGTGATCGCGACCGAGAAGTACCCCGACGAGTCCTTCTGTACCGAGCACGGGATCGAGCTGGTCGATTTCGAATCCCTGCTCTCTCGAAGCGACGCCATCAGCATCCACTGCCCGCTCAACGACGAGACCCGGGGACTCTTTGACGCGGGCGTGTTGTCGAGAATGAAGTCCGAGAGCGTGCTGATCAACACGGCACGTGGCGGGATCATCGTCGAGAGCGACCTGTGCGAGGCTCTGCAGAATGGGCCATTGGCGGCTGCCGGACTGGACGTCTTCGAGCAGGAACCGGCCTCGACCGACAACCCCCTGTTTGCACTCAAGAACATCGTCGTCAGTCCGCACCTCGCCGGTGCCGACACGACCAGCATCCAGGACATGGCCAACGAGGCGGCCGACTGCATTGCCACGTTGTACGAGGGCAACTGGCCGGGTCCGGCGGTGGTCAATTCCGATGTCCAGCCGACATGGTCCTGGTAGCAGAGCTCTTCACCCACTTTCCGGAACACTTCGAGTGACCCGTCATGACGGAAATCGTTTCACTGGTTGCCGACTTGCACACCGTCCGCTGCGGAGGTTGCAAGGTCCTGGTTGACGATCACCTGGCCGTGAAATGTGCGTTCTGCGGAGCGACTTTCGACCGGGTGGTTTCGAACCACGTCGGACTGGCCAAGCGGCTGATGAGCCAGCGAGCCGCTGACGAGGGGGGTGATGATGAGGAGACCGAGGCTGGTGAGGCGGAGTCGACCGAGAAACTGGTGACGGTCTCTCGCAGCGTCCTGTCGGACCTGGCCGAGACGCTGGGAGGAATCGACGGGGCCGGCGACGCCGCGGCGGTGGTTTCCGGACTGCTCGAGGCGGCACCGGCGGCCGAGGGTGGTTCGGGTGCCTGATTTCATCAACCCGGTCAAGCAGGCCTTTGACGACGGCCGAGTCGCCTGGGGCGTCGGGTTGCCCGACTGCTCCGATATCCTCGCCAAGCTCTCTGTCGATACCGGACCCGAGTTCCTCTGGATCGACCTCGAACACCGGGCCTACGGGCCTCACGAGGTTCGCTGGGTGCCGATCATCTGCCGCCAGGCAGGAGTCTCACCGATGATCCGCGTCCCGGGTCTCGATTCGAACTGGATCAAGAAAGCACTCGACATCGGCGCCAGTACGATCATGGTGCCCCAGGTCGACACGGCCGAGCAGGCCCGGTTGGCGGTCGAGTACTGCAAGTACCCGCCCGAGGGGTCTCGAGGCGTCTCGCCACTGTGGCCGATGATGATGGACGTCGACTGGGGCGACTACCTGCCGGTGGCCAATGCCGAGACGGCGGTGGTCGTGCAGATTGAGTCGCCGCTTGGCCTGGAAAACGTCGATGAGATCGCGGCGGTCGAGGGTGTGGACGTGGTCTTCGCCGGACCGCAGGACATCTCCGCTTCGCTGGGTCTCATCGGGCAACCGCGACATCCCGACGTGGTCAAGATCCTCGACGGGTTCCCCGAACGAGTGGCCCGCTTCGGCAAGCCGGCCGGCATCACCGATGTCGGCCTCGAGCACGCCCTGCACTGGCAACAGCGTGGTTATCGTTTCATCAACATCGGCACCATCGCTCACATGGGACTCGATGGTGTCACCGAAGCTCTCGAGCGATTGCGAAACGGCGACGGCCCGTAGCCCGGCCGTCTCGACCGAATTCCAGCCGTTCGCTAGGATGCCGCCCGCCATGGACGCCAGCGGAATCCGAAACTTCTCGATCGTCGCTCACATCGATCACGGCAAGAGCACGCTGGCCGACCAGCTGCTGTTGCGGACCGGTGCGATCACCCAACGCGAGTTCCGCGACCAGGTACTCGATGATCTCGACATCGAGCGAGACCGGGGGATCACCGTCAAGGCTCGCGCCGTCGCCCTGACTCACGTATTCGACGGCAAGCAGTACGAGCTGAACCTGATCGATACGCCCGGCCACGTCGACTTCCACTACGAGGTCTCAAGAAGCCTGGCCGCCTGCGAGGGTGCCCTGCTGCTGGTCGACGCCTTCCAGGGTGTCCAGGCCCAGACCGTCGCCAACGCCTACGCCGCTCTCGATTCCGACCTCGAGATCATCCCGCTCATCAACAAGATCGACCTGCCGGTGACGCGGATCGACGAGGTGCTTGCCGAAATCGAGACCATGCTGGGGCTCGACCCCAACGAAGCCCTGCTGGTCAGCGCCAAGGCCGGGATCGGGATCGACGAGGTCTTCGAAGCCATCAGAGACCGAGTGCCACCGCCCTCGGGAAAACCCGACACAGCACTCAGGGCTCTCGTCTTCGACAGCAAGTATGACAGCTACCGCGGAGTGGTCATCTACCTGAGAGTGATGGATGGGACCATCACGACCGGGGACACCGTCCGGTTCATGCGCAACGGCGGAACGCACGAGGTGCTCGAACTGGGCCAGTTCCGGCCCGATATGACCCAGTGCCAGGAACTCGGGCCAGGGCAGGTCGGCTACCTGGTCACCCGCATCAAGGAACTGGGCGCGGTGGGGGTGGGTGAGACAATCACCTCGGCCACCGAACCGGCCACCGAACCTCTGCCCGGGTACCAGGAACCTCAGCAGATGGTCTTCTGCGGCATGTACCCCACCCAGGCAACCGATTTCGAAACCCTTCGCGGAGAACTTCAGAAGCTGAGTCTCAACGATTCGAGCTTCTCGTTTCAGCCGGAAACCAGCGACGCACTGGGGTTCGGGTTTCGCTGCGGGTTCCTGGGCATGTTGCACATGGAGATCATCCAGCAACGGCTCGAGGGTGAAGCGGGGATCGAGCTGGTGCAGACGGCGCCCAACGTGACCTACCAGGTCCTCACACACGACGGCGAGATCGTTCGGGTCGACAATCCCCAGGAACTGCCCGATAAGGGACTGATCGACGAACTGCGAGAGCCGATCGCGCGGGCGACCTTCATCCTGCCGGCCGAGAACATCGGCACGATCATGACTCTGTGCGAGGACCGTCGAGGTCAGTACCAGAACACCGAATACCTCGGCCCACAGCGGGCTCAATTGGTCTACGAATTGCCTCTGGCCGAGATCGTCTACGACCTGTACGACAAGTTGAAGAGTGCCACTCGCGGATACGGCACGCTCGATTACGACACAACCGGCTTCCAGGCCGCCGACCTGGTGCGGCTGGACATCCTGGTCAAAGAGCGTCGTGTCGACGCACTCTCGACCATCGTCCACCGCTCGCAGGCCGAGCGTCGCGGGAGATCTCTGGTGAAGCGGCTGAAGCAGGAAATCGCCAAGCACCAGTTCGAGATCCCACTGCAGGCGGCGATCGGCACTCGAGTGATTGCTCGCGAGACGATCCCGGCGATGAGGAAGAACGTGACCGCGAAGTGTTACGGGGGCGACATCACGCGGAAGCGGAAGCTGTGGGCCAACCAGCGGGCCGGCAAGAAGCGGATGAAGCAGTTCGGCGAGGTCGAGATCCCCCAGAAGGCGTTTCTCTCGGTCCTGGACTCCAGCGGAGACCACTAGATGCCCCGCCGCGGCAGCGCGATTCGAGGTCTGCTCGAGCTGATCGCCTGCACGGCCATCTCGGTGTCGCTGCTCAAGGGGTTCCTGGTCGAGGGCTTCCTGATCTCGACCGGCTCGATGGCTCCTCACCTGCTCGGCTTTCACAAGCGGGTCTCGTGCCCCGATTGCGGCTTCGAATTCGCCCGCGGCACCGATCTCGACGGACCACCGACCCGGCCCGGCGTGGCCACCTGCATCAACTGCGGCCGCACCGGGATCGACGTCTCGCTGGTGCCCCGCAACGAGGGCGACCAACTGCTGGTGCACAAGTTGCCCTGGCTCTTCTCGGACGTCGACCGCTGGGAACCGATGGTCTTCCGACGCCCCGACCAGGCCACCACCGCGTTCGTCAAACGAGTGGTTGGGTTGCCGGGGGAATCCGTCCAGATCATCGACGGGAACATCCACGCCGACGGAAAAATCTGCCGCAAGACGCTCGAACAGCAACGCGGACTCGCCGTCGCCGTCTACAACGACCGCTTCCGACCCCAGGACGGACCGAAACGCTGGTCCACCGGACCCGGGTGGTCAGGGCATGCCGCGGCATTCCGATTCGCGGCCAATGACACCTCGATCAACTGGCTGACCTATCACCATCGCGACGTCGAGCAGTCCGGAGCAGTCCGCGACCGCTACGCCTACAACCCGCGGGAGCCTCGATCCCGGACCCGTTCGGTCGAGGAGCTACTGGTGAGTTTCGAGGTGATCCGGGGTGATGCACCGGCGCGGTTGAGCATCGAGCTCTACACATGGGGCCACCGCGTGGAGTGGGTCCGCGATCCGGAGGCCGGGAAGCAGTGGCTGGCCGTCGATGGACACACGGTGCGATCGGTCACGCTGCCTGTCCCGGACCCCGGAGTCTCCCGGGTGCTCGAGTTCTCGACGATCGACCGCACGCTGAGAGCCGCCGTCGACGGCAGCCTCGTACTGCCTCCACTGGCACTCTCGGGTCCCGACCGTGACGGCGGGTCGAGACCGGGTGAGTTGTTGAAGCTGGGCGCAGCGGCCGGGGATCTCGAGATTCACAACCTGAGAATCGATCGAGACGTCTACTACCGCGACTCGAGCGGACAGCACGGCACCACCAGGCCCTGGCAACTGGGGCCTGACGAGTTCTTCATGCTGGGCGACAACAGCCCCATCTCTCTCGACAGCCGCTCGTGGCCTCACCCCGCCGTGCCTCGCCACCTCGTGATCGGCAGACCGCTGCTGGTCCACCTGCCCTCCAGGCAGTGGCAGGTCGAACTGGGTGGCCGGCCACGACACATCCGCGTTCCCGACTTCCCACGCATCCGGTATATTCGCTGATTGCGGCAACGTCCCCCGTAACCCTCGCACCACCTCGCACAACCCTCCATGTCTCAACCCGAACCCACTCAGAATCCCGAGCCCAAGTCCGCCGGCAGTGCTTCGGACCTGTTGACCGGAGTCGAGCCAGAGAGACGAGGTGGTTGGCGAGAGACGATCGAGTCGTTTGCGATCGCTTTCATCCTGGCCTTCGTGTTCAAGACGTTTGAGGCCGAGGCGTTTGTGATCCCGACCGGTTCGATGGCTCCGACGCTGTATGGCCGACACAAGGATGTCGACTGCGAGGCCTGTGGGCACAACTACTCGGTGGGGGCCAGCGAGGAACTTCAGGACGACTGGTACCAGCCGGCCCTCCGGCTCACGTCGTCCTACTGCCCCAACTGCCGAAACGAAAACGACATCAAGGACCTGCCGGTCTTCAAGGGGGACCGGATCCTGGTCAACAAGTTCCCCTTCGAGTTCGGCCAGCCGAAGCGCTGGGACGTGACGGTCTTCAAGTTTCCCGAACAGCCCAATGTCAACTACATCAAGAGACTGGTGGGGTTGCCCAACGAGACGATCGTGATCCGGCAGGGCAACCTCTACGCGGCAACCGACGACGGCGGACGGCAGATCCTGCGGAAGGCAGATCCAGACAAGCAGGACATGCTGCAGTTGATGGTGTTTGACAACGATCATCCCGAGACCGGTCTGCACGCACGCGGTTGGCCCAGGCGCTGGGCCGCGGTCGAAGCCGACCTCGATAACCCTCGAGCGGTGGCTGGCTGGAGCGAAACGGAGTCGGGATGGAAGGCCTCGGACGACGCTCGCTCGTTCTCGTTGGCCCCGTCCCAACAGCTCCACTGGCTGCGGTACCGGCACTTCGTGCCCAGGCCCGAGACCTGGATCGGTCAGGAGGCCATCGACACGCCGCCGCGGCCGCAACTGGTCACCGACTTCTGCGGCTACAACACCTACGAAGGAGGGCACCTGTCGGGACGGGACCAGGACTGTTACTGGGTCGGTGACCTGACGCTCTGGTGCGAGGTCACGATCGGGAAGGTCGAAGGCTCGGGCCGGTTCTTGCTCGAGTTGATCGAGGGCCGTCGACGCTTTCGGGCGGACTTCGACATGGCGGCCGGAACCGTTCGTGTCACCTCCAAGATCGACCTGAACAGGAACGAGGACGAGGAGGAAGAGCTGGGGCGGGCCGAGGGGGTTCGGCTGAAAAGCGGTCGGCACACGCTGAAGTTCGCAAACGTCGATGACCGACTCTGCCTGTGGATCGACGGCCAACTCATCGACCTGGGCCCGAGAGCCTCGTATCGCCAGGATGCCACCAACTTCCCCGGTCCCGGGCTCGATGACCTGACGCCGGTGGGAATCGCCGCACAGGGAACCGAAGTGAGTGTCTCGCACCTGAGCATCTTCCGCGACCTCTACTACCGCAGCGAAGAGGTCCTGAACCGAGAGACGACCCGGTTCAACCCGACCCCTCGCAACGAGAGCACCGAAGAGGGCCGGCTGCTCGATTCGCTGTCCGACCCCCGGGCCTGGCACGAATGCTACAGCACATCAGCCACCGAAACCGTGTTGCGGCTCGGGCCCGACGAGTACCTGATGCTGGGTGACAATTCGCCCAAGAGCAAGGACGGACGGCTGTGGGGGAACAGCCGTGGAGCCGCCCGGCGACACGCGGTGCCTCGCAAGTCACTGGTCGGAAAGGCCTTCTACATCTACTGGCCGCACGGCGAGCCGTTTCTCAATAACGGACGTGGGTATCCCGACGACGAGAAGTCACTGATCCGAAGGCTGCCGATACTCAATCGCTGGTTCTACCACGCCCAGATCGACAACGGCCAACCGTCACTCTCGGACTACCCCCTGTTCCGAGTGCCGTTTTTCCCTCAGTTCCAACGCATGAAACGGATCCGTTAGCCGATCGCCGATCGGCCGCGGGTCATGGAGGACCCAGGCGATGCCGCTCTTGGACTGTCGAGGCCTGGTCAAGGACTACCCGGGCAAGCGGGCCGTCGATGGAGTCGACTTCGTGGTCGAGCAGGGGGAGATCGTCGGGCTGTTGGGGCCCAACGGGGCTGGAAAAACCACCTCGTTTCGCATCACCTGCGGACTGGTTACACCCAACAAGGGGCAGGTGCTGCTGGATGGCACCGATGTCACCAGCTGGCCACTGTACCGGCGGGCCCGTCACGGGCTGGGGTACCTGCCCCAGGATGACAGTGTCTTCGGCAAGCTGAGTGTCGC
>CAUZJR010000202.1:0-9516 GCA_963580005.1 Planctomycetota bacterium
GACGGCCGTGTGGGGCCTGGTGGGCTGCGGAGTGGGCTGCGGTGGGCTGCGGTGGGCTGCGGTGTGGGCTGCGGTCGATTGCACGCACTTGTGAGGCCGATTAGCCTACCTGCTGGCGGTCGCTTGGGATCGCGAGTCGAAGAGTGAAAGGGGTTACGACCATGCGACGCGGATTTTTCGAGGAGCACCTGGACGTCACTCGGCGTTACTTCCTGCGTCGCAGCGTGGAGCTGGGTGGCGGGGCAGTTTGTGTCGGAGCCTCGGGCCTGGTTGGTGAGCCGCTCCTGGCTGCGGACAAGGCTGCAGATAAGGCAGCGGAGAAGTCATCAGAGGCGGCTCTGGCTGAGTTGGTCAAGGATCTCGAGTACCTGACTGCTCAAGCCGACTTCCGCACGGTCGAGCGGGGCAATCCGTTGCCCTACAAGTTGCCCCCCGAGAAGCTGAAGGCGGCGGGTCTGACCAGGGAGAGTTGGCGTCTGGAGGTGATTGCGGACCCCGAATCGAATGCCAAGCTCGAGAGTCCCTTGAGTCTGGCCGACGATACGGCATTGACGTTTGAGTCTCTGATGGAGCTATCCCGGAAGCACTCGATCAGTTTCCTGAAGACGATGACCTGCAACAACGAGGATTCTCCTTTGGGCACGGGTCTCTGGGAGGGTGTCCCGTTGCGGGAGGTGATTTGGAAGGCCAAGCCGGTTTCGAACATCCGTCGGGCGTGGTTTTACGGGTACCACAACGAGGATCCGAAGCAGGAATTCCGGGGTTCGTTGTCGATCGGTCGCGTGCTGGAAGATCCTCCCGGCATCCCTCCGGTGATCCTCTGCTACAAGCTCAATGGCGACTGGATCACGGGCAAGCGTGGCGGCCCGGTGCGAGTGGTGATTCCGGAGTGTTACGGTTTCAAGAACATCAAGTGGTTGACGAAGGTCTTCCTGACCAACCGTTTCAACGCCAACGACACCTACGCCGGTGGCAACAACGACATCGACAGCTGGATGAAGTCGGTGGCGCGGTTCATCAGCAAGCCTCGCCGTGGCCGGGCGGGTCGACCGTTGCCGTTGACGGGCCTGGCCCAGTCGGGGATCAACGGTGTTTCGAAGGTCCAGGCCTGGCTGCATCCCAAGGACAAGCCGTTGCCCAAGGACGACCCGTATTTCCAGAAGGCGCCGTGGCAGGACATGAAACTGCTGGGGCCGCCGGTGACCTACGGCGGTGGATTGCCCGATGGTGTGATCGGCCCGAAGTCTGCGGTGTCGGTCCATGGTTTTGACAAGAAGACCGGTCGCCCCTCGTCGTGGCCTCAGGCGTACGCGATGGCTCACTGGGCGGGCCTGTTGCCCGCGGCCCCGGCCGGCCGCTACGACCTCAGGTGCCGCGCGATCGACAACCGCGGTGTTGCCCAGCCGCTGCCTCGTCCGTTTCGCAAGAGCGGGCACAGCAACATCGAGCGGGTCACACTGATCGTGCGGGACTGACGGCAATCCGGCCAGGAAACCACGGGCCTCTCGATGAAGCTGCTCGATCGACTCGAACGACGCTTCTCTCGCTTTGCGATCCCCAACCTGTCGCTGCTGATCGTGATGGGGCAGGGGATGGTGTTGCTGCTGAGCTGGTCGGCGGGTGATCAGCCCGAGGGGGTGGGCCTGATCAGCGAGTGGCAGTTGCAGGGCGACGAGGTCCTGGCCGGGCAGTGGTGGCGGCTGGTGACCTTCGTGGTGGTGCCTCCGGGCACGAGCATCCTGGTCCTGTTTGCCCTGTACCTGTTCCTGATCATGGGCGGTGCGCTCGAGAGCCAGTGGGGCAGCTTCCGGTTCAACATCTACCTGCTGTTGGGCTGGGCCGCGTCGGTGGCGGCGGCGATGATTGCACGTGATCAGCCTGCCAGCGTGGGGTATCTGGGCAGCAGTGTCTTCCTGGCTTTCGCCTGGCTGTTTCCCGAGTTCCGGCTCTACCTGATGTTCGTGCTGCCGGTACCGATCAAGTACCTGGCCTGGATCACGTGGTTGGTGTATGGCATCAACCTGGTATCGGGAACATCGATCGAGCAGTTACTGGTGTTGGCGGCGACGTTGAATTTCTTTGTGTTCTTCGGCGGCGACATCGCCTTGAAGTTCCGCGCGGGTCGACGTCGTCAGCAGCGGCGGAAGCAGGTGGCGGTGGAAAAGGCGACT
Source organism: Planctomycetota bacterium (assembly GCA_963580005.1). Classification (GTDB taxonomy): domain Bacteria; phylum Planctomycetota; class Planctomycetia; order Planctomycetales; family Planctomycetaceae; genus UBA8437. Next base: position 2,172 of record CAUZJR010000202.1, read on the forward strand.
GCGTTTCACACCTGCAGCGAGTGCGGGTTGACCGACAAGGACGACCCGCAGATGCTGTTCCAGTTCTGCTCAAAGTGCGAGGGTGATCACGAGTACTGCCAGGAGCATCTGCGGGCTCACGAGCACGTGCTTGATGGCTCGACCTGGCAGAATTCTGATCCCGCCGCGGGTGGCTAGTTCTTGAAGTAGCCATCGGCGAAGAAGACCAGCACGGCGGCCACAGACTTCTTGCCGCCAAAGCTGCCGCAGCAATTCGAAGCTGTGCCCCAGGCCGAGCCCTTCTTGCGAATCGTCCCGCCACTCTCGACCCGACCGATCGCCTGGCCGTCGCGCCTGAGAGTGCCGTTGGTTTCGATCTTGCCGATGGCCTGGCCGGATCGCCGGATCGTGCCATTGCTTTCGATCTTGCCCACCGCGACGCCCTTCTTCCGGATCGTACCATTGCTCTCGTAGCGGCCCACGGCCTGGCCGCTAATGCGAATCGTCCCGTGATCATCGATCCGGGCGAACTGAGAGCCGCTCTTGCGTATCACGACTTCCGCGGTCGACAAGGAGGCCAGTCCGAACAGGATGGCGACCGAACCGAGCAGGATGCGAGAGGCTGACATGGGGTGCTCCTGGAGCTTGAGGAGGTTGGGCCTGACAAACACAGTATGCGAAGAGATGGCAATTGGTATGCCATGATTGTCCAATCTGGCTGAGTCCCTCTGGCGGCGGTTGATCCGCAGCGGGGATCGTGAGTGATGAGTCGCATTGATGACGCCTGTCATCCGATGGAGTCGTCGGGAAGGACGGTGGGGGTCGGGTTTCACGGCGTCTGACCCCCGGCTCCCGGTTTTTCAACGGGCTGCTAGACTGACATGCGAATTGGCAACGACCGAGGTGGTGTTGGCTGAGTCATCTTGACGTGGGGAGGGACGGGACATGAGCGGTCATGGTTTGGCGGGGCGGGTGGCATTGGTGACGGGTGGTTCACGCGGCATCGGCCGAGCGATCAGCGAGCAACTGGCCGCGGCGGGGGTCCGGGTGGCGGTCAATTACCGGTCCGACCATGCCTCGGCGGAGGCGACGGTGGCGGCGATCGAGTCGTCTGGCGGCACGGCGATGTCGGTGGCGGCCGATGTGTCGCGGGATGCGGATGTCGAGCGGTTGGTTGCTGAGGTGGGCGAGGGTTTGGGTGCGGTGGACCTGCTGGTCAACAACGCGGGGATTTTTGATTACGGAGGACATCGCGAGACGACGGCCGAATTGTGGCGTCGGACGATGGAGGTGAACCTGACCAGTGCCTTCCTGGTCAGTTGGGCGGTCAAGGACGGGATGATCGAACGAGGGTACGGTCGGATCGTCAACGTGGCCTCGATCGCCGCCCTGAGACCTCGACCCAATTCGATCGCCTACGCCGCCAGCAAGGCGGGGATGATCGGTTTGACGCGGAGCCTGGCCGAGGCGGTGGCTGGAGACGGTGTGCGGGTCAACGCGATCGCGCCGGGGTTGATCCAGACCGACATCCTGGCCGATGTCGACCGCGGGGTGCTCGATGAACTGGTCGAGGCGACTCCGATGAAGCGGATCGGTCAGCCCAATGACATTGCCGGCGTGACGCTGTTTCTGCTGGGTGACGATTCGAACTTCATGACCGGCCAGACCCTGGTCGCCAGTGGCGGCCGCGTGACGTTGCCCTAGGCCGCCTGCGATCCGGCCGCAGTCGGCTGTCAGCTTCCGGTGGTGCCGCTGTTCATCAGTTCAATCACCTGGGTGCGGTCTTCGGGCGAGGGCAATCCGTAGCTGGGTTCGTAGCCGAAGAGCTGCGGCACGGTGGCGGACCCGAAGCGGCCGTCGAGGATCTCGAGATGTTCGGACGTGATCAGTGACGGGTGCACGACTCCGCAGGCTCGCGAGAGTGCCAGGACTTCTTTTCGGAGCGTCATCACGTAGTTGGCCAAGCGGTCGGACTTGAGCATCGGGTCCAGTCCTCGAACGAGCCAGCGGTTCTGAGTGGCGACTCCGGTGGGGCAGTGTCCGTTGTGGCAGCGTTGGGCCTGGATGCAGCCGATGGAGAGCATGGCTTCGCGGGCGACGGCGATCATGTCGCAGCCCAGGGCAAACGCGAAGAGTGTCATTTCGGGGAAGCCCAGCTTGGCCGAACCCTGGAACACGATCTTCTCGTGCAGACCTCTCTCGGCAAACACCCGGTAGACCCGGCTCATGCCGATCTTGAACGGCAGTGCGACTCGATCGGTGAAGACCAGCGGCCCGGCCCCGGTGCCTCCTTCGCCTCCGTCGATGGTGATGAAGTCGAGTCCTCGGTCGGTGGTGTCCGTCAGCCGTGCGAGGTCGTGCCAGAGGTCCATTTCTCCGACGGCCGACTTGATCCCTACGGGCAATCCGGTGGCCTCGGCGATCTGTTCGGCGAAGTCGAGCAGGCTGTCGGCATCTGAGAAGGCGTCGTGACCCGAGGGGCTGATGCAGTCCTGGCCCATGGGGATCCCGCGGATCCGGGCGATTTCGGGGGTAATCTTCGAGGCGGGCAGGATGCCTCCGAGTCCGGGCTTGGCACCTTGCGAGAGCTTGATCTCGATGGCTCGGATCGAGAGATGTTCTCGGGTGGTCTCGACCAGGCGTTCCATGCTGAACTGGCCCCGTTCGTCGCGGCAGCCGAAGTAGGCGGTGCCGATCTGCCAGATCAGGTCGCCTCCCTGGAGATGATACGGCGAGACGCCTCCTTCGCCGGTGTTGTGCAGGCAGCCGGCCAGGCACGAGCCGGCGTTGAGCGCGTGGATGGCGTTGCCGCTGAGTGACCCGAAGCTCATCGCCGAGACGTTGACGATCGAGGGAGGTCGGAAGGCACGCCGCCGGCTGCGGTATCCGCCGAGAATCTTGGCGACGGGGATCGTGTGCAGCGGGTCGTAGTTTGGATCGCCGGGATGCGGACTGCGGATCGGGAAGGCCGAGTGCTTGATGATCAGGTAGTTGCCCGACTGCTCCAGATCGCTGTCGGTGCCGAATCCGAAGTAGTTGTCCTGCTTCTTGGATGACGCGTAGACCCAACGCCGCTGGTCACGATTGAAAGGCAGTTCCTCGTCGTTGCTGGTGACGATGTACTGTCTCAACTCGGGGCCGATCGCCTCGAGCAGGTAGCGGAAATGCCCGATGATCGGGAAATTCCGCATGATGGCATGCTTGCGTTGGATCAGGTCGTGTATCACGACCAGCAGCAGCAGGCCGCCAACGATGGCGGCGGTCCAGACGAACAGCATTGGCGTACTCCCGAGTCCTTCGAAGATCGCCCCTCCCGGTGACACAGTATCGATCGCCGTTGAGCAGGCTGCAAGCGGTCCCACGGTGGAGCTTGACGGAGCGGTGCATATGAGTTGAGATATTGGGGTGTCGCGTGGAGGGCGTGGCGTTGTGCTGTGGTGAACACGGGAAGGCGTGACGATGCTCTTGATCTTGGGATTGGCTGCTGCTGTTCTGGCCCTGGCCGTAGTTGTTGGACAGATCCAGGGTAAGAACCCGGCGTTCTGCAGCGGCGCAATCGGCTGGCTGCTCTCGGCTGCGATGACCGCAGGAGCGGTCGGACTGGTCATGGCGGGGCAGGCCCAGGAGTCGGGTGACCGTCGTGCGAAGGAGAAGGCCGAGAAGGAGCTTGTGGCCAAGCTCGAGAAGGAAGCGGCGGGCCCAGGGGACGCGTCCCGCCAGCCTCAACCGGGGACCCCCATGCCGGGCGGATCCACTGGAGGCGGTTCTGCCAAGGGTGGCAAGAAGGGTGGCAAGAAGGGTGGCAAGAAGGGCGGCAAGAAGGGCGGCAAGAAGGGCGGTTGGGGACGTCGCAACCGCAGTCCGATCGTGCCGTTGACGCCCGAGCGGGAAAAGCGGATCGATGACCTCCGCAAGGCCGGAGCCACTTTGCAGGCTCGTGGCGGAGAGGTCTCACAGCTGTTGTTGGATGGTAAGGAGGTCAAGGACGAGCACATGAAGTTGCTCGAGGGACTCTCGGGAACCCGCTCCTTTACACTTTCGGCACCGGGGGTCAACGAGGCGGCCTTGGCGCCGTTGGCGACGATGACGGGCCTGACCGAACTGGACCTGACCGGGACCTCGATCACCGACAAGTCGATGGCCTACCTCGCGGGGATGACCAAGCTCACCAAGCTGACCCTGACCAACCAGGCGATCACCGACGAGGGTGCGATCGTACTGACCAAGCTGACGGCACTCACGACGCTGGACCTGGCCAACACGGGCCTGACCGACACCGGCGTCAAGCGGCTGGCGGGCCTCAAGTCGCTCACCCGGCTGGTGCTCTCCAGGACCCAGGTCGGCAACGACGGTATCGCGGCCCTGACGGGTATCACCGGGATGAAGCAACTGGAACTCTCGCACACCCAGGTCGACGACGGGGTCATCGATCACCTGCTGAAGTTCCGCAACGCCGAGTTGTTCTGGCTGACCCCGGGTCCCGAGGGTGTCAGTGAGAAGGCGGTCGGCCGGATCCGCATCGACCTGCGGACCTGCGTGGTGAGGTATTCGGCGAAAGAGGGGTTGCCGAAGCTGCGGGCGGGCAAGGGCGATTGAGAGTCAGTTGCCGGCTTCGAGCTTCAATGACAGCTCGATCTCCTCGGCGATGGCCTCCTTCAGCTTCCTGAGTGCCCGGACCCACATCGTGCGGAGTGCACCCGAGGAGCGTTCCATCCTCTGGGCGATCTCGTCGAAGGGTCGCTCCTCGATGTGCCGCTGCACCAGCAATTCGCGGTAGTCTTCGGGCAGCCGGGCGAGGGCATCGGCCAGCAGCACCGCGCGTTCCTTGCGGACCGCGGCCAGTGACGGGCTGGTGATCGAGGCTTCGAGCCAACCGGCCAGCACCAGGCTGGGACTTTCTCCCCCACCGCCTCCACCGCCCCCACCGGCTGCGGGACGTTCGCGGCCGGCGTCGCGGCGAGCGGCTCCGAGGTGCTGATCGACCTGCCTGAGCACTTCCCGCTCGGCGATCCGCCGCAACCAGCCTTCCCACGCCCTCTGGTCGACCCCCTCGAACGTCTCGATGTGACCGGCCACTCTGACCAGCACGTCCTGGACGATGTCGGAGCTGTCCACGCGAGCGGCCATCCGTCCGCCCCGGAAGCGGGCTCGTACGAGCAGAGAAATGAAGTGGCGGTAGCGGCCGAGCAGCTCGTCCAACGCCTCCGCCTGGCCGCCGCGGGCCCTGGAAACCAGAGAATCCAGCGGGGGACGTTCTTCGCTCATCTGGGGCCCAGTCAACGAGTTGGGTCGACTTGAGGGATCGGAAGTTGCAAAAACTGCGAAAAATGTGTCACCACGAGTAACACGCCGGGTCGGGTTCCGTTCCTTGATTGTAGAGCGGGGTCAACCCGCAACAACCCGGACCCGTGGATCGAAAGGAACTCTGTCATGTCTATGATCGCCACACACGTCAGTTACCTCGTCATCAGCGTCGCTGTCACCATCTGGGTCGCTCGCACCCTGAGAAAGCACGGGATGATCTATCTCTCTGACACGATGGAAGAGAAGCCCGAGGTGGCCGAGTCGTTCAGCAACCTGCTGATTGTCGGTTTCTACCTGGTCAACCTGGGGTTCGAGAGCCTGGCGTTGAAGTACGGAGGTGCAGCCCACGACACGGTCTCGGCGATCGAGTTGTTGAGCACGAAGATCGGATTCGTGCTGTTGTGCCTGGGAGGCATGCACTTCATGACCGTGCTGGTGCTGGCCAAGACTCGTCGTGCGGCCTCCACGCCGCCGCCGGTCGCTCCCGCCTACCTCCGCTAGAACCTCGTGACCCACGGTCCGGGCCCGGTGGTCCCAACCCGGTACACAGACCGGGCGGGCCGCCGGGGTCGGCAAGCATAAGGAGCCAGGATCATGTCACCGATGGTCATCACCTACGCCCTGTATCTTGTCTTCTCGCTGGCCATCACCTTCTGGGTCGGGCACCTGCTGTTCACCAACGGGAGGGTGTTCCTGATCGAGATCTTCGAGGGCAACGTCACTCTGGCCGATTCGTCCAACCGGCTGATGATCGTCGGCTACTACCTGGTCAACGCCGCCTTCGTGACGCTGGCGTTGAAGACCACCGACCGGGCCACCGACCTGGTCTCAACCATCGAGATCCTCAGCAGCAAGGTCGGCTGGGTGATGCTGGTGCTGGGTGTCTGGCACCTGATCAACCTGTTCGCTTTCAGCTGCGTCCGCCGTTACGACGTGGTCAAGCGATTCAGGCTCGCCTGAGCTGTGCCGCGGCCGGTTCATTCGGCCGCGGCCAGGCTCAGCAGGTTGCCCGCGAGGGTGGTCACCACGATCCGTCCGTCGCGGTTGATCAGCAGCCCGCCGGGCAGAGGCTCGTCCCGGATCTCCTGCCGCCAGGTCACCTTGCCGCTGGCCTGGTCAAAGGCCACGACGAACCACTGGGGCTGGGCGCGGTACTTCTGCTGGTGCTGGACGACGGCCACGATCGAGTTGGGCCCCACCACCAGCGACATCGCCTCGAACTTGTTCGTCTCACCCAGGGAACTCTGCCAACGAACCGCCTTGGCGTTGCTCAGTTGCGAGGCGACCGTTCCACGTCTCGAGGCGGCCGGCTTGTCTTCGGCAATCCGCTCGATCACCTTCTCGGTATCGCAGCAGGTCAGCAGTCCGTGCTTGAAGTTGACCAGTGCCACGGTCGACTTGTTCCACGCCGGCGGGATGCCTCCGTAGTTGAGTCTCAGTCGGCGCGTGGCGGTGTGCACTTCGAAGCTGCCCTTGCTGGAGACATTTCGTGGCGAGGAGAACAGGATGCGGCCTCCGCCGACGGGAACCTGTCCGCCGAGCACTCCGACAAAGCTGCCGTGGTTGGACTGGGGCTTGCCCCCGGCCCTGGCCTCGACCAGGCACTTGCCGGTCTTGAGATCAAACGGGGCCGGCGAGATCTGGTTGCCGCCGGCCAGGATCAGTCGTCCGTCGTGGATGGTCAGGTTACCCTGGGCGCTGACGCCCTTGCGGATCCCGGCGTTGAGGTGACCCGAGGAGTTGTTCTGCCACTTCAGTGCCCCGGTCACGGCATCGATGGCGTAGAGATAGGTGCCGTCGTGATCGATCATGCCGGCGGCGAAGTAGGCCACGCCGTCCTGCACCAGTACGCCGGTGTTGACCGGCCAGGTGGAGGTCAATCGTCCGTAGACCATGATCTGTCGCTCTGCCGGAGCGGCCTGGAACCGCCACAGTGGTTTCCCGGTGGCTGCTTCGAGGCAGTAGACGTAGCCATCGCCGGCTCCGGCGTACAGCCGTCCGTTGGCAATCGAGGGAGGCATGCGAATGGGAGCGTTGGTCGGGAAGGTCCAGCGAGCGGCAC
>CAUZJR010000203.1:0-9467 GCA_963580005.1 Planctomycetota bacterium
TTCGCAGCAAACACTGGTGTTGTCGTAAGTCGCGGTCACACCGCTGTTTCTGCAGTTTTCCAGCCCGCCTGCCAACTCCCTGTGGACCAATTATGAGTCCGCTGCTCTAACCGATTGAGCTACGGCCCCCAGAGTGCGGGGAAGCCGGTGCATTCTATCGACTCGTGACCGCAGCCGGGAGGTGGTCTGGCACGACTGGCCGATTGAGGTGGCAGTGGAATTGAGGACCCGGTGAGGCGAGAATGGGTGACAGGACCATGACCATCTTGCCACATTCATGCCTTCGCAAATCGGACGGAGCTGCCGTCGGCCTGGTACTCGTGCTGCTGGCCAGCAGCCTGGCTGCCCCAGCGCCGTGTCGGGCTCAGGGTACCCGTGACGGCGGAGATGTCGGCGCGTTTGCACGACCCAGGTTGCTGAGACGGTTCGACACCAACACCGACGGCAGGCTGAACGTCGCGGAGAAGGCCGCGATGCGGCGAGCATTCGGCGGGATCGATGTCCCCATGCTGCCCGCCCCCACACTGGACTACTCGCGAATAATTCTGGGGGTTCTGGGGGTCAACTCTTTACACTTTACGCATGGGGTTGTTCCCGCCGAAAGGCAATGTGTCAAGTGTAAAGAGTTGACCCCCAGGACCCCCAGGACAATCCGATTCTATGACGGCTGTCGAGCGGTCGCCAATCCGGGACATGTGTTTGGGTTTGCAAACCGTGTGGGATGGTGGTTGTCTTGGGTTGGAAATTGGTGTTTGTCGAGCGAGTCAGTGTGATGACGAGGCAATTGTCGTGTGTGGTGGCGTGTGTGCTGGTTGGGATGTGGGGTGCATCGTGTGCGATTGCGGCTGGCGGAGCCGCGACCAGAGGTGCCGGAGTGCAGGCGGCCACCAACTCGATCGGCATGAAACTGCGATTGATTCCCGCCGGCGAGTTCACGATGGGCAGCCCGGCGACGGAATCGGATCGGGGCGACGACGAAACCCAACACGGGGTCAGCATTACCAAGCCGTTTTACCTGGGTGTGACGGAGGTGACGCAGGAGCAGTACCAAAAGGTGATGGGCACGAATCCGAGCTATTTTAAGGGTCCACAGAACCCGGTCGAGAAAGTCAGTTGGGCTGACGCGGTGGAGTTCTGCGGGAAACTGTCGGCGATGCCTGCTGAGAAGACCGCAGGGCACGTGTACCGATTACCGACGGAGGCTGAGTGGGAATACGCGTGCCGCTCGGGGACGACGACGGCGTACGGTTTTGGTGACGATGCATCCCGGTTGGGTTACTACGGTTGGTTTAATGGCAATTCGGATTCAAAGACACACCCGGTTGGTGAGAAGAAACCGAATGCCTGGGGACTGTATGACATGCATGGTAACGTCTGGGAGTGGTGCCAGGATTGGGGCGGAGATTATCCGAGCGGTTCGGCGACGGATCCAACCGGTGCGACGTCGGACTTGTACCGGGTGCGCCGGGGCGGCGGCTGGTACGGCAACGCCGGGTACTGCCGTTCGGCGGGCCGCGGCAGGGGGGACTCGCCTGAGGGCCGGTACGACCGCCTTGGCTTTCGTGTGCTCCGCAGTTCCATCAAGTAGGCCGCCGGAGGCGGGGGCAAGTCTGGTGAGCGGAGCCGTAGCGTAGGCCCGTCGGGAGCGAGCGGAGCCGCGACCAGAGGTGCCGGAGTGCAGGCGGAGTGAGCGGTAGCTTTGACGACACGGTGAAGATCCGGGACATCTCGTCGCTGGACGCGGCCAAGTAGCCCACCGCCCGACCACGCGATAACCGGAGTCCCGCCGCGAGCGAGGGGCGTGGGCGTGGTTCGGATCTGGCGGTTACCGCCCCTGGACGGCCTCGACGATGGCCAGGATCTCCGTAAGAGTATCGGGTGGTAGCGTGTGCCAAGCGTCGAGTTCGCAGGTTGGCATTCGTGTCGCGGTAGATATGGTGGGGGGGGGGGGTTGCAAATGTTACAGTGGGGAGCGAAATGTGCCTGGCGCAATCCCAGGACATTTTTGGTTCAACCCAAATGAGATGTCCCGGTCAAAACACGTGGCAGGCAAGATGGCTAAATACGTAACTGTGGCCCACTTTGGTTTGGCGGTGGGTCTTGCTGTCGGGATCAGCACCGGGGCGAGCGCTGCGGACTACCCGCACACAGTGATGCAGGATAAACCGGTTGCGTACTTTCGCTTTGAAGAGGACTCCGGAATTCAAGTCCGGGACTTTCTCTCAAACGAGCACGCCCGACGAATTGCAACCTCGCACAAATTGAATGTGTCGACAGACGGGGCGTTACTGACGCGTAAAGGCACGAGGAATCAGGCAGCGCGTTTCACAGGCTCGTCTTACGTGAACGTGACAGCCGATCCTGACGTGTACGAATTTGACGGCGCGGTGTCCATCGAGTTTTGGATCCGACCAACAAAAGGAGGCGGACCGGCTCAGGATTTCATTGCGAAAGGCGAGTTCACTCGCACGGGCTGCAATTACTACCTCGTGTACTTCCAGGAACGGTCGGACAAGTTGGGACGTCTCAGGTTTGGCATCGCTGACGGTCACATTGACCAGACATCGAAGCTCGTCGAAAACGAGTTCACTCATGTTGTGGTCACTTTCGATCCAGCGCGGCGTGGCGACAACACGAAGATGTACATCAACGGTCAACTCGACGTAGCAAAACGTATCGAGGGCAAGCCGCGTTCGACCGAGGGAACGCCACTGAGCATTGGGGCGTTGTATTATGATCCGCCAAAGCAACCGCGGATCCAGTTCTTCGTCGGTGATTTGGATGAGGTTGCATTCTACAACCATGCTCTATCGGCGCGTCGAGTTGTCGCGCACGCCAACGCAACCCCGGCATTTGTCTTTGAGACCGACGTGCGGCCGATCCTGCGCCGCGCGTGTTTCGATTGTCACGGCGATGAACCCGACGGCAAACTCGACCTGCAGACGGTGACCGCCATGCTGCGCGGGGGAGCCAATGGACCAGCCGTTGTCCGTGGCGAGTCTGGGCAGAGTTTGCTGACCGAACGCATCGAGTTCGACGAAATGCCGCCGGCGGATTCCGGGCTGAAGTTGTCGCCGACGGAGCGTCGTGTGATCGAGGCTTGGATCGATCGAGGCTGTCAATCGGTTGCGCCGGTCGTTGAGCCTCCGCCACTTGTGCGAGCCACCGCCAAGGATCGCGGACATTGGGCGTTTCGCCAGCTCGCAGCAGACATAACGGTGCCGCAATTGAGTGCCGCGAGCACCGCGAGGATTCACACTCCAATCGATGCTTTCGTTCAGGCTCGGCTCGAGAAACACGGATTATCGATGTCTCCCGATGCCGATCGCACGCGATTGACGCGGCGGCTGTTCCTTGACCTGACCGGACTGCCGCCGACTCCGGACCGCGTGAATCAGTTTCTCGCCGACAACCGCCCGGATGCTTCCGAGCGGCTCGTGGACGAGCTCCTGGCGTCGCCGCAGTTTGGTGTCCGCTGGGGACGCCATTGGCTCGACATCGCCGGCTACACCGATTCGATCAGTTTCGATGACGACTATGGTCCGCCCATCGGTTTTCTGGAGGGAAAGTGGCGATACCGCGATTACGTAATTCGCAGCTTGAATCGGGACAAGTCCTGGAGTCGTTTCATCACCGAACAACTCGCCGGTGACGAACTGGTCAACTGGCGCGACGCCGAGAAGTACACACCGGAGATCATCGAATCGCTGGTGGCAACCGGCTATCTGCGGTGTTGCGAGGACATCAGCAAAGAAGATCCACGAGCGTTTGTCATCTGGTCAGTGCTTCACGATTCGGTCGAACAGATTGGCACGAGCCTGCTCGGACTGACATTGAATTGTTCTCGCTGCCATTCACACAAGTTCGAGCCGATTCCGCAGCGCGACTATTACGGACTGATGGCCTTACTCACGCCGGCTCTCAATCCGGCTAATTGGAAGGATCCTCAGCAGCGGGCGTTGCCAGACGTATCAAAGGCGACGTTGGCAAACATCAATGCACACAACGCCAACATTGACAAGCAAGTCAAGGAGGTGCAGGAAGCGATTGCGGCCGTTCGCAAGCGGTACGAAACGAAGCTGCGTAACGCCAGGCTGACGTCGATTCCGGAGGCCGACCGAGCGGCCGTCGCTGTAGCATTGAAGACACCAAAGCAAGACGCACCGCAGAAGGCATTGGTTGAAAAGTACAAAGCCGCGCTAAGAGTCGAACCCAAGGAGATCGACGCAGCGATCACCGGTGACGATCGCACGAAAACCGACGAGGCAATCAAGCGGATCGCGGATCTGAACTCCGGGCGTCGCCAGCACGGTTGGATTCATGCGGTATATGACGTCGGGCCGCCACCGGGGACTCGGTTGTTTCGTCGAGGGTCCTACCTGAATGCGCGTCGCGAAGTTCCCGCAGGATTCCTGGAGGTGCTACGTGGGGCAGGTTTGCAACCTGCCGACATCGCCAAGGGAACTGCAGATAACGAACCTGGTCCACGCAGCGGCTATCGTTTGGCGTTGGCTCGATGGCTGACGGACGAGTCGTCGCCCGCATCCGCCTTGGTCGCCCGCGTGTTTGTTAACCGAGTCTGGAATCATTTGCTTGGCGCGCCGATCGTCGATACGGCGAACAACCTGGGAGTCTCCGGCGACAAGCCATCCCACCCGGATTTGCTGGACTGGCTGGCAGCGGACTTTCGCCGCCACGGCAGTATCAAGCGCTTGATTCGGCAGATCGTTACGTCGTCGGTCTATCGACAAGCGTCATTCGGTTCGCATGAACACCTGGCGCGGGCACGGAAGATCGACCCGACCAACCGCCTCTTGTGGCGTGCGCGGCTGCGCCGTGTGGAAGCGGAAGTCGTGCGCGATTCGATTCTCGCGGTCGCAGGCCAACTCGACCGTTCAATGGGCGGTCCACCGGTGCCGCTGGAATATCGTCCGGACGGAACTGTGCTCGTCGCCAAGCAGGGCCTGCCAACACCGGGGGCAGCGTTTCGACGCAGTGTCTATCTGTTGAACCGGCGTATCTACAACCCGTCGTTCCTGAGCGTCTTCGACAAACCGATCGTCACCGGCGGCGTGTGCCGCAGAGACGTCTCGGCGGTCGCGCTGCAGTCGCTCACCATGATGAACGACGAGTTCGTCGTCGAGCAGTCTCGAAAACTCGCCGCCCGCGTTGCAGTCGATGCCGGACCATTGCCGGACGCCCGCATTGGGTTGCTGTTCTGGTTGACCCTCGCGCGGGAGCCGTCCCCGCAAGAGCGAGACCTCTGCCGCAAGATGCTGGCAAAACAAATTGACCTGCACCGAACAGCCGCACCGGAGAAGTCCCCCGAACTCGCCGCGCTGGCGGATTTGTGCCAGACGGTACTGAACATGAACGAGTTTCTTTACCCGGAATGACCCGTGCCTAACCCATCACCAACCCGCCGCGAATTCCTGCAAAATACGAGCCTCGGTTTCGGCGCTCTCGCCTTGTCCTGTCTTCTCGAAACGGACAGGGCGCAGGCAGCCACACACGACAGAAGTTCGCACGATCTGTCGCCCCGGCTTGGCCATTTCACGTCGCAAGCCAAGTCCGTCATCATGCTGTTTCAAAACGGCGGCGCAAGTCAGATGGACCTGTTTGAACCGAAGCCGGAATTGCAGCGGCGTCACGGAGAAATGGTATCCCACTTCCCGGGCGGACCTGACACAAAGGAAACCCCTGAGCCGTTGATGGGCAGCAAGTTTCGATTTCGGCCACGGGGTCAGTCGGGCATCGAATTTTCAGAACTCGTTCCACATCTCAGTCGTGTCGTGGATGACTTGTGTGTTGTGCGGTCGATGTACAGCAACGATCCCAACCATCCCGGCGCGACGTACATGATGTGTAGCTGCAACAACCGGCCGGGCCGTCCCACGATGGGATCGTGGGTGACGTACGCCCTGGGCAGTGAGAATCAGAATCTTCCCGGTTACGTGTTGTTGCGACCTCCGGGCGTATTTCATAGCGGCGGCGCCATGCAGATGACCAACGGATGGCTACCGGCAATATTCCGCGGTACGGAAATCCGCTCGGAAGGCGACCCCGTGCTCAACTTGAGGCGAGTGGACACACAGCCGCCGGGAGCCCAACAAAACAGCCTGCAACTCCTCGGCCAACTCAATCAGATCCAGCGGCAACGGTTCCCGGACGAAACAGTTCTCGACGCACGTATCAAGAACTACGAACTGGCCGCCCGAATGCAGCTGACCGCCTCAGCCGAACTTGACCTGTCCAGCGAATCAAAGGAAACGCAGCGACTCTACGGACTCGACAACCCGGAGACTGCTCCCTACGGCCGGCAACTGATGCTCGCCAGGCGACTCGTCGAGCGCGGTGTGCGGTTCGTCCAGGTGCTCTCGCCGGGCGGGCATAACGTGTGGGACCACCACAGCAAACTGAACGACAATCTGCCCGCGATCTGCCGCAGGACCGATCTCCCGGCCGCGGCGTTGATCACCGACCTGAAACGCCGCGGTCTGCTCGACCAGACAATCGTGATCTGGACCGGCGAATTCGGGCGATTGCCAACGGCGGAAGGCAAAGACGCAACTGGTCGAGGCCACAATCCCAACGGCTTCACCGCACTGCTGGCCGGTGGCGGTTTGAAGAGCGGCTACGTTCACGGGGCCACGGATGAGTTCGGCTACGCGGCAACCGAGGGTCGTGTCGGCGTACCGGATCTGATGGCCACCGTGTTGAATCAATTGGGCTTGGATCACGAGCGGCTGACGTTCAATGTGCATGCCACCAATGAGACGTTGACCGACGCGAAGGTGACTGGAGCGAGAGTGGTGCGAGACCTGCTGGGTTAGAGCATACAAGCACCAAGCGGGGCCTGGAGTTCAAGCAATCGACTGAGCAGTCAGCCCGCTTTTCCCGCCCACGCGATAAACGGAGTCACGCCGCGATTGCGGAGCCGGGGCGTCGGTGCTGGTGGGAGCCGGGGCCGACTGCGTGATTCCGGTCAGCTGCATCGAGCACGGCCGCTGGCGCGAGATATCCCGGGGGTTCGGTTCCGACGGCCAGGTGTCCCCGTCGCATCTTCGCCACAAGCTGAAACGCTCGGTGACCCGATCTCTTCGTAGGAAACGTGCACACACCTCCGACCAGGCCGAGGTGTGGCGGGACATCGAGTCACAGCAGCACGACATGAAGGTCCGTTCCAAGACGGCGGCCATGTCGGATACGTTCGCCCGTTACAAGGACCGCATCGACAGGTTCCGTCGGGCACTCGGCTGTCCCGACCGATGCCATGGACTGGTGGCGGTGGTGGACGGGCACATCGTCGGCATGGACCTGTTCGATTCCGACGAGGTCTGTGCCCGGGCGTGGGATCGCCTGTTGAGCGGCTATGCGGTGGACGCGCTTCGTTCGGAACAGAACCGCATGGCGTCACCCAAACGCGAACTGGTGGGAGTGGGGGCCGGCCGGCCGGGCTCCACCCAGCGGGAACTGTTCGGTCGTCGTCTCAACCAGCTGGACATCGAGGTGTTCCTGGAACGGCTCGCGGAATCGAAATGGGAGGAGGCCCCGGCCGTGGGAGAGGGTTGCGAATACCGCCTGGAACTGGGACCGCACCAGCAGGCGTCGATGCTCCACTGGCAGGACACGGCGTTGCATGCGAGTGCGACGGTGGAGGTCACCAGTTAGCCGCCGGGACGTCACCGACGTTGCAGGACAAACATCGTGTCGGTGATTTCGTCGTCGAGTTCCAGCGGGTGGTCGATCTCGTACCAAAAATCGAAGACGTCAAGCAGTTCGAGATCGGGCACGGACTTCAGCAGCCGGCTGAACTGTCTCGCGGTGTACATTCTCAGCGGAAACTCGTCGGCCAGCAGCAGTGTCCGAGGTTGTCTGTGGCCGGTGGTGACCTGCAGGCGGAACCGCAGCGTCTCGATGCGACGACGACGATTCGAATCGAGGACTTTCAGGGAAAACGTCACACGCGTTCGGCCATGGCGTGTCGTCCAGCGCTCGGAAGACTCGGGATCGATGTCGTTCGGCAGCAGGTGGAAGCCCAGCAGGTAGAGACCCCCGGGTCTCAGGCTGGCAGCGACCGACTGGAGGTGATGGCGAGCGTCGGTTTCGCTTGTCAGGTGCCGGAAGGTGTTCATCGGGCAGATGGCCAGGTCGACCGGTGGCTCGACCCGCTCGCGGGTCATGTCGCCTTCAAAGACGTTGGCTGCCAGGCCGCGGCGGCTGAGCCGACGACGGAGGTAGGTAATGGCCGGACCGCTGAGATCAAAACCGGTCACGTCGTAGCCCCGGGCGGCCAGTTCGACCACCAGCCGTCCGCCTCCACATCCGGGTTCGAGCACCCGACGGACCGGGAAGTCGCAGTACTTCCTTGCGGCAGCCTGGACAAAGTCGGCCTCGAGCCGGGTCTCGTCGCGGAACGTGGTTGACGGAATCAAAAAGGAGACGGGGGTGGTCGGTGCCCTGCCGATGAAGTAAAAAGGGGAACCGAACTGCATGCGGACGAGAGCACGGTGATGCTGACGATCAACGGAAAAGGCAGCCGTTTGTGCGATGGGATGACCCGTCGTGACGCGTTGAAGATCGGGGCACTGGGCCTGGGTGGGATGTCCCTGCCGGACCTGTTGCAGGCCGAACAACGGGCCGGGATCAAGGGGTCGCACAAGGCGGTCATCATGATCTACATGCCCGGCGCTCCGCCGCACCAGGACATGTACGACCTGAAGATGGAAGCCCCCAGCGGCATCCGTGGCCCGTTCCAGCCGATCGATACTGCCGTTCCCGGGATCCAGATCTGCGAACACATGCCGATGCTGGCCAAGGTCATGGACAAGTGCATTCCCTTGCGGAGTGTCCACGGATCTCCCAACGGCTTCCACGACTCGTTCATCTGCTTCACCGGTCACAGTTGGGCGAAGCAGCCCGGTGGACTGGTTGTCCCGAGAAGGCCTGCCGGTGCGGGGGACTGGCCCTCGATGGGTGCCGTCGTTTCGAGACTGCAGGGGTCGGCCAACGTGGGGGTGCCGCCGTTCATCGGTCTCTCTCCCAACACCGGATACCCGCCCTACGGTTCGACGGGATATCCCGGGTTCCTGGGCATCAGCCACGGGGCCTTCCGTCCCTCGGACCGCCACGTGCCGACGAATCGACTCGGGGTGCCCCTGCCCGGTGGCCGGGCCAACATGAAACTCAATGGCGTCACGCTTGATCGGTTTGGCAACCGCAAACAGTTGCTGACATCGTTGGACGCCTTCCGCCGCAGCCACTCGGGGGATTCTTTTCTGGCGGGCCTGGATGACCTGAATCGCCAGGCACTGGACATCCTCACCTCCGGCCGCCTGGCCGACGCCCTGGATCTTTCGAAAGAGGATCCGGCGGTTCGCGAGCGGTACGGGAAAGGGAGTCCGGAAAATTACGAAGATGGCGCACCTCGGAACCTTGAACACTTCTTGATGGCTCGCCGGCTGGTC
>CAUZJR010000204.1:0-9467 GCA_963580005.1 Planctomycetota bacterium
GGTCTTTCTTGAGGAAGTCGAAGATCCCGGCCGGTGCGGTGCTGGGCAGAGCCACGACGGCGAGCCCGAGCAGCAGGCGTGGGATGAGTGTTGAGTGTGAGCAACCCATCGGGTGTGTGTTGTCCTGTGTTGGGACCATCGACATGTCTGCCACTCCGTTGACGGACCGAGACCCTCGGTGAATCGACGATTCGCCCCGTTGACTTATCGGCACAACCGGCAAACTCGCCTCAACCGGTTTAATCGGATTTGTCGAATTGCGGGAGATTGGCCGCAAGGGACGCCGGGGGTCTGACGCCGGCTGCTACGGGCCGACGTCGAACTTGCGGTAGGCCGATGCGGTGTTGGGTTTCGCATCAGCGTCGCGGTTGCTCTTGCGGCTGAGATCGACTTCGAAGGGTCGTTCGAGGTTATTGCCGGCGAGGTCTTCGAGCACGCTGCCGATGGCCAGCCGGTATCGGCCCGCCTGCCAGGGCTCGTTTGGGGTGAAGTGCCAGTGGGATTGATGATGGGAGGTCGAGATGGACCCGGCCAGCGGTTTTCCGGCGGCGTTTTCGACAGCGACATCGCTGTGCAGCAGTGCCCAATCGTGGGGGGATCCGAGTTGGCAGACCAGAGGTTCTCGCGAGCCGGGGGCGGGGATCTTGAGTTTCCAGGCGGTCGGATCGGGCTGCGTATGATCGTGCGGGCCGGCTTGAAACTCGCGGCTGACGTCTTCTCCCAGCGGGGTTCCACGAGCCGAGGGCCAATCACCGGAGACACTCAGGCGGTATCTCCGCCCGCTGACGAGTATGGCTCCGAGTTCGGTATTGAGATTGACTCCGGTCTTGACCCGTCCCGGGTGGAACCACAGCGTCAGGATCTTGCCGTCGCGCGACCACAGTTCGGTGTGCCGGAACGGCCTGGGCACCGGTTGTTCGTTGTCGAGGTCGAGCAGTCCGAAGTAGTTCCAGATCTCACCGGGCTGCATCGGTTCGGAGAAGACGATGTAGAACTTCAGGTGGTTGGCCGGCAGCAGGTCGGCGGTGGGGTAGATGTGTTCGATGGTAGGAGCGGGAGCGGCGGGGGGGCTGGGGACACGGTGTCGGAGTTCCAGGGGTGATCCGTTGAGGGTCTGGTCTTGGGTCGGATCGAATCTGACCAGGACCTCGCTTCCGGCCAGCAGGGGGAAGGAGGGTGAAAAGTGGAGTTCGCGGTCCGAGACACGATCGAGCGATCCGAGCACGGCCGTCTCGGCCCTGACTTCGATCAGCCCGTTTGCGGTCTCGGCATCGATCTCTTCAAACGCATCATCGGTTGAGGTAACCACGACGGTGATCTTGCCGGGTTGGTCGGGGTCGACCTTTACCGTGAGAGTGAAGTGACCGTCGCTGGCCTGGTCGGGTATCGTCTGAGCGGTTGCGGATCCTGTGGCCGGAGTCTGCGGGCGAGGCCGACAGGCGGTGAGCATCGCGAACGAGACGACCGCCGCAAGCACGAGTCTTGCGGCGGCCGTTCGCGTTGGCCTGTGAAACCGGTTCATCGGGGTCTCAGGCGTGGGGTTAGGGCAGCACGGCCGGCTCGAGGTCGAGCTGGCCCTTGTTGTCCCTGAGCACGACGACCTTGTCGTTGTCGAACTGGTCGATGTGCTTGACCCCGAACAGGATGTCGACGACCTCCACCCCCTCGGGCCCCTTCTTCTGCTTGACCACTCGCCGTGCGGCCTTCTCGTTGGTCTCGGTAGCACCGAGGTACTTCAGGTCGACGCGGCAGCCCCAGTATTGGCTGGGTCCGATCGGTCTTCGTTTGTGGTGGAAGCGGTCGGTGTTGGTCACCAGCCAGTCCTTGCCACCCTTCTTGTAGATGAACATGTCGATCGGCCGGTTGCCGCTGCCGAGTTCGACGATGCTGGTCCCCTTGACCTTGGCACCGCTTTCGAGTCCATCGACGGGGAACTTGGCGATCGGTGTACAGGAGAACGAGCCGACGATGTAGGTCTTGCCCTTTTCCTGGACCGGGATGAACGACTGGATCGGCGCCCGGGATTCCCAGCGACCGTGAGCCACGTGGTAGGTCTCGGTGCTGTAGACCGCCGCCGAGTTGCCATGTTCCAGCGGCAGCGGGATCGAGTAGATCTTGCTGGCGAACTCGCGTCCGCTTTGCCCGGCGGCCAGCACGCGGCTGCCGGCCAGTTTGACACCGGTCACGTTGCTGACCTTGGCCTTGCCGTCACCGGGCAGGGTGATCCTTACGTGGCGTGCCTTGGCGAGGTTCACGGCGGCAACCTTGCCGGTGGCATCGATGGTCAGCAGCGTGCTGATGCCATCCTGTTTGCGGATCACCGAGAGGTAGATGAGTCCGCTGAGCGGGTTGACGGCCATGTCGACGATCTGCACTCCGGCGGCGTTGGTACCCAGGGCACCTCCGACCAGCTTGTCGACACTGTCGACCCGTTTCTTCAGCGGCCGGGCCGGTCCCAGGTCGCCGGTGTCGATGGCGACGACGGATCCATTGCCGCGATCGGCAACCAGCAGCACCCCGGCCTTGGCGAAACTCATGCGGCCGATCCGCGAGAACTTCAGGCCCTGGGTCTGGACATTCTTGAGCAGCTTGTCGGCGGTGGTTTTCTTGGGCGCGGCGGCCGAGGTGTTCAGCACCAGCAGGCCGGCGGCCAGTACCAGTCCGGCGACCGACAGCGTCGCGAGCTTGCGTCTCATCAGGTTGTCTCCCGCTGTGAATAGGTAGAGTTGCGTTTGCGTTTGCGATTGGCTGTCAGCATACCGGCGCCGGTTGCGAGCGTCCACGATCCCAAGTATCACTCGCTTCGGGGCGATGTGTTGGAGTCACGCGGAGCGAGCAGTTCGATCGACCGCTCGATGAGCCCTTCGGGCAGTTCGACCGGCGAGGCGATCACGATGGCGGTGTGTTTGAGTCCGGCGAGCACTCCGCCGATCAACCGGACCCCGGCCTCGTCGATTTCGGCCAGCGGCTCGTCGAGCAGTAGCAGGCCCGGCTCGAGCGCCAGGGCGCGTGCCAGGGCCACCCGGCGTCGTTCGCCTGCCGAGAGTCCCCTGGCGTCTCGACCCAGGAGGTAGCTGCCGCCGAGTTGTTCGAGCCACCCGGTGGCCAGTCGTCGCCGGTCGCTTCGGCCGACCCGGCGAGCGGCCAGTCCGTACTCGATATTGGCCAGCACGCTGCCGCGGAACAGCCAGGGCTGCTGGTGCACCAGGGTGATTTCACGAGGCGGGCAGGCAAAGCGGACCTGTCCGGGAGCGGCCTGTTCGAGTCCGGCCAGGACTCTCAGCAGCGTGGTCTTCCCCGAGCCGTTTCCTCCGGAAACCCCGACCCGGTCCCCGGCGGCGATTTCGAGGTCGGGGGCCTTGAGGATCGGGGTGTTGTTGCGAGAGACGGACAGGTTGTGTGTCGAGACGATGGTCATGCGTCTCTCCGGTTTTCTCTGCCGAGCATTGCCACGAGCAGGGTCATGCCGGTGGCCAGCAGCAGCAACAGTCCTCCCATGGCCAGCCCCAGGGCAAATTCGCCCTTGCCGGTTTCCATCGCGGTGGCGGTGGCCAGCGTACGGGTGCGGTCCTTGAGGTTTCCGCCGACCATCATGGCGATGCCCAGTTCGGTCGAGCAGCGGGCAAACGCGGTCAGGACGGCCAGGATCAGCCCGGTGCGGGCTTCGCTGAGGTAGGTCAGCAGCCGGCGGAGTGGCCCGGCTCCGAGCGTGCGTGCGGTTTCGGGGATGCGGGGGTCCAGTGAGGTGAGTGCTCCGTGGGCCAGCGCCACGACGATCGGCAGGGCCAGCAGCGTCTCGCCGAAGACGATCACCGAGGGTGTGTAGAGCAGATCGAGTGGTCCCAGAGGTCCGCGTCGGGCGAACAGCCCGAAGCAGATCAGTCCCAGGAAGACGGTGGGCACACCCAGCAGGCTGCGGAACAGGACCAGCAGCAGTCGATGTCCCACGAATCGGCGACGTGCCAGGCAGGCGGCGATCGGCAGTCCCAGCAGCACCGCCATCAGCACCGCTGAGAGCGAAATGCTCAGCGTGCGGCCGGTGGCGTCCAGCACCTGCTTGTCGCCGCTGGCGACCAGGCGTACGGCTTCTCGGAAGCCTTCGACGAGGAATTCCATCAGTGCGTATCACGGGTGTGCGGGTGAAACAGCACTTCGTCGTGGAGCCGGAACGAGGCGATCTTGTGTTGCACGGGATCCGAGACGAGGTAGTCGGCCAGTCGGGTTGCCAGTTCCGAGTTGATCCGGTCGTGCTTGTCGGGGTTGACCACCAGCACGCCGTAGGGGTTGTGCAGCACGGGATCGCCTTGGACGAGCGGGACCAGCGAGATCTTGTCGCGGAGTTTGAGGTAGGTGCCGCGGTCGCACAGCACGTGGGCAGCGAGTTCGTTGGCGGTCACCAGCGTGTGTCCCATCCCGCGTCCGGTTTCGACATAGTTGTCCCAGGCCGCGAGGCCTCCGGCGCTCTTCCACAGCTCGAGTTCTCGCTTGTGGGTTCCACTGTCGTCTCCTCGCGAAACGAACTGTGCCTGGGACCTGGCGATGTTCTTGAGTGCCACGACGATGCCCTGTCCGCGGATCCTGGCGGGGTCGGCCTCGGGTCCCAGCAGCAGGAACGTGTTGTACATCACGTCATCGCGTCGGATGGCGTGTCCGGCTTCGAGAAACTTCTGTTCGCTGCGGGGGGCGTGAACCAGCAGCACGTCGACGTCGCCCTGTTCGCCGAGTTTCAGGGCCTGGCCGGAACCGACGGCGATCACGTCGACTCGGACCTTGTGCGACTCTTCGAAGTCGGGCAACAGGAACTCCATGAGCCCGGTGTCGGCCGTGCTGGTGGTGGTGGCCAATCGCAGCACGCTGGAGTGGCTGGGAGCGGCGGCCGCGGAGTCGGATTGAGTCTCTTCGCGAGAGAGCCCACATGCGGTGAGGCCGACGAGCAGAACCAGGGCCGGCCACAGGGCGCGGGGTTGCTGAATGCGGGGGGGTGTTGAGCAGGTTGGTGCCACGGACGGGGTGCGCCTGAGAAGGGGAGCGGCTCGGTGTTCGGGTCGATCAGCGTGGTCCGGAGAATCCGGGTGTCTGGGTGGCACCGAGTCGTTCTCCATCCCGCCTCAGTCCCTGCTTCAGGTGTTCGAACAGTTCGACACCCGAAACGTGTCCATCGGTGTCGGAGTCTGCCGGTCCCCGCAAGCCGGTAGCGATGTGCCAGGCGAAGAGTCCGTGTCGTCTCTGGGGATCGACGAGTCCTTTTTGACCCTGGCTGCAGCTGGTGATCAGGGTGGTGTTCTTGAGTCGACTGCCGAGTGCCAGGAGCAGCGCGGCTCCATCGGGCTGCCTCTGCAGGTCGGTGCCGCTGCCGGTGTGGGTCACGTCCAGCAGCCAGGTCCTCTCGGCCCCCCCGCTGGCATCGATCTGGTCGGCGAGCCAATCGAGCGAGATTCCGGTCTGGGCCATGTTGTCCCACTGGAAGCCAGTGGGAGCGAGCCAGAGGCGGTCGTCGTCGCCGCGGTAGACGTGCCCGGTGGTGTAGACGACCAGTTCGGCTCTTCCACGGAGTTCGCCGAGGAAGGTGGCCACCTGCTTTTCGAGATCGGCTCGGGTGGTATTGTTGAGTAGCCTGGCGTGCGACCCGTCGGTGGGGACGCGATAGAACCACGTGAGATGGTCGGAGACGAGTTTCAGGTCGTTGCCGGCGAACGGCAGCGGGGTCAGCGACTTGTCGCGGAAGCGGCTGGTCCCGATCAGCAGAGCCCAGCGATGCGGGTAGGCTCCTCGTTCTGCGGCGATCACCAGCGTCGGTCCTCCCCGGGGTTCAGCGGCGATCCAGGCTGAGTCTCCGGGCCGGAGGTCTTCGAGTCGTGCGGGTCGGCTGTTGAGAAACACCCGGGACCGATCGTCGACCTCGAGGTTCTGGTTGCCACCGGACACCCGGACGGTGATGCGTTGGGAGGGCTGATCGACCGAGTCGATGGCACCGCGGATCATCGGCTGTCCTGCGGTGGTGATCGTGATCGCCGAGATCGTCTCGTCGTGATCGACGACTGCCAGCATGTTCTGTTTCAGTGACCCGATCGACCAGTTGGCCCGTTCTGCTGCCTTGCTGCCTCGACCGGTGATCCCTGCGTTGCTTGAGAGGTTGTAGGCCTGGTAGCCGAGGCTGCTGCCTCCCTGTTGAAGCTGCAGGGTCAGCCGTCGCTTGCCTTCATCGATGCGGCTGACCAGTCCCACGATCGTGGTGGTCCTGTGGATCTCGACCCGGATCGCCAGTCTCGAGCCACTGCCACCGGCGTCCTGGACGTGGAGGGCGGTGGCCTGGTCGTCGGGTTGCAGATCGAGCAGGTCGGCGGTGCGTCCGTTGAGCCTGAGGTGTGTGCCGGAGGCGATTCTCAGGGGAATCTCGTCGCGTTGACTGCCGGCCTGGGGCGAGAGCACCAGTTGCGAGGCGGGGACATCGAGTGAACTGAGCAGTCCTTCGTCGGTCCTGGCGTGAGCGGCGGTCACTTCGACGATCCGCTTCGAGTCCTCCGAGGTCCGTTTCAGTTCGAGTCGATCGCCGGGTGCGAGGTCTGTGAGTGTTGCGTGCTGCTTGCTGTCGGCGTTGCGTTGAATGAGCACGGCCACGTCATCATCCAGCCGCACGTCGCTCTCGATTCCCGTCGTCATGTTCCTCACTCTCAGCCGCTGTCCCTTGTCGAAGATTTCTTCGAGCACGACCACGTCCGAGACGGAGTCGCGGCCTGGCGGTGTGGATGTGCCATCGCCAGGCAGGAAGACCATCAGCAGGGAGATAAAGATCGAGGCGCAGACGGCTGCGATTGCGAGCGTGCGGCGACGGTTGACGGGAGGCGACTCGGCATCATCGGCCTCGGCCTGGTCCGCATCGTCTCCGTCATTGCGGATGATTTTCACGTCGATGTTGAGGTCCGAGAGCGCCTGCTGGGCCGAATCGTATCTCCGCGACTTGTCCTTCTCGGTCAGTTTCTGGATGACCTTCGCCAGGTCTTCGGGCACCCCCTCGAGCACCTCGCTGATCCGTGGCAGCCGGCGATCGGGAGCCGCGTGCCATTCGATCCACGGGTCCTCTCCGGCCGTGTTGCTCCGCAACGCACCCAGCCCCAGTGCCAGTTCTTCGAACGGTTCTCCGCACATCAGTTCGTAGGCGGCGAAGCCGAGTGAATAGAGATCGCTGCTGGATTCGACCAACCCGAATGCGTCGGAAACGACCTCGGGAGCAATGTAGCGGGTGGCTCCCTTGAGCAGGGTGCCGTCGCGGTCGCTGACACGTCGGGCGAGGCCGAAGTCGCCGAGTTTGATGCGTCTGCGGGCGTCGATCATGATGTTCGACGGCTTGATGTCTCCGTGCACGATGCCTTGATCGTGCAGGTAGTGCAGTGCTCGGAGCGAGTGGGCCAGGGTGGTTTTCAGGCCCCGGAGGTCCATCTGTCGCCCGGCCAGCCGCTCGGCGAGTGTCCCCTGCATCAGTTCCATCACCAGCCAGCCCTTCTGGCGGTTGATGTCATAGATGGTGACGATGTTGGGGTGCTGCAGTGAGGCGAGCAGTTGAGCTTCCTGCCAGTAGCGGTCCAGCTGCAGTGTTCCTCCGAGGAACTCGTCGCGGAGCTGCTTGACTGCGACTTCTCGGTTGAGTTCCCGATCGCGGGCGCGGTAGACGGTGGTGTAGCGTCCCGTCCCGACGGTTTCGAGCAATTCGTAGCGGGTTTCGCCGGCCACCGCGTTGGTCCTCTGGGCAGTCACCTCACCAGCTGGGAGGTTCTCTTGATTATGTCCCGACGGCGGCGATCGCGGAAGGGAAGCGGTCGGGCCTGCAGCGGGCTCACGAGCCCTTCAACTGTGCAATCAGGCCTCTGAGGTTCTTGTCTGTCTTCATGTCACCGGTGAGGCCCGTGTCGGGTCGGTCCTCGGCGTTGAGCAGTTTCAGCAGCCGGTCGTAGGCTCGTTGTTCACCGGCCCGATCGGCGCGAGCGGCCGATGAGAGTGCGTCACGAACCAGAAGCCTCCAGCCGGCTTCGGTCTGATTGGCTTTTTTGGGCTGGGACTCCTGGAGCAACTGCGTGAGTTGTTTGCGAGCCGACTCGCGGCCTCGATCCCCGCCGCCTCGCAGGGGCGCCTCGGCGACCAGCAGCAGGGCCGAGGCGGCGACGCTGGCGGCGAGCAGCATCGAGAGCAGCAGCGAGTTGGAGCGTTTGGTTTTCTGTTCGGTTTGCCCCCCGGTCAGTTCTTCGTCGAGGCTCAATTCCGGCAGCTGTCCATCTTCGCCCAGTTGCACTCGTGATTCACCGTGAGCGTCGGTGACGAATTTCGCGAGTTGTCTTTTTCGCCGGCGTCCCTTGCGGCCTTTACGTTGTCCCTTGCCGGAGGTCCTGGTGGTTTTGCCGCTGGGATCGTCGGCCTGGTCGGTCTCGCCGTTGTCGGCCGCTGCGGCATCAAGATCGGTTGCGAACCTGAGGCTGGTGCGTTCTCCCAGGGCGATATCGGCTTCGCCGGGGAGCCAGACCCAGCGTTGAGGCGGAATCGGGCTGCCGTCGACTGAGACGGCATCCTTGAGCGGAGTGAAGATGGCGTAGCGGCCGTTTCGGAACACGATGCTGGCCTGGTGCTCGGCGAGGTCGGGGTCTTCGAGCACCACCTGGTTGGTGTCGGCGCGGCCGATGTGCACCAGTTCGGTTTCGATCTCGAAGAGCTGCCCTCGAGCGGGTCCGCGGGTGACGGTGATGGTGGCCGGTTCGGGCATGAGTCAATTCCAGCTGCCGTTATTCCATCAGGTCGACGTAGAGGAAGCTGAGCACGAAGGGTCCGAGTATGATCAGCACGGTGGCGGCCATCACCAGCACACTGGGCAGCAGCATCTTGACTCCCGCCTCCCCGGCAATCGTCTCGGCCCGCTGCGTTCTCTTGATCCTGAGCACGTCGGCCTGGGTCCGGAACAGTCGCGCCAGGGGAGTGCCCAGCGTTTCGCCCTGGATGATCGACCCGACGATGCTGGTGATTTCGGGGTCATCGAGCCGATCTCTCATTGCTTCCAACGCCCCGATGCGGCTCTTGCCCATGTTGATTTCCGAGAGCACACGACCGAACTCGATGCCGACCGGGTGATCTCGAAACTCGGCAACCGACTCTTCGAGCGACTGCAGGAACGTCGAGCCGGCTTCCATCAGCAGTGTGAGCAGATCGAGCAGGAAGGGGAGTCGCTGCTTGATGCGGAACAGTCTCATGGCGGCCTTGGTTGCCAGCCGTCGTCTCAGCAGCCAGGCGGTGGCCGGCCCGGCGGCGATGCCACCCAGGACTCCGGGTGGACCGGCCATGTCGAAGCCGATGGAGATGTAGGCGGGTGTCAGCAGGGCGGCGAGGATCTGCATCGTGCCGAGGTATTCCTGGGGTGTCCAGAAGCGGGGCAACCCGGCGGCGTGGAGGTCGCGTGAGATGCCTGGCAGCGAGTCGCGGAAGGCCCG
>CAUZJR010000205.1:0-9463 GCA_963580005.1 Planctomycetota bacterium
GGCTGGGCGATGCCGCAGCTGTACGCCACGGTGGTTCGTGACGATCTGAGCGTGAAGGCTGGTCACTTCTACGGCGGCCTCGGCCTCGAGAGTGTCAACCCCAACAACAACTTCTTCTACAGCCGCTCGAAGGCGATGTACCGCAGCCAGCCGCGAACCCTGACGGGCTTCATGGCCGACTACAACGTCACCGACGACCTGACAACCAGCTTCGGTTGGACCGCCGGTTGGGACACGGGTTTCGATCGCGGTAACGATGGTGACTCCAGCGATGGGAGCACCCTGGTTGCTCTGGCCAACTTCGAGTTGGTTGAGGACGAAGTTTCGGTGTCCTACGCCGTGACGATGGGCGACCTCGGAAGTCGTGGCGAAGGCTACGTGCACAGCGTGTACGCCGAGCTCGAGATCGAAGACGAGATCTACTACGGAATCGAAAGTGTACTCGTCGAGACCAACAGTGGCTCGCAGGGCCACGCCCACACGGTTGGGATTTCGCAGATCCTGCACACCTCGATCACCGACGAGTTGTCGGCTGGCGTGCGGATCGAATGGTGGAAGAACAACGGTCAGTCCGAGTACGACCTGACCTTCGGCTTGAACATCAAGCCCCGTGACTGTGTCATCATTCGGCCCGAGGTTCGGACCGACTGGGGCGCTGCGACGGCCACCGGAGAAGAGGACCAGTCGATCTTCGGTATCGACGTGATCCTGACCTACTAGGTTCAGTCGGCGAGAGCGTCTCGCCAACAGACCGCGTGTAACGGACAGCAGGCCCGGTCCTCGTGACCGGGCCTGCTTCCTTTTAACAGCCCGTTGACAAACTCAGGTTCGGTGCCCGGACGGGGTCAGACGCCGTAGGCGGGCCTGGTTGTTGGGGAGAGGGCTGGGGTCGCGTTGGGTGAACTTGCTCGGAAATTCGGGGCCAGGAAAACCTGTTCGCGGTTTTTCGGACTCGGCGCCATCGGAAAGCGGGGCGAGTTGCCGGGCGGGCTGTTACGCTTGCCATCCCTGCATCCCGGTCTGCGATTCTGATTGACGAGGGGGCGGGCCTGGGCGATGCTGCTTGTATGCTGAATCGAGTGGTTTGAGCAGTCTTTTGTGTGAGGTGTGCGATGAGGTCGGTTGCCTGGTTGTCGGTGGCGGTGATCAGCGTCCAGCTGGTGCCTGTGGTGCATGCGGCCGAGCCGACCGCGGGTGAAATCGCTGCGGCGGGCAGGACCTTCCGCAAGACGTGCTTTCATTGTCACCAGGTCCCGGACCTGAGATTTGGCACAGATCTCGTGTGGCTGGACCAGTTGCATCGCACGGCCTGAAGCGGGACAGGCTCGCAGGCCCGTGCGGCCTTGATCAAGTTTCTCTCCTCCGGATCGCTCAAACCGCCTCGGTCGGTACATCGACGCGGCAAGCCGGGCACGGCCGGCCACGGGCTGCTGGTCCCGTCGTTCGAGGAGGGGACCGTGCTTGTGAAGAATGTAGCCGGGGAAGCGATCCGCGTATCGTGGGAGAGTCCCAGGCCCAAGACGGGAGGCAAGCCCAATCGTCCGCCTGGCCGCAGCCCCCGGTCCGAGGCGTCTCGTCTCAGAGCGTTACCCTCGGGGGTCTACACCCTGATCGGCTACCGCGTGATTCGCCGCGACAAGTCGGGTCGGAGCTGGTTTGTGTCGGCGACGGCCCCGCGTGGGATTCGCAAGTTCGCGATGGTTGCCGGGAAGAGGAGCACGCTGAAAATCGACGAGCATGTGGTGGTGGACTGTGCTACGAGGCGAACGAAGTTGGGCCTGAGGCTGTTGGTGACGGTGGCTGGTGAGATCGAGTCGGGCCTGACGATTTACCGTGCCGGGCGTCGGATCTCGATCGAGTACCGGGTGCTGGACGCCACGGGCCGGGTGTTGGCGCGCGGGCCGATGGAGTACGGCTGAGGCGGCGGGCTGTCGGCTTCGTGCAAGCTGAGTGCGGACAAGAAACGCAGGGCGTCGCGGGTGGAGGTAGTTCCGGTGAAGTCACGCTTCGCGGTGATGCCCTTTCCGGTGATCGGTGACCAGGCGGTCAAGCTGCGGACTCTGGAATAGGCGTCAACCAGGCTGGTTGCCGCGGCGACGGTGATTCGCCACACTGAGTCCAACGGCGAGGCATTCGGGCATTTTCTGACAGGGCCCGCCGAGATCGCTTGGGTTCAGCCGGGGAGCTGCCAGGGGGGCCAGGATGGGACTGACGCGGGATCTGGGGCGGCGGATCGAGTTGAAGTCGATGGATCCGCATTGCCACGACATCTCCTTGGGGCTGTATCGCCAGCAGACCGTCGAGGGTTCCTCCTACCTGGTCCATACGTACAGTGCTCACGAGGACGCTCCTAGCCGGGTATCAGAAATCGTGCGGGGCCTGGTCGAAGTGGCCGGGATGGTTTCTCTGGCCGAGCAACCGGGGCTGGTGGCTTTTCCTTGTGGGGGCCGTCATGAAAAGGCGTTGCGGCGGTCCTTCCTGGAGGTTTGCAAGTTGCCGGGTTCGGAGATTGGAGGCGTGCTGCCTCTGGTCCGACCCGACAAGAAGGCCGAGTGCGAGTTGACGATTGAGTCCCTGGGAGCCGGTTCCTACCGGGTGACTGCGCCTGCTGCGGCGGAACTGGGGCCTCGTCGTTGCCAGGCGGTCTCGCGGGGTTTTGCCAAGTTGTGCGAGATGGACTCGGACGAGTCTCAGCCGTGCGTGGTGCGTTTCGGGTGCGGGATGGAGCACGACGCGTTGATGGGGGCGTTGTTCTTTCGAGCCCAGAACGTACGTTCGGCGATGCAGGAAGACGAGCTGGCCGCATCCCGCGGAACGCTGGCGGCTCCTGGCAGCCAGGACGGCAACCCGTGATCGAGGAATCCAGATGGTAGTGGGAGACGACCAGGCCGCGGCGGTCCCAGGTGAGATGACCAGTCGCGAGCGGGTGCTGGCGGCGTTGGCCGGTTCGCCGGTCGATCGGACACCGGTCTGCAACCCGACGTCGGTGGCGACCGTCGAGTTGATGGACCTGGTCGATGCTCATTTTCCCGACGCCAACCGTGATGCCGAGAAGATGTCTCGCTTGGCCGCGACCAGTTACACCGAGCTGGGCTTCGACAGCGTGATGCCGGTTTTCACGATCATCCAGGAGTCGTCGGCCCTGGGATGCGATATCCAGTGGGAGCAGAAGGACAACTGGCCGACGGTGCGGATGTCTCGTCCGATCTGGAAGACGGCCCAGGACGTGACGATGCCCTCGGACTTCCTGACTCACCCCGACATCGTCTGCGTGCTGGACTCGATCAGGCTGTTGCGTCGGGAGTTCGGTGACGAGGTGGCGATCATCGGCAAGACGATGGGTCCGTGGACACTGGGTTACCACGTGTTTGGGGTCGAGCCGTTTCTGCTGATGTCGCTGGACGATCCGGGCCACACCAAGTTGTGCCTGGACCGGATGAAGGAGATCACGATTGCCTTTGGCCAGGCTCAGATCGACGCGGGTGCCGACGCGTTGACGCTGCCCGATCATGCGACCGGCGACTTGGTCAGCGGCGAGTACTACCGCGACTTCCTGCGTGACCTGCACACCGAGCTGGTCGACGAGATCCCGATCCCGTTGATCCTGCACATTTGCGGCCGCACGGTTGACCGGATGGACTACATTGCCGAGACGGGCCTGGCCGCCTTCCATTACGATTCGAAGAACGCTGCGGCTGAGTCGATGGAGATCGTGGGAGATCGGATCGCGTTGATCGGCAACATCAACAATCCCGAGACACTGTTTGCTCGGGGTCCCGAGCAGGTAGCTGCCGAGGTGCTCAGCAACCTCGAGGCCGGAGTGCCGCTGGTGGGTCCGGAGTGTGCGATCCCGTTGCAGACGGCGCTTGAGAACCTGAAGGAGATCCCGCTGACGGTCAAGCGTTGGCACGCCGAGCAACTCGACTCATCCCCGGGTGACGTCACGACGGAGGCTGGTGAGTGATGAGCAGATTGCTGGAACGGATCGCTGAGGGCGAGTTATTGATTTCGGATGGTGCCACCGGCACCTACCTGCAGAACAACGGTCTGGCACCCGGCGGGTGTCCCGAGGAGTTCAATGCGTTGCGGCCCGAGGTGATCCGCGGCATGGCGGCGGCGTATTTCGAGGCCGGTTCGGACATGGTCGAGACCAATTCGTTCGGTGGCAGCCGCTACATGCTGGCCAAGTACGGTCACGGGGATCGGGTTGAAGAGTGGAATCGGCTGGCGGGGGAACTGGCCCGGGAGGCGGCACCGGAGGGGTGTTTTGTGCTCGGTTCGATCGGACCCACCGGTGAGATCCTTGAGGAAAAGGCGGGGACGGCTGATGCGGGAGAGATGTACGAGGTGTTTGCCGAGCAGGCACGGGGCCTGGCGGCCGGGGGCGTGGACGCGGTGTGCGTGGAGACGATGAGTGATGCGACCGGCGAGATGAAGTTGGCGATCCGGGCGGTGAAGCAGGAGACGGGTCTGCCGGTGGTGGCGACTTTGTGTTACGACCGGGGGCCGCGGGGCCTGTTCACGATGATGGGCGATACGCCTCAGTCGGCGGCCGAATCGTTGGCGGCGGCGGGAGCAGACGTGGTGGGTTCCAATTGCGGGATCGCGATCGGTGACATGATCGAGGTGATTGCGGGGATGCGGCAGGCGACCGATCTGCCGATCCTGACTCACATCAACGCCGGGATTCCGCGGATCGAGGCGGGTGCGATCGTCTATCCAGACACTCCGGAGTTCATGGCCGAGCAACTGGATCGCGTGATCGAGGCCGGTGCCAGCATCATCGGTGGGTGTTGCGGAACGGGCCCGGACCACGTGCGGGCATTCGTGTCACGCTTGCGGGGCGGGTCGACGTGAGCGAAAAGAGGGTGTCGTGTTTCCCAGGTACAACGAGCGACGATGGCTGATCTTGCTGACATTCCCAACGAGTTCATCAGAGCGGAGCTCGATGAATTCGTCGAACGCGAAAACGAGCGGCGCGAGCTGATCGGGCTGTACACGGCCTCTGCGCCGCACTTGCTGGAGATCGCCGCGGCGATCATCGATGGCCGCAACCACGACTCGGACCGGCTGACGTTGGAGGCCCTGGAGGGCGGGACCGGTGCGCTGGAGATCATGGACGACGGGTTGATTGCCGGGATGGCCCTGGTGGGGATCAAGTTCCGTGAGAACTTCATTTTTGTCCCCGAGGTGTTGGCGTGTGCTCGCGCGATGAAGGCCGGCATGGTCCACATTGAACCGATCCTCTCGGCCTCGGGCGTCGAGCCGTTGGCGCGGGTGATCATGGGCACGGTCAAGGGGGACCTTCATGACATCGGCAAGAACCTGTGTATCATGCTGATGCGTGGTGCGGGTTTTGAGGTGATCGACCTGGGCGTGGACACTTCGGCCGACGAGTTCATCGACGCGGTGGAGGAGCACCAGGCGTCGCTGGTGGGGATGTCGGCCTTGTTGACCACGACGATGCCTAACATGGGTCATACGATCGAGGCCTTCATCGACGCGGACCTGAGGGACGACGTGAAGATCATGGTGGGAGGAGCACCGGTGACGCCGGCTTTTGCCGACGAGATGGGTGCCGATGCCTACGGGGACAACGCGGTTGAATGCGTCGAGGTGGCCAAGCGGCTGGCAGGCGTCGTCCGCTAGGTGCTTTGGCTGCGGACGGTTGTGGACGGGCGGGACCGATGAGCGAGCGGATCGACAGGGAGGCCGTCGAACAGCGTCGCGGGCGACTGACTCGGATCTTCGCCGATATGGTCGAGCACGCGCAGGTGCAGTGCCTGGTCCGTTGCCCCTACCGCGACCGTCGCGACCTGTGCACCGCCCGCTTCGGTTGCCGCAACCAGGGGCCGGTGGACGAGGTGGCGGGGCTGCCGTTGTGCGAGTGTGACGGGAAGCTGGACTACCGGGGTGCCTGGGAAGTGGAAGACCCCGAGGCGGTGCTGGCCCAGTGGCGAGCCGAGTCGGGGGTCGGGATCGCAGAGGGCTCGGAGGTCGACCCGGCCACGTCGGCACCTCGGCCGGGGTCAGTGGCGTGTGAGGGCCGTGAAGGGGCCAGCCTGTTTGAGCTGGCCGACGATCACCAAGTGCGAGTCGACAGTTCCTGCGGTCGGATGGGGAGTTGCCACGAGTGCATTGTCGAGGTGTTGGGTGGGGCGGAGTGTCTGGAGGAGCGTGGTGAGCTTGAGGAGTTTCTGCCCGAGGGTTTTCGTCTGGCGTGCCAGGCTCGAGTCTCAGAGGCCGGTGAGGTCGCGTTTGCTCCTCTGAGACGCAGTGCTCACGTGCTGATCGACCGTCGCGAGAGTGACGTCGTGCCCCGCCCGAGTGTGGCTCGGCGGGGGGAGGAGGTGTTTCGTGCAGGCGAGCGGATCGACAGCTGGCGAGGTCGGCTGATCGGCCTGGCCGTCGATGTGGGCACGACGACGATTGCCACGGAGTTGGTGGACCTGGAGAGCGGTCAGTCGCTGTGTCGTGGAGGCTTCGAGAATCCTCAGCGATTCGGAGGCAGCGACGTGATCAGCCGCGTGGCCTACGACGCCAAGCAGGCTGGCCAGTTGCACCAGTCGATCATCAATGCACTCAACACCGAGATCATCTCCTTGTGCCAGCAGTCGGGCATCAGTCGGCACACGTTGTACGAGATCGTGGTGGTGGGCAATTCGACGATGCGTGAATTGTTCTTCGGTCTCGACATCCAGACGATCGGCCAGAGACCCTACAAGTCGGCCACCGAGCACGAGTTCCTAGCGGGCACAAGGACCGGCACGGAACTCGAGGCGGGCACCCGTCAGTTGGGCGTGATCGCCAGTTCTTCGGGCCTCGTCGTGTCGCCACCCCTTGTGGCCAGCCACGTCGGGTCGGATGTGGCGGCCGGGCTGGTGGCGTGCGATTTCGATCTGGGCAGCGGGACCCGGGTCTACCTGGACATCGGGACCAACACCGAGGTGGTGATCGCGACACCCGAGCGGATGGTGGCGGCGTCGTGTCCGGCGGGTCCGGCGTTTGAGGGGGGGCTGGTCCGGCACGCTCTGCCTGCCTGTGACGGCGCGATTGACACGCTGCGAGCCGTGGGGAGCGGATTCGCGTACACCACGCTGGCGGACGCTGATCCGCTGGGGATCTGTGGATCGGGGCTGGTCGATCTGCTCTCTGAACTGAAACGGACCGGCCAGATGACTCGGATGGGCGTGTTCACGGCCGAGGGGAACCGGGCCCAGGAGGTGGCT
Source organism: Planctomycetota bacterium (assembly GCA_963580005.1). Classification (GTDB taxonomy): domain Bacteria; phylum Planctomycetota; class Planctomycetia; order Planctomycetales; family Planctomycetaceae; genus UBA8437. The sequence goes on from CAUZJR010000205.1 coordinate 7,230, forward strand.
GTGGTCGATGATCCACCGATCACTCTGTCGCGAGAGGACGCCAGTCAGTTGGCCCAGGCCAAGGCGGCGAGTTTTTGTGGTCAGTTCATCTTGCTGAGGATGCTGGGCCTGGATCCCGGCGGCGTCGATCACGTCGATCTCGCAGGCGGGTTCGCCTCGACGATCGACATCGAGGCGGCCATCGCGATCGGATTCCTGGCACCGTTTGCTGTCGAGCGGGTACGGCGGGTGGGGAACGCGGCCCTGGATGGGGCACGTCAACTGCTGCTGGACGTTGGTCGTCGCGAGCGGGTCGAGCGGTTGGTGGCCCGGATCGAGCACATCGAGCTGGAGACGACCGAGGACTTCTTCGACGTCTTCACCGAGGCCTGCCAGTTCAAGCCGATGCAGCTGGGATAGCTCAGTTGCGGTGGTTTGCTGCGGCAGGTTGCTGCGGTGTCGTTATTCCAGCGCGTGGTCGGAGGGTTTGACACCTTTGACGAAGCTGCCGAATCCGAAGCGAGTCGGCTTGTAGGCCCCGACGTAGGAGACATCGGAATCGGCGGAGATCTTCGCTTCGAGGCCCAGTCCCCAGTAGCAGCCGTTGACGAGCAGTCGTCGGAGTCCGGCGCTTTGGAGGTCGGTCGAGGCACCCATGGTGGTGGCGAGCACGCGGGACGTCTTGCCGGTTTCGGTCTTGAAGCTGCGGGTCCAGACCAGCGGCATCATCGGCTCGTTCTTGCGTCCCTTGACCGGTACATCGGAGGGCTTCATGCCAGCCAGCACCTGGCCATGGACAATGACTTTTGCATCGGCGGGGAGCTTGCGGACTCCGTAGACGTCGGTGGGACCCCAGATGTCGGTGACGCCCTTGAGCACCGGGTGGGTCTTGAGCTTGGGGTTGATCACTCCGCGGGTGCTCTCGCGGCCGTGGTGGCCGTGGTGATTGAGCCAGGTGTCGCCCAGCACCAGTCCGCCCCAGCCCCCCTTGGGCGTACGGCTGTTGAATGTCAGGGGTTGGAACTTGCTCTGCTTGTTGCGGCCGTAGTTGAAGGCGTGCGTGGAGGTGCGGAGCCCGATGATCGGCTTGCCGCTGTGGGTGAACTTGACGATATGAGCCATCTGGGTGTCGGGCAGTTCCCGGAACCGCAGGAACAGCACCATCAGGTCGGCGGTTTCGAGTACTTCGAGTCCGGGGATATTGGTCTGGTGGCTAGGCGTGATGAGGCCGGTCTTGGGGTCGATGGCAAACAGCACTGTGCACTTGAAGCCGTGGCGGACCGAGAGGATTTTGGCGAGCATCGGCATGCCTTCCTCTGAGCGGTACTCGTCATCGCCGGTGACAAACACGATGTGCTTACCGGCTCCGGGTCCCTTGCCGCCGGGGTAGACGACCCAGGGCTTGGCCTCGGCCAGGGCGGTCGAGCTCAGCAGGCAGGTCGTCAGGCAGGCCATCAGCAGCGAACCGTGTCGCATCGTGGAGTCTCCGGGTCGGTCGATCGAGTGTTGGTCTGGGTTGGTCTGGGTTGGTCGCAAGGAACTCGTTGGTCGGAGTCCATTGGGAACGAAGATACCGGCGGGGTGCTCAACGGGGCAAGGGGCTGCGGCGGATCTCCAGTGCAGCGGCCTCGAGTTTCGAAGCGATCTCGGGGTGTTTCTTGTCGAGGTTGGTTTTTTCGGAGGGATCGGCCTCGAGGTCGGCCAGGAAGTACGGCTTGGTGAAGGGTCGACCTCGGGGTGCCTGCCGTCCACCCGATCCGTTCCCCAGTACCAGTTTCCAGCGTCCCTGTCGGATGGCGAACATGCCGCCGACGGAGTGGTGGATGACTGGTGGTCGTTTGTGGGGCTGATCGGATCCTTCGAGCTGGTCGAGGAAGCTGTAGCTGTCGGGGCCGGCCTGCTCGGGCAGCGGTTTTCCGATCGCGTCCGCGAAGGTGGCAAACAGGTCGGTCAGGCAGATGGTCGAGTTGTTGCGAGTGCCCGCCGCGATGTGGCCGGGCCAGCGAGCGAAGAACGGGACTCGGTGCCCGGCCTCCCAGATATCGGCCTTGGTGCCACGGAGGTGAAGATTGGCACGGTGGCGGTCGGCTCGGTAGGCCTGGATCGTCTCGTCATCGACATGGTCACGGGCGTCGTCCTGGTTGCGACGGTGCATGTAGGACCCGTTGTCGCTGGTGTAGATGACCAGGGTGTTTTTGGTCAGCTTGTTGGCATCGATGGCATCGATGGCATCGAGGATGGCTCCGACCGTCTCA
>CAUZJR010000206.1:0-9381 GCA_963580005.1 Planctomycetota bacterium
CGCGAAAAACCCGCCACCCGCAACGCCTACGGACACACCTCCTTCGGCCAAAGTGCCCTGCTCGGCCGACGACTCGTCGAAGCCGGTGTGCCGTTCGTCCAGGTCAACTGGAGCCAGTTCGTCGAGGTGCTGTTTCCCAACCGCGACTACGGCTGGGATACCCACTCGGACAACTTCGGCCTGATGGCCGATTGGCACGGACCTCTGCTCGACCGCACGCTGTCCGCACTGATCGAAGACCTCGACCAGCGAGGCCTGCTGGAAACCACCCTCGTCTGCTGCATGGGCGAGTTCGGTCGCACGCCACGGATCAACAACATCGGATCCCGCGATCACTGGCCCCACTGCTACTTCTCGGTCTGGGCCGGAGGCGGGATCGAACCGGGCCGGGTGATCGGTGAAAGCGACCCCAACGGCGAGCACCCGGCGACCTACCCGGTCACGCCGGCGATGGTCGGTACCACGATCCTGGAACTCGCCGGAGCCACCTCACAAGTCCGAGCCGAACTGAAGGTGCTCGAGGATGGTGGCCACGTGATCGACGGGCTGGTGTGACCGATGACCTCGTGCCGTTCCCCTCGCATCGCCCTGCTGCTTTCGGCGCTTGGCCTGTTGGCCCTGCAGCCGGCCCGGGCGGCCGAGCCTCAGCGAGTCACCCGCGACGGGCAACTGAAGTTCGCTCCCGTCTTCATCGACGGTGGCAAGACACTTGTCTACTCGGCCCACAACCAGCCCAAGCGGGTCTCGATCATCCGACTCGACCTGGCCACCGGCAAGCAGACTCTGCACTACCCGATCGGATCCGATTCGCAGTTCGACATCGCGTTTTCTCGAGACCGGAAGGTCGAGTGCTTTGCCCGCTCGGGAGGCCCACGCCAACTCTCGCTGGTGATCCGCAGCAAGGTGACCGGTAAGGACGTGGTCTTTGATCCGCCCGGAGCTCAGCGAAGTACCGTCCGTTCACCCCGATTCACACCCGACGGGAAGAGAATCGTGATGACGATGAACGCGCCCGGTGGCCAGCAAATCGTCTCGCTGAACCTCCAGGGCAAGGACGTCCGCAGCCTGACCGCCTCAAACGGCATCAACGGCTGGCCCGACATCTCGCCCGATGGCAAGACGATCGTCTTCAGTTCCAGCCGCAACGGAGCGCTGGACCTGTGGCTGATGGACGCCGACGGAGATCGCCAGAGATCGCTGGTGAAGTCCTCGAGGCGAGACATCTACCCGGCGTTTTCACCCGACGGGCAGCGGATCGCGTTTACCAGCGCCAGGGATGGGAACCAGGAGGTCTACATCGTCGACCGCGACGGAGACAACCTGCGGCGAGTGACCCGGCATCCGGAACGGGACGGGTTCCCGATCTGGCACCCCGACGGCCGCCGACTGCTGACGATCTCAGAACGAGGAGGCCGGTTCGACTTCTACCTCTGGGACACAACCGCCCAGGTTCAGGCACCGGGTACCGGATAGCCCTGCTGCTGGTCGACGAGGTTCCTGAGCGGTTCGCCCGCCTTGTACCGCCCCAGGTTGTCACAGAAGAACCGCACGACGCTGTGCGATCGGTCGCTGGACCAGCCGGCAATGTGAGGCGTGATCACCAGCCGCGGAGTGTCCCACAACGGATCGTCCTTGGGCAGCGGCTCGATCTTGGTCACGTCCAACCCCGCTCCCGCAATCCGGCCCTCGGTCAAACACTCGATCAACGCCGGCTCATCGATAATCCCACCCCGGGCAATGTTGACGATGATCCCGGTCGGCTTCATCAACGCCAACTGCTCGGCTCCGATCAACCCCTGGGTCTCGGACGTCGCCGGGCAGGCAATCATCACCACGTCGGCCTCGGCACACAGGTCGTTGAGCCGTTCCAGTGGCCACAACTCCTCGACCTCCTCCGGCTTCTCGGGCATCTCGGGAGCGTGCTTGTCCACCGCAATCACTCTCATCCCAAACGCCGAGGCGATCTTCGCGTAACGCCGACCAATGCCTCCCAACCCGATCACTCCGGCCGTGCGATGGTTGAGATCGTAGGGAGTGAACTGGTCCCAGACCTGATCCCGCTGGCACTGGCCAAAGTGCTTCAGGTATCTCGAAACCGCCAGTGTCAGTGCCCAGGCCGTCTCGACCACCGGAGCCGCATGCAGGCCGCTGGCGTTGGTCACCTGCAGACCCATCTCCCGCACCTCGGGCGTCAGCATCATGTCCAAACCGGCCGAAGTGGTCTGCATCCACTTCAGGTTCGTGGCGACCGAGAAGACCTCGGGCGAGTGGTACCCGAAAAAGACCTCGGCATCGGGCAACTCGGCCAGCAGTTCCTCGTCACCCTCCGGAAACACCACCGTGTCGTCTCCGGCAGCCTCGTGAATCCAGGCAACATGTTCCTCTTCGAATCCGAGCATGTCGGAGATGACGATTTTCATTGAGAGTTGATCCGGTTGGAGAGCGAAACAGGAACTGGTCTAGGCCAACAGGTCACGGATGACCGTGCCGTGCACATCGGTCAGACGGAACTGGCGGCCCTGGTACTTGAACGTCAGGCGTTCGTGATCGATGCCCATCAGGTGCAGGATCGTCGCGTGCAGGTCGTGAATGTGGACCGGGTTCTCGGCAATGTTGTAGCTGAACGGGTCGGTCTGCCCGTACGTCGTCCCGCCCCGAACTCCCCCACCGGCCAGCCACATCGAGAAGCACCGCGGGTGGTGGTCGCGGCCGTAGTTGTTCGCAGCCAGCTTACCCTGGCAATACGACGTCCTACCGAATTCCCCACCCCAGATCACCAGGGTGTCCTCGAGCATCCCCCGCCGCTTCAGGTCCGCCACCAGCGCCGACGATGCCTGGTCGGTCTCGCGGCACTGACCGCGGATCCCCCCCGGCAGACCACCGTGCTGGTCCCAGCCCTGGTGATACAGCTGGATGAACCGCACGCCTCGCTCGGCCAATCGACGTGCCAGCAGGCAGTTGGCGGCATACGTGCCGGGATTCTTCGAGTCCTTGCCGTATTCTTCGAAGACATGAGCCGGCTCGCTGCTGAGATCGGTTGCCTCGGGAATCGATCTCTGCATCCGGTACGCCAGCTCGTATTGAGCGATCCGAGCCTCGAGCAACGGATCTCCCTGCTCCTGGCCCGACCCGCCGCCGGCCCGCTGGAGTTCGCGGAGCCGGTCGAGCATCAGGCGGCGTGACGTCGCATCCACTCCGTTGGGATTGGCCAGGTACAGCACCGGGTTCTTGCCCGATCGGAAGCGGACTCCCTGGTACCTCGACGGCAGGAACCCGCTGCCCCAAAGCCGCGACAACAGCGGCTGGCCACCCTTGCCCTTGGTCACCAGCACGACGAACGCCGGCAGGTCCGAGTTCTCGGTGCCCAGCCCGTAATCCAGCCACGCCCCCATGCTCGGACGGCCCGGGAACTGCGAGCCGGTCTGCATGAACGTCACGCCCGGACCGTGATTGATCGCCTCGGTGTGCATCGAGCGGATGATGCAGATATCGTCGGCGAGTCCGGCCAAGTGAGGCGTCAGTTCGCTGATCTCGTTACCGCCCTCTCCGTGCCGCTTGAATGAAAACGACGAACCGGCCAGCGGCAGGCTCGACTGGCTGCCGGTCATCGTCGTCAGCCGCTGCCCCTTCCGCACACTCTCGGGCAACTCGGTCCCGTGCAACCGCTTCAACTCGGGCTTGTGATCAAACAGCTCGATCTGGGAGGGGCCGCCGCTGTTGAACAGGTAGATCACACGCTTGATCTTGCCGGGCCTGTGAGTCGGGCCGAGCACTCCGTCGGCACGCGCCGACTGATCCGGCTCGTCCGAGAGAGTGCTCGAGAGTGCCAGGGCGCCCAGGCCCATGCCGAACCGCTGCAGGAACTTCTGCCGCGTGAGCAGCCCGGGGTGATCGTGACCGGTGCACCGGTGGTTTCCGCTCGAGTGTGTCTGGTATGCCATGCTCACTACCTCTTCATCACGCATTCGTCGAAGTTCATCAGCGTGTTGGCCACCATCGCGGCCGCGGCGATCCGGGCCGGCGGCAGGGTCTTTTCGATCGGAGCCTTCCCGGTCTTCAGAAACACATCGGCACGCTTGGGATCCGCCTCGAAGTACGCCAGCTGCTCGGCAAACCCGCGACCCAGGATCTCTCGTTCGCGTTTGGTCGGAGTTCGACTGGTCAATCGACGGAACATCTCGACCACCATCGCATCGACATCTTCACCGTGCTTCTTCAGCATCGACTGGCCCAGCACCCGGGCCGCTTCGATGAACTGGGGTCCATTGAGCAGCACGCAGGCCTGCAGCGGAGTCGAGGTCCGCTCGCGCTTTACCACGCACACGTCACGCTTCGATGCATCCAGGGTCATCATCACCGGAGCCGGACCGGTCCGCTTCCAGAAGGTGTACAGGCTGCGGCGGTACAGGCCTTCGCCACTGTCCACCCTGACCGGCTTGAACGACACGGCGAGGTCGTAGGGACGAGCCGGTGCTCCGCCCTGCTTGTTGACCAGCAACCCACTGGCCCACAGCACGTTGTCGCGGATCATCTCGGCCGGCAGCTGGTACGAGGGGCCACGAGCCAGCAACCGATTGTCCGGATCGCGTCCACGCAACGCAGCGGGAGCCCGCGAGTCCTGGCGATAGGTTGCCGAGAGAACGATCTGGCGGAGCGTTCGCTTCAGATCCCAGCCACCCTGCACCAGATCACCGGCCAGCCAGTCGAGCAGGGCGGGGTGAGTCGGCGGCTGGCCCTGGCTGCCAAAGTCCTCGGGGGTCCGCACCAGACCCGCTCCAAAACACTGCTGCCACAAGCGGTTGACCGCCACGCGAGGCGTCAGCGGGTGACCCGGATCGGTCAACCAGCGAGCCAGTCCCAGGCGGTTCCGAGGCGCGTTGGCGGGGAACGGCGGCAGCGAGGCCGGTGTGCCGGGCTCGACCGGGTCGGTCGGATCATCGTAGGCTCCTCGCCGCAAGACAAAGGTCTGACGACGACGCGTCGCGTCCAGGTCGGCCATCACCATGATCTCGCCAATGCCGTCGTACAACTCGCACCGCGCCTTGCGGGCCGCGGCAACCGCCGAACGGGACTCCGTATACGGCTTGTCGACGGTCTCGAGAAAGAACTCGCGGAGACCGGCTCGCTGAGTTCCACTCAACTGGTCAGCCGCCGTCGCCATCGCCTCGTCCAGGCTCTGACCGTCGTACAGTTGTGCGATCTCCAGATCGGTCAGCCGGCGATTGAAGACCGAGAACTCATCGACGCTGCCGTTCTTGAAGCCCCGGTCGCGGAACCGCTCGCCGATCGTGATCGCGTCGCCGCCGCCGCCGGAGATGTTCTTGTAGAGATTGTCACGAACGATCCGGGTCGCAAGCGAGCGGCCATCGATGTAAATCTTCAGGCCCCTGGCACGGTTCGAACCGTCCCAGGTCATCGTCACGTGGTGCCAACTGCCCACCGGGAACTTCCGCTTCGTCACCACCCTCAACGCATTGCCCGGCCAGAAGTGGATCAGCGACCCGCTGAGACGTCCGTCCTCGAGCATCAACTGGTAGCCGCGGCTGCCCGCATCGGTCCAGGCCCGCGACCTGTGAAAAATGATCGCCCGCTGCTTCTCATCCGGAGTCAGCATCCACAGCGATACGCTGAAGGGCTGGAAGCGGCGGAAGTTGCCCACCCCGGTGCCGATTCCGTCATCTCCGGTCAGAAGAGCAGCCTTGCCGAACCGGCCCGCGACACTGCGGTTGGCTCCGCCAACAGGCTTCTCGAAATCGTTGTGATAGACCCGGCCGGGCAACGGGCTGGGAGACCTGGCGTCGGCTGCTCGAGCCGCCAGCCAGGCATCAAACGCCTGCTGACGTGTTCCGGCCAGCTTCCGCCACGCCGTCTCGGACCGGGCCACGTTCGCCTCGGCCAACGACATCGACGCCTTCTGCTTGGGGGTCGAGAGCAGCAGAGTGGGAGTGGGTACCGAGCTGGTGAAGTACGAATAGACGCCCGATTCGTCGATGTTGTTGAAGAACGCGAAGAACTGGTAGTACTCCTTCTGGGCAATCGGGTCGAACTTGTGCTGGTGACACCGGGCACATTCGAGCGTCAGACCCAGGAAGGCCATCGCAAAGGTGTGGTTGCGGTCGGCGACGTATTCGACGCGGAACTCCTCCAGCGTGCTGCCGCCTTCGACCTTCTGAGAGTGCAGGCGGTTGAAGGTGGTGGCCAGCCGCGAGTCGTCGGTCGGCTCGGGCAACAGGTCGCCGGCCAGTTGCAGCGTGATGAACCGGTCATACGGCATGTTCGTGTTGAATGCCCGCACCACCCAGTCGCGATAGGGCCACACGTGGCGGTCGCGATCGACCTGGTAACCGTACGAGTCCGAGTAGCGTGCGATGTCGAGCCATTCGGCGGCCATCCGTTCGCCATAGGCGGGCGACCCCAGCAGACGGTCGACGACCTTCTCGAGCGCCTTGTCCAACGGGACCGCCCCGTCGGCAACGAAGGCGTCGATCTCCTCGAGCGTCGGTGGCAGTCCGGTCAAATCGAACGTGACGCGGCGGATCAGACGCTCACGCGACGCCGCCCTCGACGGATCAACTCCTGAACCCTCGAGCCGCCTCAACACGAAGCGATCGATCGGGTTGCGGCACCAGGCACCGTTCTTGACCGCCGGCAGCTCGACGCGGCCAACCGGTTCGAACGACCAGTGCTTCTTGTAGGCGGCTCCAGCGGCGACCCAGCGACTCAGGATATCGATGTCGCTCTTGGAGAGGGTCCGCTTGGAGTCCTGTGGAGGCATCCGGTGTTCGGGGTCGTTGCTGGTGATCCGCTTCAGCAGCTCGCTGGCCGCCGGTTTTCCGGGCGAGAGCACCTTGCGGGCGTCGGCTTCGAGATCCAGACGCAATTCGCCCTGTCGAGCATTCTCATCGGGACCGTGACACTTGAAGCACTTGTCCGAGAGAATCGGGCGGACGTCTCGGACAAAATCGACCGGGGCAGCCTCGGCGACCGCCGGCAAGGCGGCCAGCATCAGGAAACAGCTGGTTGAAACCGCGAACAGTGGTCTCATGGTCGGCGCATCTCAGGCGTGCAGTTGCAGGGTCACTCGACCGCAACATTCTAACGGATCACGGGGATCGGACGGAATCGGGTCGAATTGACCTTTCCGCAGGGTGGGGGATTCGGGCATCCTGTCACAGCCACCGGGGTCATTTCTTCTCGTTCGGTTCTGTTGTTGATGTACGAGTTTTCCGAAGCACTGCTCAAGCTGATCTCGACCGTGCTGGTATTCACGGTCATCGTGCTGGCCGCCGAGCGGTTCGGCAAGTTCAGCTCACGCTGGCGGTTGCCCCTGATCACCGGATACCTCTTCGCCGGCTGCCTCGCCGGACCCGACATCCTGAAGATCCTCGATCGGCCGGAGGTCGAGGATCTGGGCTTCGTCAACCAGATCGCCCTGGCCATCATCGCGCTGGCTGCGGGCAACGAACTGGTGTTCAAGGAAATCCGCTCCCAGTTTCGCAGCATCGCCTGGGTGACCGTCGGCCTGGTCGTCGCGACGTTCGGGCTGGGTGCGATGGCCATGTACGTCCTCTCCGGTTGGTTGCCGGTGATGAAGGACCTGGGCGTGCCGGTTCGGCTTGCGATCTCACTGCTGACCGGCGTGATCCTGGTCGCACGATCACCCTCATCGGCCATCGCGATCGTCAACGAACTGCGAGCCAAGGGTCCGCTGACGAGCACGATTCTGGGCGTCACGGTGATCATGGACGGCGTGGTGATTGCCCTGTTCGCTGTGAACTCAGAAATCGCTCACTCGATCACCGCGTCCGACTTTCATCTGGATTTCTCGTTCATCGGCCTGCTGCTGCTGAAATTCGCACTGTCCATCGTCTGCGGCTACGGACTCGGCAAACTGCTCTCGGCCTACATGCGCTGGCACCTGCCTCATTCCCTGAAATTCGTCCTCGTACTGGTGACCGGGTTCGCGGTGTTCGAGTTGACCGAGTGGTTCCAGCTCTACTCCCACGCCGCGTGGGGAATGAAGATCCATGCCGAACCACTGTTGATCTGCATGATTGCCGGCCTATTGGTCACGAACTTCAGTGCTCATCGTGCCGAGTTTTCACGGTTGCTCGAGGAGATTGGTCTGCCGGTCTACCTGACCTTCTTCACGCTGACCGGGGCCTCGATCAACCTCTTGATCCTCAAGCAGACCTACCTCGTCGCCGCCTCGCTCTGCCTGGTTCGACTGGCCACGGTGTTCCTGGGCAGCTTCCTGGGCTCGACCATCGCCGGAGATCCTCCGAAATTCCGTCGCATCATCTGGCTGGGAATGGTGACGCAGGCGGGGATTGGGATCGGTTTGGCTCGTGAAATCGGGGTGCATTTCGAGCACTGGGGCCGCGACCTGGCCACGATCCTGATCGCGGTCATCGTGATCAACCAGATCATCGGACCCCCGATGTTCAAGTGGGCCGTCGGGCTGGCCGGTGAGATCCGACAGAGGGCCGGCAGCGGGCTCGATGCACCTCAAACCGCATTCATCTTCGGCAGCCCCTCCGGGGCCCCGATGATGCTGGCCAACCAGCTGGTCGCGCGAGGATGCCAGGTCACTCTGGTCACGCTCGATGAGACTTCCGAGCACGAAGCGGATACCGAAGCCCAATCGGGAGCCACCGTGACTTCGATCCCGGAGATCTCTGAAGAGACCCTCGAGAGAATCGAGTTGCAGCGGGCCGATGTGGTGATCGGCCTGATGAGCGACGACAACAACCTCGCACTCTGCCAACTCAACCACGACCGCTTCGGTGTTGAAAAAGTCGTGGTGCGGTTTACCGAGAAGATCGAGGAGGGTCGTCAGTGGCACGAACGGGGTGCCATCGTGCTCGACCCCAAGACCACGCTCGTGACGCTATTGGAACACTTCGTCACCTCCCCGACTGCCACCTCGATCCTGCTGGGCCTGGATCCCGAGCAGGACGTGATCGAAGTGGTCGTGACCGACACCCAGTTGATCGGCGTTCCGATCCGCGACCTCAAGCTGCCGCTGGACGCGCTGATCCTCTCGATCACCCGCGACGGCCACACGCTGATCTCGCACGGGTACACCGAGCTGCAGCTCGGCGACCAGCTGACGGTGGTCGGACCGCCGGACGTCCTGCCCGAGACGCTGCTGTACTTCGAACGTTGAGTTCTTCAATCCGCCGCAGGCGGGCTAGCGGGCCGAGGGGGCCTTGCGGTAGTCCAGCGGCGGCTTCTGGCCCTTTTCCATCAGGGTGCGATAAGGCTCGCGCCCGATCTGTCGCCGATGGTCGGCTCGAGCGGCAGCCAGCACGTCGGGGTTGGTGTAGAGATCCCAGGCGGTGGCGGCCAGCACGCGGGCAGCCAGGTGCATCCCCTTCC
>CAUZJR010000207.1:0-9379 GCA_963580005.1 Planctomycetota bacterium
ATCCACTGTGCACGCTGTCACGACCACAAGTTCGACCCGATCCCTCAAACAGAGTACTACCGGATGGCCTCGGCCCTGGGCGGCGTCCGCCACGGACTCAAAGACCTGCCCGGTGCCCCCATCGCCGGCCACACCAGTGCGCCGGCCGTGGCGCTGGAGGCTCGCCGCGCGAGGCTCCAGCAACAACTCGTCGCGATCGAGGCTCCCGCTCGACGACGGATTCTCAAACAGAGACGCTCCGGCACAACCAGCCCCGACGCGCCTCGCCCGTTCGCGCGCTGGGACTTCACCGACGGGGCCCGCGATTCGATCGGCCAACTGCACGGCACCGTCTCGGGCGACGCACGGGTCGAGAACGGCCAACTGGTCCTGCCTCGCCGGGGCTACGTCATCACGCCTCCGATCCCCCGGGCCATCACAGCCCGCACGCTGGAGGCCTGGGTCCAGCTCGACGACACCCGGCAGCGGGGCGGAGGCGTCGTCGCGCTGCAGGCGGTCGAGGGACCCGTCCACGACGCCATCGCCTTCGGAGAACTCGAGGCCGGACACTGGAACCTCGCCAGCGAGGACCGCAAACGGACCGTCAGCTTCCAGGGCCCCGAAGAGCAGGGCGCCGACCAGGACCTGGTCCATCTCGCCTTCGTCTTCGCACAGGACGGCTCGGTCCGTGCCTACCGAAACGGTCAACCCTACGGACGCACCATCCGCACCCGCGGACCGGTCCGCTTCGCCGCCAACCAGGCTCGCCTGCTGATCGGGCTGCGACACACCCCCACGCTGCGGGAACGACACCTCAGGGGCCGGGTCGACACCGTGCAACTGCACCTGGCCGCACTCACCCACGAACAAATCATCGCCTCGGCCGGACCCCGTGCCCAGGCGATTTCCGAACAGGAATTTCGCACAGCCCTCTCCTCGGACCAACAGCAACACCGCAACAGCCTGAAGTTCGAGATCGCTCAACTGAAGACCCTGGCCCGGCGCTGGAACACCTGGAAGACGTACGCCGTCTCGCCCAGGCCGCCGGGGATCACTCGCGTGCTGGCTCGAGGCGACCCCGAGTCGGCCGGTGACGCGGTCTCACCCGGCGCGGTCTCAGCCGTCCCCGGCGGCCCCTCCGACTTCGCCCTCAAACCCGATGCTCCCGATCCCCCACGCCGCCGTGCCCTGGCCCGCTGGATCACTCACCCACGCAACCCGCTGTTTGCCCGCGTGATTGTCAACCGGCTCTGGCACCACCACTTCGGAGCCGGCCTGGTCGAAACCCCCAGCGACTTCGGGATCAACGGAGCCCTGCCCTCTCACCCCGATCTGCTCGACTGGCTCGCCACGCAACTGGTCGAGCACGACTGGAGCCTGAAGCACATCCACCGACTGATCCTGACCTCCGCCTGCTATCAGCAGGCGTCCCGCTACCGGCCGGAAGCGGCGGCTGCCGATGCGGGCAACCGGCTGCTGTGGCGCCACGAACCCAGGCGTCTCGAGGCCGAGGCTCTGCGAGACAGCCTGCTGGCGGTCTCCGGTTCGCTCAACCGCGAAATCGGCGGACCCGGCTACTACGACTTCACCAGCTTCACCAACAACTCGCAGTTCTACGACGTTGGCGACCCCGTCGGTGCCACCTTCGACCGCCGCAGTCTCTACCGTACCGTCGTCCGCTCGGGCCGCAGCCGCTTCCTGGACGCCTTCGATTGCCCCGACCCCTCGACCAAGACACCCCGCCGCGCGGTCACCACCACGCCACTGCAGGCTCTCTCGCTGCTCAACAGCACCTTCGGCCTGAGGATGGCCGACCGGCTCGCCGCACGAGTCACCCGCCAGGCCGCCGCGACCACCCCGGCGCGAGTCCGGCTCACCTTCTCACTCTGCTTTTCCCGACCCCCGACACCCAACGAAGCCGAGGCCGCCGAGTCGCTTGTCACCCGTCACGGCCTGGCCGCACTGGCCCGCGTGATGTTCAACGCCAACGAGTTCCTTTATGTCGACTGAATCCGTCTCGAGACGGCAGGTCCTGGACTTCGCCACCGCCGGCATCAGCAGCACGGCGCTGATGTCGCTGTTGGCCGGCGACCAGCAGGCCCCTGCCGCATCCGCCCCTTCCGCCCCATCCGCCTCGTCTCAGCAGGCACTTCCCGACACAGCTCCCGCCGTCCGCCGCGTGATCCACGTGGTCGCCACGGGAGGCTTCAGCCAGGTCGACAGCTTCGACTACAAGCCCCAACTCGCTCGGCTGCACGGCACCCCGCTGCAAAGCGACGAAAAGCCCGATGTCTTCTTCGGCCAGGTCGGGCTGCTGCGGCAAAGCGACTGGAAGTTCCAGCAGCGAGGCCACAGCGGGCTCTGGGTCTCGGACCTGTTCCCGCACCTGGCCGAAGTGGCCGACGAACTGACAGTGATCAAGTCGATGGTCGCCGAAACGTCCAACCACACTCCGGCCACCTTCCAGGAAAACTCCGGCTTCCGACTCAACGGATTCCCCGTCCTGGGCGCCTGGCTGTCGTACGGGCTGGGCAGCGAGACTCGCAACCTGCCGACTCACGTCGTGATCCCCGACCCACGCGGCCTGCCCGCGGGCGGATCGATCAACTGGACCAACGGGTTTCTGCCGTCCGAGCACCAGGGTGTGCCGTTGCGGGCCCGAGGCACCCCGCTGGATGACCTGTTCCCCACGCGTGCCATCTCCCAGACCACCGAACGCGACAGCCGTCGACTGCTGGCTCGGCTCAACTCGAGACACCTCGCCCAACGAGGCGGCGACGACGCACTGCTGGGCCGGATCCGCAGCTACGAGTTGGCCGCGAGAATGCAGCTGGCGGTGCCCGAAGTCACGGCACTCGATTCCGAGACCCGGGCCACCCGCAACCTTTACGGCCTCGACCAGCAACCCACCGCCGACTTTGGCCGAGCCTGCCTGCTGGCTCGACGGCTGCTCGAGAAGGGAGTCCGCTTCGTGCAACTCTTCAGCGGCGGAGCCTTCGGACGGCCCCGGCACAACTGGGACGGGCACGAGGACATGCGCAAGAACCACGGCCGCGAAGCAGCCCGAGTCGACCAGCCCCTGGCCGCCCTGCTCACCGACCTGCGACGCACCGGACTGCTCGACGACACCCTGGTCCTGTTCACCAGCGAATTCGGCCGCACACCCTTCACCCAGTCCAACGCCGGAGTCCTCGGGACAGGTCGAGACCACAACCAGTACGGCTTCTCCGTCTGGATGGCCGGGGGAGGACTGCGGCCGGGCATCAGCCATGGAGAAACCGATGTCTATGGCTGGAAAGCCGAGCAGCACGTCACCACCTGGCACGACTTCCACGCCACCATCCTGCACCTGCTGGGGCTCGATCACGAAAACCTGACCTTCTACCACAACGGCATCGAGCGTCGGTTGACCAACGTCCACGGCGAGGTCATCGACGGGATCCTCGCCTGATCCCACCGTCTGCTACACTGACGCTCCGTCGCCCGCTTCGCTCAAAATGGCATCGAACCGGCCGGGGCGACCCTTCGACTGAGTTTCCAGCTGGCCCAAACCGATGGTCTCGTCCACACGCATCACCGCCGACGACCTGGCCCGTTTCGACGAGCACGGATTCGTTGTCATCCGAGGCCTGCTCGACCCGGCTCGCGACTTCGCGCCGGTCGAGGCGGAATACGACACGGTGCTCGACGACCTGGTCAATCACTGGATCGACCAGGGCCACCTCGACCAGCCCCACGCCGGGCTGCCCTTTGCCGAGCGACTGCTGCAGACTGTACCCCGGGCCCGGCAGCCCTACGACCTGGCGCTGGACATCTCGCTGCCGCAGGCCGACATCCAGCCCGACACCCCGATGCACCACGGCCCGGCCGTCTTCGATTTGCTCAGGACACCCGTGCTGCTGGACGCGGTCGAGCAGTTCATCGGCCCCGAAATCTACTCGAACCCGGTCCAGCACGCCCGCATCAAGCTGCCCGAATCGGCGATACCGCCCGAGGCCTGGTCGGGCCTGACCGCCCGCATCGACTGGCACCAGGACCAGGGCGTGATCACCGGTGATGCCGACCAGTGCGAGATCCTGACCGTCTGGTTCCCGATCACCGAGGCCCATGTCGACAACAGCTGCCTGGCCGTCGTGCCCGGCAGCCACAAGCGGGACCTGGTCACACATTGCCAAAGCACCAACCCGCTGACCCGCGGCCAGGTGGCGATCCCCGACACGCTGGTCGAACCCCACCAGCTCCCCCTGCCGATGGACCCCGGTGACGTGCTGTTCATGCACCGCCGCACGCAGCATGCCGGTCTGCCCAATCACAGCGACCGCATCCGCTGGAGCTTCGATCTCAGGTACCAGCCGATCGGCCAGCCGACCGGCCGCGAGTGGTTCCCCGGCTTCGTGGCTCGCAGCCAGGCTCACCCCGACTCGGTACTCGACGACGCCCAGGCTTGGGACGCCTCGTGGCACGACGCCCGCAGCCGACTGGCCGCCGACAACGACGTGCGGTTCAACCGCTGGAAGGGCGACAGCCCCCATTGCGCCTGAAACCGCACCGCGCGGCGATGGGCTCGACGGGGACCCACGAGGAACCTCTCATGACCAACGACGCAACTGCCAACGCCGAGATTGGCGAGGGCACGATCATCGAGCCCGACGTGATCGTCGGTTTCCCCTACCACCCCGATGCGGGTATCGCCCGGGTCGGCCGCAACAGCATCCTGCGGCGGGGCACACTGATCTACGGCGACGTCGAACTGGGCGACTACTTCCAGTCCGGCCACAACGCGATCGTCCGCGCCAAGGTCCGGGCCGGCGACTACTGCACGCTGTGCAACCAGTCGACGCTCGAAGGCGTCGTCCGCATGGGGACCGGGGTCCGGATCATGTCGCACGTCTACGTCCCCACGCGGACCTGGTTCGGTGACCACGTCTTCGTCGGACCGGGTGTACACTTCCTCAACAGCCGTTACCCGGGCCGTGTACCCGACCTGCCCACGCCCCGCGGGGCGACGATCGAGGACGAGGTGATGATCGGAGGCGGGGTGACGGTCATGGCCGGCATCACGATCGGTCGAGGCAGCTTCATTGCCGCCGGAGCGGTCGTGACCTGTGATGTCCCCCCGAGAAGTTTCGTCAGAGGCTGCCCCGGCCGGATCGAACCCCTGCCGGAGAAACTCGACGTCGAGACCGACACATCGCTGTTGCTCCAGTCGCGAGACCTCTGGCATCCCCTGACACCAGACCTGGGGACTGTCGATTGGCCGGATGACTGGGCGGAGTCCTGGTAGCGCCCTTGCCGATCGGTCAGTGCCGCGCCCGCCATCCTCGCCAGGCCATCACGCCCATCGCCACCAGAATCACAACGGCCGAGGCGACCGACACCACGTGCAGGATGCTGACCAACCAGACCGGAATCATGACTGCTCCTCCCCAGCCCCGTCCGACCCGTCCGCTCCGGCCGGGACAGGCTCCGAAGGGCGACCCAGGAACAGGCAGCCAAGCAGGTACACGATCGCGGCGAATCCGGCACCGAAGAAACCCGGGCTGATGTCCAGCGGCGCTTCCAGCGCAAAACGCCAGACCGCCGTCGCCAGCGGACCTGCGATCATCGATGCCACCACCGCCTTGGCCTGGTGTCGCCGGTAGCAGAAGGCTCCGACAATGAAGGGCAGCACCATCGAGGGGGCCCAGAAGTCGTAGATGAATTCCAGAATGTCGGCGATGTTGCTCCAGATCAACGCACAGATGGCCGAGAGCACTCCGGCCAACACTGTCGTCCAGCGAGCCACCTGCAACAGACGTCTGTCATCAGCCTGCGGATCGATGTGAACCCTGTAGACGTCCTCCATCACGCTGGTGGCCAGGCACGACAGACAACTGTCGGCCGACGACATCACCGCGGCGATCACCGCCGCGATCATTACCCCGGCCAGCCATGGCGGAAACGTGGTTCTCATCAAGACCGGAAACGCCAGCTGGCCGGCCTGGCCCCTGTCGGCAGACTCGAACTCCGCGACACGGACCGCTCGGGCCGCCGGGTCCTCGATCTCGGCCAGCTGCTTCTCTCGAGTGACCCGGTTCGAGGCCTGCAGCTCCTGGTACTCCCGCTGCACCTCCTGCTGCACACGGGGTTCGGCGCGTGAGGCCATCCCCAGGGTGAAAGTCGCCACCGGCAGGAACAGCAACAGGAACACTCCCCCCCCGGCCACTCCCCGCCTCGCAGCGGATTCGTCGCGAGCGATGAAGCAGCGAACCGCGTAGGGCGGCACCATCATCTCGCCCAGCAGGAACGCACCAAACAGAGTGACCAGCCGGGTCGTGGACCAGTGCGAGGTCAGATTGAAACTCTCGGGACCCACCTCCGGATGAGCCGCCAGGCCGCTCCAGCCCCCGTGCTTCCAGAGCAGCCAGGCCGAGGCTCCTCCGATGCCGGCCACCAGGACCACGAACTGCAACACGTCGGTCTTGACCACCGCCCGGATGCCGCCGACGGTCGAATACAGCACGACCACCGCACCACCCAGCAGCACCGCCCATTGGCCAGGGATTCCCAGCACCAGTTCAGTCACCGTCCCGATCGCTGCCATCTGGGCCACCAGGGCCCCCACCAGGAAGACCGCTCCGCTGACCACCGCGATGCGGCGGGCCACTTCTCCATAGTGCCGATCGACGTACTGGGCGACGGTGACCAGGCCCATTCCGCGGAGACGTGGTGCGAGAAACACGCCGGTGAAGATCAGTTGCAGGTGCCAGGCACAGGTGATCACCGCCGCGGCAATGCCGATCGAATAGCACTTGCCGACGTAGCCGATCGACGCGCCTCCGCCCACCATCGTGGCCGCCGTCGTGGCCAGCACGATGATCCAGGGCATCCCGCGACCGGCCACCGTGTAGTCGTCGACGGTGTGAATCTCCCGAGCACTTCGCAGGCCGATCCAGAGCAGGCCGCCGAGGTAGACGGCCAGGGTCGTGAGCTCCCAGGTGCGGCCCGTGAAGCTCAATTCGGCCAGCAGCGGATCAAACACGCCCGTTTCTCCCACACGTCACTCACACCATTTCCACAGCCTGCAGCAGGCGGTTCGCGTCGACTATTCCGGTCGCAGCACCCGAGAATCCCCTCTGCAGAGATTCCCCAAAAGAAGAGGAACATTCGCGCACACGGCTGCGTCGATTATACTGCCGAAGGGGCATCAAGGAGCAGTTCCCACCCGACTTCCCGCCGGACACCAGGCCGATGGCGACCAGCACACGAGGCGGACAGGCGCAGTACGTCGAGTTTGACGAATATGTCGACTCGAAGATCGTGCGCACCCGTGATGTCATCCGCACGACCGATATCATGGTCGCGCTGATCGCGGCCGTGGCCGCGGTGCTGGGCTACCTGCTGCTGTTCGTGATCGCCGACCACTGGCTGGGCATGGACTTTGTCGCACCGGTGATCCGCCTCGCGATCGGGTTCTCGATCCTGGGAGGTTCCCTGGCCTGGGCTTGCTGGCGGATCGGGCTGCCCCACCGACGCCGGATCAACCGGCTGTTCGTGGCCCGCGAGATCGAAACGCACGAGTCGGCTCTCGAAGGCAATCTGCTGAACCTCGTCGACCTGCAGCAGGCCAAGCGGGAGGTCGACCAGCCGGTGATGCGCTCGATCGAAAAACGCGCCGCCGTCGGTCTCTCCCAGGCCGACCTCGACAGCACCGTCGATCGCGGGCCCCTGATGCGCTCGGCCTACACACTGCTGGGACTCGTTGTCCTCTCGTGCCTCTACACCCTGCTGACAGTTTCACTGGGTCTGAAACCGATCGGGCCCTCGCTGATGCGAGCCTTCGGGGCCGCCTCGACCGCACCCACGCGGATCCGGTTCGAAACCGTCGAGGTCCAGATCGCAGACGGTGGCTCCTTTGTCGATGCCGCGGAAACGCCCCGCGTCCCCGCCCGCTTCCAGCCTGTGATCAAGGCCACACTCAACAAGGCCCTCGATGAAGGCGAACATGTCACACTGTTTTTCACCACCGCCGACCAGCGTTTCGTCGACCAGCCACTGGCAATGAGACCGCTGGACGGGTCGTTGCAGGAGGTCTACCCCGAGTTCTCGCTGACGCTGCTCGGAGAAAACGACCGCGGCTTGCTGCAGGACGTTTCGTTCCGGATCGAGGCCGGCGACGCGACCACTCGCGACTACTCGATCCAGGTCTCCACCGCACCCTCCGCCACCGTGCACTCCATCGACTACACCTACCCCAAGTACATGCGGCTGGCTGACGAGTCGCGCGAGAGTGCCAACATCGAGGCCTGGGAAGGCACCCGCGTTACGCTCCACGCCACAGCCTCGCAACCGGTCAAGTCCGCCCGACTCGTCTTCTCTGATACCGAAGACACCACGCAGCGGGCCGAGGAATACCCGATGCGGGTCACCGACGGCACAAAACTCTCGGTGGCCTGGAACCTCGCCTTTCGAAACGACAAGCCCGAGGACTACCCGAAGTTCTATCGCATCGTCTGCCAGGACGAACAGGGTGCCACCGACCTGCACCCGACACTCCACACGATCGAGATCCGGCCCGACCTGCCTCCGGAAGTCGAACTGCTCGACCCGCGAGCCGATCTCGAACTGCCCTCCAACGCCATCGTGCCCCTGCTGGTCAAGGCTCGAGACCCCGACTTCCAACTCAAACACCTCACGCTCCGAGTCGAACTCGACGGCAAACAGCTCGTCGAACACAACCTCGAACTCTTCGCCGGCGAACAACCCTCCTTCGGACCCCAGTCGGTCGACTACCCGCTGGAACCGCTCGGACTGCAACCCGGACAGACGATCAGCTACTGGATCGAAGCCCGCGACAACAAGGTGCCACTGGGCAATCGCACCAACACCGCCCCCAAGCTCAATATCCGCATCA
This sequence comes from Planctomycetota bacterium, assembly GCA_963580005.1. Classification (GTDB taxonomy): domain Bacteria; phylum Planctomycetota; class Planctomycetia; order Planctomycetales; family Planctomycetaceae; genus UBA8437. The sequence continues at coordinate 8,873 of CAUZJR010000207.1, forward strand.
CCGAGCCGGTCACTCCTGAAGAAGCCAGGAAACAGCGAGACGAACAACGCAAGCAGCAGCAGGAGCAGGCCCGGCAGGAACAGGAGAAGCAGCAGCAGGAGAACGGCGGAGACGAAAAACAGCCTCCCGATGACGGCGGCGAAGGTGACCCCGACGGCACCGATGCCAAGCCCCGCGACGACACCACCGACGAACCCGGCCAGGACGGAAAACCGCAAAAAGGCGACACGCCCTCAGACGGCGACGCCAAGGGCGAAAAGACTGAGAAACGCGAACCCGGTGACGCCAAGTCCGACACACCCAAGGGCCAGGACGGAGACAAACCCGGCGACCAGAAGGGGGACTCAAAGAGTGACCCGGCCGGCGGCAATTCAGGGGACACTTCTCAAGACACATCCCAGACCGGTGACACCTCCAACTCTTCCTCGGAAAACTCGAAACCGGGTTCCGGCGACCCCGACCCCAACTCCGAACCGCTCAACAACGACGGCTCCGACGACGCCGAGG